>DMXI01000528.1 GCA_003483885.1 Microscillaceae bacterium
TTTCTCTGAACACGCCTAATTATGAATTGTTAATTATTGGTTGTAACAAACAAAATTAATCCATTCATAATTCATAATTAACTCTTGCTAGTCTTCCAACACATTACTCATAAACGTACTCTTGAGAATCAACCAGATAATAATGAAAATGATGGCCCAGGTAAGGTACACATAGTAATAATCCTTGATACTTTTAAATCGGCTCTCGGTAACTTCTGTTTTTTCCAGGGTATTTATTTCTGCAAATACATCGGCCAGGGCTTGGTTATCGGATGCCCGGTAAAATTTACCCTCCCCTATTTCAGCTATTTTCTTAAGCGTAGATTCATCAATCGTATTTTCCACATATTGGGGTTGACCAAACATGTCTTTGCCATAAGGGACTTTACCTTCTCGCCCAACCAAAATTGTATAAATCTTGATATTGTAAGCAATTGCCAGACGCGACGCAGTAATAGGGTCCAGGTTCCCTGCTGTATTATCGCCATCACTTATCAAGATCATTACTTTAGATTTAGATTTAGATTCTTTCATACGAATGGTTCCCATTCCCAGAGCACTCCCTATGGCGGTTCCACCTTCTTGAATCATGTCCTCCCGAATGTCTTCTACATATTGATTGAGCAGCTTGTAATCGGTGGTAAGCGGAGAAACTGAGTAAGCCTCTCCCGAGAAAATCACTAAGCCAATGCGATCGTATTTGCGACCTCTGATAAAGTTTTTAGCCACTAGCTTGGCGGCCTCCAGACGGTTGGGTGTAAAATCTTCAATGAGCATCGATTCCGAAATATCCAGATTTAACAAGATATCAATTCCTTCGGAAGTTTGTACGATGTTTTCATTGGTACGTTGTGGGCGAGCCAATGATAACATAATGAAAGCAATGCCTAGCATTAACACAAACGGAGGGATAAACCTCAACCAGTGAAACTCACTGGGTTCTAATTGTTCTTCAGCGAAGGCTACTTCTACATTTTGGCGAAACCGTACATGAATAAGCCAGCGCAACACAAATATGAGGGGAATTGCCGCACTTAGGTAAACATATAGTTTGTTTTCCCACTCGAAATTGAGCAATGTTTGGGGTAAAAACCACTCAAAAGAAAACCATTCCCACACACTCGTTACAATATCATTAAGCATTTCTCAAGTTTTCTTGTTTTGACTCAAACCTCAAGATAGAAAATTCTTTCAAGACTTCCAGTGCCTCGCTGGTTTTGTCATTGATGGACTTTCCGTAAATCACTCGATCTATTAACTTCAGCGATTGCACTAATTCATTGTTAGGCACTAGTTGTCCTATTTCTTTAGAAGTATAGGTACTAAAAGGCTTATCTTCAATGAGTTCTAAATGTTTTTTCCAGATTGTGAGTGCTTTTTCGATGTCATGAATAGAATTACGTGATCTAAAACGATTGGACAAACGATTAAATTCACGTAAAAAACGAGTATGCCTTGATTGAAATTGATACAAGCTCAAAGAACGGCGAATTCGTTTACCCAATGCGATCCAGCCAATCAATAACAAAACAATGACACCTGCAATAATCGCAATCAGATAAGGATAATTAAAGACTTCTTCCATTGGTTGTGGCGCAATGTTTTCCTTAGTCTTTAGCTTCTTCACATCGCCTTTCACTAATTCTTTTAAAAATATAGAATCTGTCGCTGGAAAAATCTTGACACAATCTTTACGGGTAAGAATAAATATGGGCAATGCTATTTTCTGCACCTTTTTTATCTCAAAGGTAGCCAATTTGTACACCACACTATCAATACTCCCCCCAGAGGTGGTTTTGGTAGGATAATATTTACTTTCGTAAAACTCAAACGGAAAAGGATCTCCAAAATATTCTTTGCCAGGGAAAATAACTTCAAGATTAGCTGGATGCTTAAAACTCAATGAATAATAAATGGGTAACCCAATGCCCGTACTATCCTGAACAAAGTAACCTACGGGTTTGTATTGTGCATACTCTGGCGGCAAAGAGGTTCCTGACTGTCCCCAGCTCGAGGCTACCGCCCACATACTCATACAAATACTATATAAAATTCTTAACTTCACTTTTCAACATTTAATCTAAGGAATCAAACTACTACACTGTAAACTAAGTTTATTTATGTTTTTTCGACCGTTTTAAAATACTGATTACCCGTTGTAGGTGTTTTAGTAAAACGACACCTACAATCTTTGCCCACTAGAGCAAGCTTTTTTTGGTGGCGCTTCGCTTAAACATCAAAAAAGGAAAAAACTTATTGATGTTCCAAAGTACTCTGGCTGCTATCACGCAAGTATTTACCTGTTGACCGCCTTTTTGTTTCTTACCTTAAATAGCTTAATTAATTTTGGCACAATATCCTCATTTGTCTGAACATTTAGATAATTCGCGTGGTATTTTCGGCAAGTGCTTTCTAAATTCTGACGGTTTTCCCGATAACGATCTATCTGTTCTTTTCGAAAAGATCGGGAAGATGTATTCACCCATACAATTTTCTGGGTTTCTTTATCTTTTAGAGGCAAAATCCCCAACTTAGGCATGTTACGCTCCTTTTCATCTACCAAATGAATCACAATGAGGTCATGCTTGCGCGACATTGCCTTGAGCGAATGGAGATAATTATTGTCGTCGATAAAGTCAGAAACCAAAATCACAATGCTGCGCCGTTTCATCAGATTAAGCGCATAGTGGATAAACTTGGTGATATCGGTTTGCGAAGATTGAGGCTCAAGCTTAAACAAATTCAACACAATTTCATATCCCTTTTTCAGTCCCTTATCGGGCTTGATGTATTTTTCTTTTTGGTCACTAAAGCAAATCAAGCCTACCTGGCTTGATTCTTTGACCGCAGAAAGCGCCAATACACTACATATTTCTTTGCCGACTTCCAGTTTGGTGCGTTTTTGAGAGCCAATATTTTGCGAATCGCTTACATCTAACAAAAAATAGATGGTTTGCTCTTTTTCTTCTCGAAAAACCTTGATGTAAGTTTCCTGCCCCTTAGCACTTACGTTCCAATCGATACGTCGTACATCGTCGCCATATTGGTAAGCGCGTACATCGTCAAACTCTAGTCCTGAACCTTTAAATACTGAATCGAAGCTCCCTCTCATTTGCGCATTGACTGCTTTGCGAATGCGAATTTCATAATTTCTTATTTTTGAAAGTATTTCTTTCATTTCCATAGTTCACAAGTCCATAGTCGACTGTCTACAGTCGACCGATTTCAATAGATAGGTTTAAGATAATACAAGGGTACTTTTAAGGTACAAATAGTTCGGTTTGGGGTTGCATTCTTACCCTTTTCAAATCTTCTTTAGATAATGTTTTAAAGTCAGAGGTACGCGGCATTTTGTCCAAAGTTTGCACCAATTCTTTTGGAGGAAGGGTCAAACGACGTCGAGCCAAACTCATCCAACCTCCATACAATTCTGCAAAAGCAGCATGGCTACCATCTTGTTTGTAAAAATTGTGATGAAATTGGAAAAACATATAGTTTTCGGAGGCTCCTTGCAGTTCTAAAGTAATATACACTTGCTCGTTGGGCATCATTTCCTTAAAAAAATGAAACCCCTCACTGAATACCACCGGGCCTATTTGGTGTTCCTGAAATTTGACTTGAGGAAACCCATGTTCACTCAAAAATTTGATCCGAGTATGAGAACCATAGTTCATATAAGAGGCATTGGCCAAATGACGATTGGCGTCTAAATCGGACCAACGTACCTCAAACGAGCAATAATATCTATCCATACAAGCAAGTGATTTTATTATGAAAGAGTGAAGATACAAAAAAATGTCTAGGTATAACGATCTCACATTTCTCAGCTTGAAAATATGAAAATAACAGATAAGGCATCTTTTTGGCTACTCAATTTGTACTGATTATGGTTAGAATCAGTTATTTTATAATAAGACCCCAACTTATTTTACAAAAAAACAGTCTATAAGGCTTGGGTAAATTGAAAACCCAGTTATTACTATTTGCTTGCTAATTGATTAATTGATATGTATTACAAGTGTTTATCACTAGTATTGGTGCTTTGTTTTGGCCAATACTACCTTGCCTATGGGCAATGTAGTGTTACTTCTACGGATGGTTATACGGTAGAAATTTCGGTCACTCCTGAAGCCATCGTAGCACCTACTACCTGCCCGTTTGGGTATAACTATAATGTGCGAATGTCATACCAAATAAACTTTACAGGCTCCGCACCAGGATCGGTCTATACCTTACAAGGTCATTTAACTTGTAACCAGGGAGATCTTTTCTTCAACTTACCCAATAGCCCTGGGTCTGGTACTTTTGTTACTACTGTAAACCCCTATAATACGGCTACTGATTGTGCCACGGCTACGGTGATTTCGTTGGGTTGTCAGGATGTTAATATAGACATTAATGGCCCAGGCATTCCCGCTCAAACGATCAGTTGCACCAATAGTGGCTTACCTATAGAATTATTAAGTTTTGAAGCTATTCAGAAAGATAACCAAGAAGTGCTCTTATCCTGGATTACGCTCAGCGAAACGGATAATAACTATTTTACTATAGAAAGGTCTACCAATGGGCTTAAATGGAATGAAGTTCAAAGAATAAAGGGAGCAGGAAATTCTAAAGAAATATTGCACTATCGATATACAGATCAATATCCACTGACAGGCATTTCTTATTATCGATTAAAGCAAACCGACTTAGATGGTACTTTTACTTATTCAAAAATAACAAGCGTACGCATTAGTCAGCCCAAACAAGATTTAGCGGTCACCTATTCTAACGTGTCCCCTCATTTGATCACCATAGAAGGCAACGCTGAAAACCTTCATGCTTTGCAAGTATACAATAAGTTAGGGCAAGTATTTACTCAAAGAGTGACAATCAATCGTATTCACGCCTCTAAACTAACCTTGGACTTGCAACAACTGCCTCGTGGTATTTATTTAATCAAGGCCCAAAATGTGGCCACCAGAATCTACCGCCAATAAAAATTGTCATTTTTCCTTCAACCTATTCCGGAGATAAAACACCATCATTACGGTCAAACCAATGCCTATCATCATTAGCCACCACTCATTTGCCTCAAATGTTACTGATTGCATAATTTTCCTGACTTAGTACAGAGCAATGTTGCCACTAAACAATATACGCTATTTTAAGGTTATTTTCACCCGAAGCACTTTTTTCTCTACATTTGCCTTAAAAACTATATTGAATGAAATCAACGCTCCTTTATAACACCTTCATTGTCCTGATAGCTTGTACCATGTTTGCTTGCAAAACAGCTCCCGAAATCGAGGGCTTTGACGCTAAGCAATGGAAAGATGACCCTATGGGTTGCAAAAACCAACGGGCGAAGTTGTTTCCTATGTTAGAAAAAAATAAGGATAAATTTATCAAAGTAGAATCAGGGCAAATCTTAAAGCTCTTAGGGCGCCCTGATAGAAACGAATTATACAAACGCACCCAACGATACTATGTCTATTTTGTGGGAGCAGGAAGTCAATGCGAAGGAGTTAAGGGTAATTATGGAAAGATTTTACGCATACGATTCGACGCTTTGCAAAGAGTTTCAGAGGTTATTACCAACTGATTACTTGGCTTTTATATACAAAAAGCGCTGATATTATATTTGTTATAACATCAGCGCTTTGCTTGTTACTATAATAATTTCTTAGCGACAATTATTACTCAGGCGTGCACTCAAACCTTTAGTTTTCACGTTAAAGCAACGATTGCGGTTTAGTCTAATATTTTGACGAAACAACTCAGCCCAAGCAGTTTGCTTAAGATATCTGATGTTTACTTTTACATCGGTAGCATTTGCAGGTACGTCAAAAGATTTGCTCCAGTTTGGCGCCTTTTTTTCTTTTTTAATTACCCGTTTTTGGCCATTTACCCGATAAGTCAAGCGATAGGTTACCGTGAAAATGCTGCTGTTTTTGAACATCACCCGATAAGAAGATTTATTGGAAGAAGTACCAGAGCCGCCACAATCGGCATTTTTAGGCTCTACCTTGAAATTCCGAGTTTCGCTCCAAGCGGTCCATCGTCCATTAATCATGGCTCTCACTTTCCATTTCCAGCCAAAACGATTGTTATTAGAGACGATCCCTCTTCTATTAAGACTGTAGGCATTGTTTCTTACGCGCATTTCATTAATAAAAGGATTGGCACTGCCGGAACGATATACTCGCAAATGATAATAAGAAGCTTTAGCTCTGCGTGCCCAAGTAAAATTCCAATTCATGCCATTGCGCCCATTGGTACATCCGTTGTCCAAAGTAGCGTTATTCGCTGGACGATTGAGCACTACCGAGCGATTGTTGCCAGTATTGCCTCCGCCACCTCCGGTTTTAGAAAGCATGACTTGTAAAGAAGAAGTTCGGTTGTTCCAATTGGTATTGAGGGCGCTCAAAGAATTAGAAACAGTGCGTTTTTCACCTTTAAAATTTGCGTGCTCATAGAGTACCGCTTTATAACCTCTAGGCACTACAATAGAACTCAAATTATCGTTACCAATGCCTAAATCGCTCATATTGTAACTTCCCATTCTAAACGCCTTGCGTCTGCCTGTATAATTTTTGCCTGAAAAAATGTATACTTTGTTGCGGTCCAGGCCTTTGCTACTGCCACCATTACCACCACCAGTGTTGTTTCCCTTTCGGTACAATACTCTGATGCCATGCATATACTGACCCGCATGTACTCGGAACCCTACAAAATATTCTCCATTGCGTAGTACATAGCTAAACGATTTGCCTGCTTTTTTACCATACATTCGGGAATAGCGTCCTTTGTTTGTTCTAAATTGTAATGAGGAGATGTACTTATTACCGTATGAGCCATAAATCCCTACTACTCTCTCACCTGGCCTTAGCGTAAAAGTATTCATTCCACCTCCCCTGCCTCCGGCAAGCTGGGTAATTTTGGCACTGCCTACTACTTGAATACCATCTATCCAATCGCCAGATCGCACTCGAATGGCCTTGATTTTATTGACCGAGAGCGCATAAAACTTTCCTTGTTTTTTACCATACAAATAAGGAGAAGCGGTTTGTGCTTGTGCAGTCCACCCTGCAACAAACAAAACACCAATAAGCACAAAAGCTTTGTAATAGTTTTGCATTTGAATTGTGTAAATTTTAATAAAAATTAAACAGTATTTGGGCTGAGACAACGAATAAAGATTGGGCTTATCCTTACGATTTTGCTGGAGTAAATTTTATGATGTAGCTCGCAACTACATCTTTTATAATTGAATGGTGTGTTTATTAAGAGGTGTTTATATCATATAAACTATACCTATGCAATAAAATTATATTTCTAATGTACTTTATTGCAAGGTAAGTTTTTTATTCAAAATTGAGCATGGAAATTTTACTTTTTAAACCTTTGCTCAAATAGCAACCGATACTTGTTACCCACTGGCACTACTTCGTCTTTGAGCCTGATTTGATTGCCTTCTATTTGGTCTATTTTGGCCAATGATACTATATAGGATTTATGTACCCGCATGAATTGATCTTCGGGCAGTTTGGCTGCAATATTCTTCATAGTTTCTGCAACCATAATCATTTTTTGTTCAGTAAAAAACTTAAGATAATTACCATAGGCCTGGATAAATAAAATATCATTTAGAAATACCTTATGGGTAATTTGGTTTTCTTTGAGAAATAGGTATTCGTCGTTTTTTTGGGCAGGTTTATTATTATTTGGGCTAGTTTGAGGGGTAGTATCTTGAGAAGCACTCGTGTTGGGGGTTTGCTCTATTACCCGATTCACCGCTTTTAGAAAGCGAGGAAAAGCAATGGGTTTGAGCAAATAATCTACAATACCAAACTCATAACTTTCTAAAGCAAATTCAGAATAGGCAGTGGTTACAATCACTCGAGGAGGGCTGGGTAGTGTTTTGAGCATCTCAAGACCATTGAGCTCGGGCATGTGGATGTCCAAAAACATTAAATCTACTTCATGTTCGTACAAAAAATTGATGGCTTCTACCGCATTAAAGCAATTCCCGATTACTTCCAGGGTATGCAAACGATTGACATAGTTTTGAATAACTTTATGCGCCAACGGTTCATCGTCGACCAACAGGCATCTTAATTTCATAATGAGGTGTTTATCAGGCAATATTCAGTTCCAAGCGTACTTTAAAGGTATTGTTTTCCGCTTGTATTTTCAAATCGTATAACTTTTTATAGAGTAAATCTAAACGGCGGCGGGTGTTGTCTAATCCGGTTTTAGTAGATATTTTATTGCCTTTTTTGCTAGGAATGCTGTTTTCAATAATGAAGGTAAGTTTTTGATCTTCTATGGTTAAATGAATATGAATGAAGCTATCTTCTAGAGTATCGATGCCGTGCTTGAAGCTATTTTCTATAAATGGTACTAACAACATAGGGGCTATTTTAGCTTGGAATCCTTCACCCTCAATTCTTAAGCGAACATCGGCCCGTTCAGTGAGCCTGATCCTTTCCAGGTCAACGTAATTTCTTATAAAATTCAATTCATCTTCCAGTGGTACCATTTCCTTTTTACTGCTCTGTAGCTGGTAACGCATCAATTCTGATAGCTTTAGAATCATGTCTGAAGTTTCGGGAAGACTATCCAAGCTCAAGGCATAAATGTTATTCAGGGAATTAAACAAAAAGTGAGGATTGAGTTGTGCTTTGAGTAATTTCATCTCCATTTCTTGAATTAATAGCTGATTTTTAAGCTTTTTGGGAGTTTGGATAATACTTCTTTTGGCCAGTAAGATAGTAAGCCCCACCAGTAAAATCATGATGTTACCAAAAGAAGCCAAAATAAAACGCTGACGAAAATCCAGTTCTTTTCCAAACACTTTTTCTTCGGGATCAACTAACACCGCAAAAAGGCTAATGCCTAAACCTAATATAATGAATATAAAAATATACTTACCAAATTTACCTTTATCAAAATAACGCCTTACTAAAAAGAGGTGATTGAAATATATGGGAATTAAAGTGCTTAAAGTAGCGACGATGTTTAGCAGCAACATTTTGCCCGTAATTGGTTTTTGAATCTGTTGCATCACTAAGTACATCAGGTACACGATCAAAAAAACCAATAAATCTGGCCAGCCAAAGTTGCTTATAAAGGTCTTAAATCTTCGTTTTACATTATTCATAGTTGCCAGGTCACATTTTTATAGTCTTGATTTGGTTTTGGTAATCCATTATTAAAAGCCAAGATTACCTCGATTACAAAAAACCGAGAATTCTTCCAATTAATCAATTAAACATGATGAACGTTGTTGATCATCTGATGAATGATGTTGGTCATCGATTCAATCAAGCTAATCATCTTTTTTTTTAGAAAAATTAGGTCTTTACCATCTTTGTAACAAGTTAAGAGAACGCAAAAACCTATTTAAACCTATTTTACAAAGATGAAAAACACAACTGCTTCTTCCCCTTCTTTACTTGGAGTAATTTTGATCATAGCACTCACTCTGGGCATGTACCTTGCCATGAATATGTATGGTGGAGGTGTGGCTGAGCACGAAGTAAGTAACCCCTCTAAAAACACCAAAGAATATTTGATCAAAAAGGTAAGTGCCGACACAGGTAAAACCATTATTGAAAATCAAAAAAAGAAATTGATGAAGAAACTTCCAGAAATATTCCAGAGAAACTAATTGACAACCTTCTTTATACTAAGCATATGAAAAAGATCCAACA
The DNA here is from genome assembly GCA_003483885.1 of Microscillaceae bacterium. Taxonomy (GTDB): domain Bacteria; phylum Bacteroidota; class Bacteroidia; order Cytophagales; family Microscillaceae; genus Microscilla. The sequence goes on from DMXI01000528.1 coordinate 9,702, forward strand.
AACTGTTTTTGTAGGCATACTAACCGCATTGTCTGTTTTATGGCTAATACTCTGGTGGTTTGGCTTACCCAAATTTGACTTATTACTTATTGGAGGGCTGTTTGCTTGTATAGCTGCGGTCATTGCCTTGGTGTTATCGTCTAAACACCTCACCAGAAGAGATTGACAGAAAAGATTGAAAAGAATAAAAAAACCGATCCTGTTTCCAGCATCGGTTCAAAAGTTTATATAACAAATATCAAACTAGGCTAGCCACCCTTCTACTTCCTCAAGCGAAGGATTTTTAACCTCTTTTAGCTTCATTTTTTTGCGCATACCTGATACATCCTGGTGTAGCTTGGTAGCTTTTACTGCTTTCAGCTTTTCTATCTCAAAGTAACCCAATTCCTGAATGATAGGAATTAGTTCTTCGCGAATACCAATGGCTTTATAATCATCCGCAGTAGCATACACTGGCTGTTTTTCTGGCTTCATTTGCGGGAAAAACAACACTTCCTGAATTGTGGGTGAATTGGTCATAATCATTGACAAGCGATCAATACCAATACCCAAACCAGCCGTAGGAGGCATTCCGTATTCTAAGGCACGTAAGAAATCTTCATCCAGGGTCATTGCTTCGTCATCTCCTCGTTTACCCAGGTTTACCTGATCTTCAAAACGCTCTCTTTGGTCTAATGGGTCATTTAACTCAGAGAAAGAGTTACAAATTTCTTTACCGTTGGCAATGGCCTCAAATCGCTCTACCAGTCCTTCATGGGTGCGGTGTTTTTTAGCCAAAGGAGACATTTCTACTGGATAATCAGTAATAAAAGTAGGCTGAATCAAGAATGGTTCGCATTTCTCGCCAAAAATCTCATCAATAAGCTTTCCTTTGGCCATTGAATCATCTACCTTAATCTCTAATTTATCGCAAGTAGCTCTTAATTGATCCTCGTCCATTTGAGAAACATCAATTCCAGTAAAATGCTCGATAGCCCCATACATGGTGTAACGTTTCCAAGGACGTTGGAAATTGATCACGTGCTCCCCTACTTGTACCTCGGTGGTACCGTGTAACGCCAACGCTACTTTTTCTACCATTTCTTCCACCAAATTCATCATCCACTCATAATCTTTGTAAGCTACATATAGCTCGATTTGAGTAAATTCTGGATTATGAAAACGGCTCATTCCTTCGTTACGGAAATCCTTAGAAAACTCATACACGCCGTCATATCCCCCTACAATCAATCTCTTGAGGTATAGTTCATTGGCGATACGCAGGTAAAGTGTCATATCCAGGGTATTGTGATGCGTTTTGAACGGGCGAGCCGCAGCACCACCATACAATGGTTGTAATATTGGAGTCTCTACCTCGAGGTATCCTTTGTCATTCAAGTATTCCCGCATAGTATTCATCAGTTTGGTACGCTTGATGAAAGTATCCCTTACTTTAGGATTTACAATCAGGTCTACGTAGCGCTGACGATAACGTAACTCAGGATCAGTAAACGCATCATATACCTTGCCCTCATCATCAGTCTTAGGTTGAGGCAATGGCTTAATGGCTTTGGTTAATAAAGTATATTCGGTAACCCAAATACTCAATTCGCCAGTTTGGGTTTTGAAAACGTATCCTTTTACCCCAAGAATGTCTCCCAGGTCAATGAGTTTTTTATAAACATTGTTGTAATAAGACTTATCTTCCCCAGGACAAAGCTCATCCCGGTTCATATAAATTTGCATTCTTCCCTGCGAGTCTTGTAACTCAGCAAACCCTGCTTTTCCTTGAATACGACGGCTCATCAATCGTCCCGCCACGGAAACCTGTTTGTACTTTCCCTCCTCTACCTTTTCACCTGCGTTCAAGTGAGCGCATTCGGTTCTGATTTCGGCACTGGTGGTGTTTACTTCGTACAAGTCAGCAGGGTAAGGGTCTATGCCCAGTTTGCGCAGCTCTTCCAGTTTATTGATGCGCACCCGTTCCTGCTCAGGTCTCATGTTAAATTGCATTGAATTTATTAAAATTAAGATTATAAATAGCTATTAATCAATAACTTTAAACTTAAAGGCTACAAAAGTAAGTAAACCTAAGCAAGGTTACAAATAATCTAATCAAATGACTTTTTTTGAGATTGATATCCTTTGTATATTACCCTCGCATAGGCTTATGCGTATGATAAAATATATACCCAAGATTGATTTATGAATCAAGGTATAAACTTTGTACTACTTCAAGATTGAAGAAATAAATTGCATTTGAAAATGGAAATACCGCGCCTGATCGAGAATATTGTCAATCATATTGATGCAGGTTTGTTTTTGCGTGAGGTATCTACTTCTAAATCTATCTTTTATAATCCTGGATTTTATAAAATTTTTGATATTGATCCAGACAATTGGGAAGAAGAAGGAAGCTTTTTTTTAAATTTTGTGCATCCAGAAGATAAAGCGAGAATCGCAGCAAATCACGAGAAATTTTTAAAGGACCATATTCGTAAAGATGAGGAATATCGCATCATTACCAATAAAAACAATGTGAAATGGATTTGGGTACGAACTTTCCCGATGTATCAAGATAATCTGCTTTATTGTCATGCAGGAATTATAGAAGATATCACTTATCAAAAAACAGTAGAGCAAAACCTCACCGCCATTACTCACTCCAAAGATGAAATCCTTCGCATTTTATCCCATGACTTGCGTAGCCCTCTACAATCTATTCTGGGTTTGACTCAATTACTCGAAATGGAATCAAGCAATTTGGGTAACGATAACATCAATCAATACATCCAGCTCATCAGAGAAAGCTGCAACTTTGCGAGTAATTTGATGGCAGATTTGTTGGATACCCATTCTCTGGAAGAAGGCAATGAAGAGTTGCATCTTTCTCCTGTAAAGTTAGCAGGCCTATTGGCTGAGGTTTGTCATATGTTTCAACAGCAAGCTGATAAAAAAGAAATAGAAATTAACTTATTTACTGACAAAGCAAAAGATTTACAAATAGCTTTGGATGCTACTAAGGTAACTCAAGCACTTAACAACATCTTATCCAATGCTATCAAATTTACCCCTCATAATGGCAAAGTAAAAGTAACACTTGAAGATCAGATAAATTGCGCGCAAATTCATATCAAAGATACTGGTATTGGTATTCCGGAAGATAAAATCCCGGTATTGTTCGATAAATTCACAAAGGCCCGTCGTGCGGGTACCAGTGGTGAAAAAACCACCGGGCTAGGTATGTCTATCACTAAACAGATCATAGATCAACATCAGGGAGAAATTAGTGTGGAGAGCAAAGTAAACGAGGGAACTACATTTACAGTGAGGTTTTTTAAGGACTAACGCTGTATATGGTAAACTGGTCGAATCTCTCAATTTGAAGGTTTTCTCAAAAACCTCACTGTCAAGGTGATTTATGACTTAATTACTCAGGATCACTAACTCCACCACTTATAAAGGGTTGAAACACCTTGTATCAATACAAAAAAGTGATTTCTATCAACTAAACGCCCTAAAAAGAAGTTTTCGTTTCTCGGGCCTCGAGCCTATATGCCTAGAATTTGTCTATAAATCTTTTTTGTTTTCCAGGATATGAGCGATTATAATTGCAAAGAGGCATCTGACAATAAACAAAAGAGTTGTTTCTCTTAAATTTATCATGCAATGAGTCTTGGTAAGGGTATTAAGCTCCACAGCCATACCAAAGGTTACTTGGTAATTCTTACTTTTTACCATCATACATTTTCACTTTTATCCAACCTAGGCATATGATTCTTCAGTTCAAAAAAACGTTTTTCATTATTTTATGGACATCGTTATTGGCTTATAATCAAGCCATTACCCAAAACCAACCAATCATTGACTCCTTAAACGGCTTGTTAAAAACTAACATTTCTATCGAGCAAAAAATAGCCGCTTATAAGTCGTTATCAAAGATCTATTTTGATTCAGACTCTAATAAAGTAGTTTTATATACAAACCTTGCCATTAAATTAGCAAAGTCTGTCAACAACTTTAAAGAGATCTCGCTTATTCACAACAATTTGGCTTGGCTACATCTCAGCAAAGGTGATTTTAAGCAAGCAAAAACTTTCTTCAGACAAAATCTTGACAATGCACAGAAAGGTGGATATAAGGCAGGGATTGGTAGGGCTTATAATGGATTAGGTATAGTAAATGCTTACCTCAAAGCAGAACATTCAACAGTCTTGGATTACTTTCATAAGTCCTTAAAAATTGCTGAACAAATTAAAGACTCCGTATTGCTGGCAAAATGTTATAATAATATTGGTTTGACATATAGAGAACTTAATAACAATGTTACAGCGCTGAAATATCAACAAAAGTCAATTGGCATCAATGAAAAAATAGGGCGGATTAGACATCTTTCCAAAAACTATAACAACATAGGGGTTATTTATTACCATCAAAAAAACTATGCTAAAGCCATTGCTTACTATGAGAAGTCACTAACAATATCCAGACAATCAGGAAAAATACATGACATAGCAGGTGATTATCATAACATTGGGAGTGCCTACAAAGAACAAGGTAATTACGAAAAGGCACTAACATACATACAACAGGGTCAGCAACTTGCCATACAAGCAGGAGATAAAAGTCAGACTGCATTTGGTTACAGAATCCTTGGCAACCTGAAATTAGCCCAAAAGAATTACCCAGAAGCCGAAAAAAAATTCTTATTAGCCTATAAATTGTACCGCAAAATAGACCAAATAAACGAAATAACCATTCTTGAGATTTCCTTGGGTGAGGTAGCTTATCATCAAAAAAAATATGTGAAGGCTATACAGTACCTGAATAAAGGAATAAAACTAGCTCGCAAATACCAACAATTAGATTTTTTGAGAGATGGGGTAAAAATGTTGGCAAAAACCTATGAAGCTATCAGGGATTTCGAAAAAGCTTACCAAAACCTTCAGTTATTTAAGGCCTATTCTGATAGTTTATTTAATGAAGAAAACACGCGTAAATTGACAAATCAAGAGGCGGCATTCAACTTTAACAGAAAAGAAGATTCACTTAAGGCACTACAAACTAAAAAAGAGTTACAACTCAATGCCCAAATCAATACTCAAAAAGCCAACCGCCGAACCGCCATTATAGGTGTAGGATTATTGTCTTTGCTACTCCTGGCTCTGGGCGTTTTTTATCTGGTACAGCGACGTAGTAAGCATAAGTTGACTCAAGCACATGATCAACTATTAAGTCTGGATCAGTTTAAGCACCAAATGTTAGGTATGATTGTACATGACCTTAAAAATCCCCTTAATAGCATTATAGGTCTTTCGGAAAAACAAAAAGACCCTCAAATGTTCAAGCCCATTTACCATTCAGGTCAACGCCTGCACCACTTGGTGATGAACATACTAGATGTACAGAGACTGGAAGACAACCAAATGTTACTTAACAAAAGTCTGAATCCACTATCTACCCTAATATCAGAAGCTGTAGCTCAAGTAAGCTTTGTAACTAAGGTAAAGAACCAGTTTATTGAAGTATTGCCCTTACCTAAGGTCAGTCTAGAAGTAGATATGGTATTAATTACCCGGGTATTGGTAAATTTATTGATCAATGCTACCAAATATTCTCCCAACAACCAGTCTATCCAAGTAAAGGCTCACCTCACTGATACTCAATGTGAGATTTCGGTAACAGATTATGGAGTGGGCATAACCTCAGAATTTATAGGCCAGGTATTTGACAAATATGCCCAAAGTCATCCTCAAAAGTCAGGGCAGATGCGCTCCACTGGACTGGGACTTACTTACTGCAAATTGGCGGTAGAAGCCCACGAAGGAGAAATAGGGGTAACATCAGTACCAGGTCAAGGCAGTACTTTTTGGTTTCGTTTGCCTTTGACTACTCTCCCAAAGCAGGAAGTAGAAACTACTTCAGTGTTTGTCCAGGATACTATCGTTAAAGCAGTTATAGATGAGTTTAGTTTTACCTCAGATGAATTGGCGATACTAAGACCAGTGGTTACTCAAATCAGAACTTACGAAATATACCAAACCAGCCACATCATGAAAGCCCTGGGAGGGTTGGGAGAAGAGTTGGGCAGTCGAGTAACTAACTGGAAGGTGGCACTCGAAGATGCTTTATTTACTTATAATGAGGAACGATTTGAAGAGTTGATAGAGCAAGTAGGTAAGCCTATATAGATAAACTTACAATAACTTAGAGTTTGAAACAGCTGGCACAATGTCCAGTATTTCTTCCATTTCTACTACCACACTAAAACATTTGTGCATCCGGTATTTATTACATACAATTTGGGCATACTTGCGAGAATGGAATGGCCCTACCAAAAAAGCGTGCCCACCAGCAACTTCGCTTTTATGCAAAGTTGGCATAGTTCGCAAAATGGCCTCTTCTTGCTCTTTGCTTTGGGGTACAATGGCAATGCTGTACAACACAGTACTGGGGTCGTCATCTTCATATTGCTTAATTAACCCCATAAGCTCTTCCAATACTAGTTCTTCCTCTTCCGAAATTACCCCGTCGATACGTACCAACATATTGAGCACATCGCCTAGTTGTGATACTTGATCAATGGGTGGCAAGGTGTATAAATATTCCACCATAGAATCCCGTAATTCGCTAAAAGTAATGGGGTTATCCTGACCATTTTGCCTTGTAAATTCTTCCCAGTCAAAATGTATATTCCAAGATTCCGCAAATTGTTGGATAAATTCTTTTTCACTTTCGTCCAGCACTTCGTCAATGAGCGCCACCTTACTCAAAATACCAATAACTTTATGGGCTTGTGAGGGTCTGAAAAATGACTTGGCCAAATCAGCCGCTTCTTTACGCTCCAACCTAAGTGACTTTCTTACCAAGGTCCAGAATCCAATCTTTCTTTGACCAGCAACCCATACGCCAGCACCTATAAAAATTTGAACAATGGCTGCAAACACCCAAAAAAAAGCATTAATAGCCCCTTGCCAATGTTGTGAAAAAGAAAAATTGAGGACAAAAACAGTACTGGTAAAAAAGCCAATAAACTTACCTGTAATAGATATACTCTCAGCCACTTTGCGTTCGTGTCGGCGTTTCCAAAGCTTATTGAGTGTTAGGTAAACCTCCATGAAAGTAAAACCAAGGGAAGCATAGGCGATAAAGCTTATGATGGTCTTAAACGTTTCAAACATAAATTTTGGTGGTTTTATAAGTTTACCCAGCCACAAAAGTAGACAAAACGCTTATAAAAAGCCAAAAAAAGGGTTTTTAGTAGCCTTAGGTGTTCTTCTGAAAATGAGTAGATAGCAAATACTTTTTTAAATTATATCATCAGTAATTAGGCAAAATAAAATAACTATTCAACAATTTGTTGAGGAGTACCTAGCGGTAATTGGAATGAAAACGTTGTTCCTTTGCCATTTTCGGTAACCACATTCATAGAGGTTTTGTGAGATTCCAGGGCTACCTTACAAAAAGTAAGATCAATGCCCGCAATGCCTTGGTCAGTAAATGAACGAGCATCCATTTCCATGAGTGGTTTAAAAACCTTTTGAAATTCATCATATAAAATACTCGCTCCACTATCAGTAATTGTTAGCTCTAACCCTACGATTGGGCTGGCATCCGTATTTTCATGAATTGGTTTTCCTGTAATAATCACTTTACCTCCAGTAATGGTATGTTGTATTGCCTTGCGAAAAAGCTTTTCAATAACTCGGCTAATCAAGCCTTTGTCAAATAACCCCCAGTACTGGGTTGGGATTTCATTGACTACTCCTACTCCCTTTTTATTAGCCCTTTCCATCCAAGGTTCAATGGTGTTTTGCACCATTTGGTGAAAATTATAGTCTCCTTTTTTAATTTCAAGGGCCTGATTCAGGTATTGTTGGATTACGAGCATTTCTTCGGTATACTTTTTCATTTGGCTACCTGCTCCTTTGATAGCTACCAAATCCTGGCTTCGCAATACCATATCAAGCGGTTTTTTCAAGTCTTGTACAATGGTTTCAGCAAGCTGTACTTTAGAATCTTTTACCTCATCGAGTTTTTTCTTTATAGCCAAAGACTCTTCTGTAATTTCCACTAGTTCTTCTTTTCGACCATCAATCTCAGACAAGTGACGTTGAATCGTATATTTTTTATCCTGAAGCTCATCTGTCTGGGAAGAAATCGTATCTTCTGCGTCTTCTAGTTTCGCTTTGGTAGTGAGTAATTCAGCATTTCTTTGCATCAACTCTTGTTTTACCCGTTTACCTCTTCTGCCATTAAAATACAATTTAGCGGCTGAATAAGCTGCTACAATTACTCCTGCCAAGGCCAAAAACAGCAAAACAATGTTCCACCACTTACGACGATTATTGTCTGATTCTAATTTACCATTGATTCGTTGACGGTTAGAAGCCAGTGCCTTTTCAGACTTCAGGTCACGGTCAAGCTTTTCGATATCCTCTGCCTGACTTATCACTTGCTTTCGCAACAAAGTATTGTGCCTTCTAAGGCGACTCAACGCATTATCTTTTCGGAGCAATTCCTTTTGAACAGCCTGTAGTTTATCTTTAATATTAGCAGCTGTATTATTATTAATTTCCGAAGATTTATTCAGGTTTTTGATGAATACGCTCAGTAAATCGGCTGTTTCTGCATTGTTGGATAAACGTAGTCCTTTTTCTGCATAGTACATGGCCAACTTCATATTACCTGATTTTGCCTGCACTTCTGCCATATCCAGATAGTTTTGGGGCGATGTTTTCAGGTTAAGTGCTTTGCGCGCATTTTGTTGAGTTGTATAATAATAATTAAGGGTGTTATTAGGTAGCGTAATCTTTTTCTGCTGATGCAACTCAATGATTTTATTCACATTTTCCAGCACTCCTGCCTGGTTGGCTCTTTGTTGATAAGCTTTTACTAACTTAAGGTAGGTATTGTAAGCATTTTGGTAATCTCCAGCTTCTACAAATTTTTCCGCAGAAACCCCTAGTTCGCGCAGTTCTCCTGCAGGTTGACTGGTGAGCTTCGAGCCGGGTTGTGCTATTATCATAGGTGCCCAAAAAAGCAGAAAAACTCCTAAACCTATCCTTAAATCTCTATACATTGTGATTCATTTATTTAAGATCTGATCTGAGATCAGGTGTCATTTATGCGTTCGTCTTTAGCTTATCCCAGAAAGCTTCATTGGGTATAAACCCCTGATTATCAGAAGAAAATTCAGGTTTAATTCGTTTTACAAAATACATCTCTACTTCACCTTTTCCTTTGGCTTTCACTTTCCCTCTCGATTCAACCTCAAAATAGTCTTTTACCAATTCATAAGTGTTTTGAGAAATATTTACCTCCCCTACTGCACCACTGCTTTCCATTCGAGCCGCAGTATTTACAGCATCTCCCCATACATCATATGCAAATTTTTTCTTCCCAATTACGCCTGCTATTACTTCTCCTGTATTGATTCCTAACCTTACGTCCCAGCATTGCTTATCCTCTCCATTGCGTTCTCTCTCTGCACGCTTTTCCTGTACATAATGTTGAATCGCCAAACCAGCCAATACAGCATCTACCGGGTTGGTTGTATTGGATTGAGGGATGCCCCCTGCTGCCATATATGCATCGCCTATAGTTTTGATTTTTTCTAGGTTATACTTTTCCATGATTTCATCAAAACCAGCAAAATATTCATTTAAGTTTTCTACCAGCTCTCGCCCGTCCATTTCAGAAGCATGCTCCGTAAACCCTTTAAAATCAGTAAACAATACAGAACTCATACTGTAATACTTTACTGGAGCTTTGCCATTTTGTTTCAATTCACTGGCCACTTCTTCTGGCAAGATATTCAATAACAATGCATTGATCTCTTGAGTACGTTCTTCTATTTTTTGCTCAAGGGTAGCGTTGTACTCTTTCAATTTTTCATTAGCAGTTTGCAGATTTTCGCTGGTGAGTTTGAGTAATACGTGTGTCTTGATACGAGAAAGCAATTCTATTTTCGAGAAAGGCTTGGTTAAATAATCGTTGGCTCCTGCATCAAAACCCTCAACAATATCTTTTGGTTGATTTTTGGCAGTCAACATCAATATTGGCAATTCTACCAATGGATTTTTCTCCCTGACTTTGCGACATACCTCATAACCTGACATCTTAGGCATCATTACATCCAGCAACACAATATCAAAAGGTTCTTCGCTTTTTTCAATAATTTCCAGGGCTTTTATCCCGTTGGAAGCTTGTGTAACATGGTAGTTTTGGATAGATAAATGATTTTCTAAGACTTGTAAATTTACTGGTTCATCGTCTACCACCAAAATTTTTACCTGATAATTACTATTAATGTGCGCCATAAGGCGTTCATTGCTCTCTATATTTTCCAAATCAGGCGCAGTGGAGAAGCTTTCATCAAACGCAGATTGATTCAACAAGGCTTCATCAGTATCATTTTCAGACAGTACTCCATTTACAGTAGGCATATGGGTAGTTTTCAATGCTGTTTCCCGTTTTTTGCGCTCAATATTCTGATTTTGCGAAATAGGTAACGTAAAGACAAACTCGGATCCCTTGCCTAATTCTGAAATTACCTCAATGGTTCCCCCATGTAACTCTACCAATTTTTTAGAAATGGCCAATCCTAAGCCAGTACCTCCATAAATTCGGGAAGTGGACCCATCTTCTTGCTCAAACGATTCAAAAATACGACTTTGATTTGTAGGCGAAATCCCAATCCCAGTATCTTTGACACTCACGCTCAAAAAGGCATCAGTGGTTTTGGCAGAAAGTGTCACCTCTCCTTGCTCGGTAAACTTGATAGCATTGCCAATTAAATTATATAAAATTTGTTGTAATCGGTTTTCATCACCCTCTATAATAGGAATATTTTCGTCAATCATATTGACCAACTGCAAGTTTTTATCTCCAATTAGCTCTTGGCTAATCCTCACTACTACATCTACAATGGCATAAAAATCAGTAGGTTTACGCTGAATACCCAATTCGTGATCTTCCATTTTAGAAAAATCTAAAATATCATTTACCAATGTAGACAAACGTATAGCACTGGTATTGATCAGTTCAAGGTTACTGGTGAGTTTCTCATTCAACTGACCAGCGGCCCCATCAATCAAAGATTCGGTTAAACCAATGATACCATTCAATGGAGTACGTATCTCGTGAGAGGTATTAGCCAGAAACTCAGACTTATATTTGTTAGCCAACTCTAGCTGTTCGGTACGTTGGGCTAATTCAAGGCGGGCTTTTTCCAAGGTAGAGTTTTGTTTTTTCAATTCTTCTTGTTGACTTTTCAACTCTTCCTGGTTTTGCTCAAGGCGAACATTTACTTCGTTAATGTCATTGGTATGCTTCTCTAAAGCTTCATTACGTAATTGTAACTCCTCCGATGTGGCTCGTAATTCTTCTTGCGATTGTGCCAACTCTTGTGCCTTGTGTTCTGCTTCTTGCTTAGATTCTTCTGTAAGCACCAACAATCGCCTTACCTCTTCAGTTTGCTGAGCCGAATGCAAGTAAGTAGTCAGAATACGATTTGCTTCATCTAAAAAGCGTTGTTTCAAGTCTGTAAACTCCTCAAACGAAGCTAATTCAATAACGCCATGAAGTTCAGATTCAAAAACCAGCGGCATGGCATAAATAAACAAAGGAGCCTCACTTACTACCCCTGAATTGATCACCGATTGTTGGCGGGTTACGTTTTTCAATAATATAGGCTTTTGCTCCAAGGCCACTTGCCCAACCAAACCTTCACCTAGTTTATAAGTATTTGAAATCTCGTTTCTTTCTTTGAAAGCAAAGGTTGCATACAGACTGAGGTGTTTTTCTTCTTTGTCAAAAAGGTAAATAACCCCTTGAGCCGCTCCCACATAACGTGCCACAAAACTAATGGATTCACGGCAAATTTTTTCAAGAGAGATATCACTGGATATGTCTTTGCTCAGTTGATTAATGCCGTCTTTAATCCAGTTTTCTTGCTCATTCTTTGTTTTATTCTCACTAAGACTTTTTGTCATTTGTTGCAAGGCAATACTTAATTCATCCTGGTCACTTCTCAGGTCAATTTGCACCGAGAAGTTTCCTTTGGCAATTTCGTTGGCCTGCATAATCACCTTTTTAAAATTATCAATCATTTGATTGATAGAGTTTGACAAAGAATCTTTGGCACTTTTTACTTTGAGAGTATTGGCCATATGTCCTCTAGACAACTCAGCGGTTACAGCTCCTATCTCTCGGAATGTATTGACCATTTGTCTTACCGAACCATAAATTCCTTTATTTTGCCCAGAATCAAAATGTATATCCAAGTCACCATCTGAAGAAACCCGATGTGCTACACTAGCAATCAAATAAGGTTCTCCACCTATCTGATCCCGTATATTGCTCGATATACCCATAGAAATCAAGATTCCTAGTATAATAGCCACTACCAGTATCACCCCAATCTCCTCAATTGACTTCACATGAATGTATTCGCTTTCGTCTACAGCCTGCCTGCTCCCATCGTTGTTTACTTCAATGATTCGGTTGAGCTTATCTTGAATATTTCTAATAGCTTTCGCATTCTCCCCCGATAAAATTAATTTTGTAGCCTCCTCGATTTTCCCTTGCCTCGATAATTCCAATACTGGCGCAGAAAGACGTGAAAAATAATCTTGACGCATTTTTTTCACTTCACGAAGCAATTTTTTTTCATTGTCTCTCACAATGATTTTTTCGTATCTGTCCAGACTCTTGCGAAGTTTTCTACGAATATTGGCCATTTCTTCCTCAATCTGCTTTTTGGTAACAGCATCCGAGGAATTGATATGTTGAAATTCGCTGATTCGATAAAAACCCAAGTTTGCATTAAACTCTGAAATTTCACGAATATTAATCAACCATGTCTCATTGATTTCTTTAGTTTTACCATGCAGTTTTTCCAGCTGTTGAATAGAAAATGTTGTCATGGCAAGCATTAACACCAACAATACACCAAATCCAATCCATAGTCTTCTTCTGATAGGAAGTTTAGAAAACCATTTATTCATATAGCTTATTATTTGTTAGGGTCACAAGGCACCAATCTAGATTCCTTGATTAAATTATCTCTAAGAAGCTTGTGTAAGTAAGCTTCCAAAATCGTATGCACAAATTCAATACTAATTTAGCTGTTTTTTGAGTAAAAAGTGTTCTTTAGCCTTGTATACTATCCATTTTTTTCGCTTGTAAAAATACCACAGGATCAAAATCACCATTATTAGCCAAACACTTAGAGTAGTTACATAGATCATTAAATATTTTTCTTTTTTATATAATTTTTTTGTGGCAATGTCATAGTGTTGGTCTAATGCTAACAATATTTTGTTAAAACCTGTATGGAATTGTTGGATGTACAAAGCGTTTTGTCCTTGTACATATGACACATCGTCGGGTGAGATCAAATTGCTGAGAGAATCTGGCTGAAAAGTGGTAGGTAATAGTAAATATAACGCTTTTATGCGATCGTGTTGAAAGGAGAAAACCATAGAAGGTACCACCATCTCCGAAAAATAGGTCGCTCTTAAATGGTATAATTTAGTAACTTCTTTCTTAAATTTCTTTTCCTGCTTATTCCTACAGTCACGCAAGGCTTGCCTAATTGACCGTCTAAAAACGGCCATTTCTTCCTCTAACTGTTTCTTTATCAAGCGAGAAGAATCTAAGACATGTCGACATTCAAGCGTTGAATAATGATTAAAGTAAGTCATAAAGTTAACAAACCGTGCATAGTCTTCCACCAACCCTTGTTTAGCGGCATAGTGAGGAAGCGGTTTTTCCCATAAAACTCCCAACACGACAATATTGCCTAGAATAATGACAGGTAATAGTCGTCTTAAAAGCATTACCCGATATATTTTCTCGAAAAAAGATTGGATAAAAATGAATCCTAAGATAGAAAATATTATAAAAGCCCCAGCTACTTGACTTACCCCTAAAGCCAGCATTTTGTAAGCTTTCTTTTCTGGCTCTAAGAGCTTCCTTGATTGATCAGGCAACCATTCTATGACTTCCTGAAATAGCTCCTCCAGCCTTTCTAATAAAACTCTGTGGTGGCCATGCATCAAGTCACTCAACGCTTCTCGATTATTTTCTTGGGCAACTAATTGCTTGATCTGCTCTGAGTTTTGACGGTACTTTGTCAAAGTAGAACTGATATTGTCTATCAATGGAGTCGTCAAAATATCATGTGCCCGATAAACTTTTATAGAGACCTGAATTTTATTCCACAGGCTATCTATTTGTTGGTTTAATAACTTTTGTTGGTCTTTTTTATCAGTTGTTACCAAATAAAACTCTCGCAGTTCATAGTATCCCAGATAAACGTAAGCTTTGCCAATAGCACGCACTCCTTGCTCACTTTTAACAAGTGGCTCTTTTTGTTGATTTACCTGATGAATATTTACAAAAAAATAAATCAACAAAAGCATCAAAATCCCCAAAAAGGAAAGTGATACAATAAAGAAAATACGTGGCGTTTTGTATGGGCTATGCGCCATAAGGTTAAAATAATTGTTAGCAATTCTAATTCTCCTAATAATTGGTAACTTAAAAATTTCCCAGAAAAAAACATAATTATGGAAAGTATCCTTTCCGTACAATTTTTGTTAGCTTGGGTTTTGTTTCAAAATCAAAAAATCTATCTAACTATACAATGAGAGATTTATTACTCGTGATGTTTTTGTGCCTAACAAGCCTTGTAAGCTTTGCTCAAGATGAAAATAAAACCCAGGGAAATTTAAAAATATCAGGGTTTGTAGATACTTACTACACGTATAGTTTCAATACACCCGATGACAAAAACATTGGGTTTGCCACCCAACCTGCTCGACATAATGAATTTAATCTCAACTGGGGAATTTTACAAGCTGACTACGAACAGGGAAAGTTACAAGCTTCTTTAGCCTTACAGGCGGGTACTTTTGTACGAAACAACTATGCAGGGGAAGCAGCCTTTATACGTAATATCTACCTGGCAAATGTATCTTATCAGGTTTTTGATCAACTCAAAGTTACTTTGGGCATTCGAGAAGCTGCCATTAACCTGGAAGACAACCTATCTATTTACAATCCCATCTATTCGCGTTCTTTTGCCTCAGATATTATGCCCTATTATCAATCAGGTTTAGCGTTTGTATGGACTCCATCTGAAAAGTTTTCATTAGATTTATCTATTATTAATGGTTACCAACGAATTCAAGACAATAACTCTGCAAAATCGCTGGCCATAACCGCCAAATATCAGTTAAATGATCAACTGCTGATTGGGTATGGTAATTATATTGGTAATGACAATCCAGATAGTTTAGCCTCTCAGGTGAGTTTTTTTAATGATTTTTATGCCCAATACGATATTACTGAAAAACTACAAGTAGCAGCTACAATTGAAGTGAATGCACGAGAAAAGTTTAATGAGGCTGGAGTTGACCTTGCCTTTGATTTTTTTGCCTGGCTACGCTATAAATTCACTGAAAAACTCTCTGCTGCTATATTTTTTGAAACTTATCGTGATCCAGAGCAAATCTTTATTTTTACTGGTACTCCTAATGGTTTTACCTTAAATACTGCTTCTTTAAATGTGGCTTATCGCCCAGAAGAGAATATCGCGATTAGATTAGAGAGCAAATTTTTTAACGCCCCTGATAATATATTTCCCAAAGAAAACCAATTAAGTGATACCGATGCTTTTGTGAGTCTTTCAATGGCATTAAAATTTTAAAATATTATGGAAATCAACAAGTTATACGAAGCTATTGCCGACAACCAATTGTTCCACACCATTAGCAAACAAACCAAAAACAACAAAACTTACCTTAAGTTTAAGCGTCACGATAGTGTTTTTACTTTCATTTATACGCCAAGCTTTATATCTGAACAAGGAGAAGAAACACCTGCCAAATATGTATTATTAAAAGATAAGGAAAAAGCACGTTTAGGCACATTAAGGGTGATGTGGCAAGATTATCTGGAGCATAAACAATAAGTAATAAAGTTATATATTTCCGCCTTAAGCTAATATAACCTTACGCTCATCGACTAATATGATTGCTTAATCGAAATTCTTTTTTTCTTAACAAGTAAAAATCAGAAATTTATAAAACAACAAGCATTAACAAATGTTCATTTGTTTATCTTTGTTTAGTTTTTTAAACATAAAAGTTAAACAAAAAGTATCCTTTAATAACCAATAAAGTCTTCTAGCAAGTCACTCTAACCACCTGCATTCAACGAACTATATACATACCTTTAATCGAAGTTGCTTCGCATTTGACTTATGCAAACATTTACAACAAAATATACTAAGATATACATTACTGCGCTTTTCCTAATAGCAGTTTTCACCATTGGGAGTCAATTGTTCTTGCAATTATATCTACAGCAAGAAGAAGCGAAATCTCATATCATCAATATATCTGGGCGCCAAAGAATGTTAAGCCAAAAAATAACTAAAGAGGCCATTCTTATTTTACAAGCAAAAAACGAGGTTGAGTTTAATAAAAGACAAGTAAAACTTACTGCTGCTCTTGACCTCTGGAATCGCTCTCACCAAGGGCTACTAAAAGGAGATTCATCACTGAATCTTCCAGAGCCTAATATGAGTTTAGTAAATCGCGAAAATTTCAAAAAAATACAGCCATACAAAGATCGTATTGCACAAGCAGCATTAAAACTCACCCAAGATAAATTTTCTGTCAATAAGGCCCAACAGGAGGCTAAAGTTGGTCAAATTTTAGCCAATGAGGAGCATTTCTTAAAGCTCATGAATGACATCACTTTCAGATTTGATGAGCGAAGCAAAGAAAATATTGTCAAATTTCGCATCCTGGAAATCGTTTTGATGAGTATCACCCTATTATTACTTGGGTTAGAAGGGTTTCTAATCTTTCGCCCTACCTTCCGAAAAATTGATGAAAGCATAATAGCCATCAATGAAAATAAGGAAGAAATTGAGGCACAAAATCATATGCTCAATCAAGTGCTGGAAAAAGTAAAGATGCAAAATGATAATTTGGTGGCTTCAATTAAATATGCTGAGACTATCCAAAACGCAACGCTGGCTTTAGACCCATCTGTTGCTTCTTGTCTAAATAGTCAGTTTTTTATCATGTTCCGCCCCTTACAGGTAGTATCAGGAGATTTTTATTATGTAGCCGATACAGAAGAAGAGTTAATTTTGGCTGCCGTAGATTGTCATGGACATGGCATTCCAGGAGCGTTGCTATCTATGATTGGAGTAGCTATTTTGAACGATATCATCAAAGCAAAAAAGATTACCAATCCAGGCAATATATTGTTCAATTTAGATCAAACTGTTAGAAAAACACTCCATCAGGAATCTAACAATAATCAGGATGGAATGGATATGGCTTTGATAAGCATAGAGAAGACAAGTAACGAAGTAAGGTTTGCTGGCGCTAAAAACCCGCTTGTTTATATCTGTGACGATCAATTACACGAAATCAAAGGGGATAGAATTACCATAGGAGGTAGATCAAAAAAGAAACAAGACTTTACAACACATCACATTACCATCAGTCACTCTACAATGTTTTACCTGTTTTCAGATGGTTATTTAGATCAATTTGGAGGGCCTGATAGAAGGAAATTTATGAGCCCGCGTTTCCGACAATTACTCCTAGATAATCACGAAAAGGGGCTACAACAACAGAGACAAGCGCTTGAAACCACTTTTGATACTTGGATGAATACCCACAATGACATCCAAGTAGATGATGTATTGGTGATGGGCGTACGATTATACCCAATTTAGCTTAAAAACCAAGACCTGTTTCTTCCTTGTCGTCATCGTTATCTTCCATAGGTGGTGGGGTAGTTTCTTCGGTAAAGAAAGTCATTCTTCGTTGAGCAAATGAAATATTGTTTTCCTGGAAATAATTCATAATTCGTACCCCAAGTTCTGTCTTAGTATCCCAGTAAGGAGCTTCGTTTTTAATGTAAAACACATAACGAACCATCACTGAAAAATCAGAAAACTCTTGCAGTGTTGTCTTATTATCAGTTTCTAAATGCTCATGATTAATAGATAAGTTCTGGAGAAACTTGGTCAAAGCAGTAATCTTTTCTCCAGGTGTTTTAGTAGATATATTCAGGAAAAACACTCCTTTCACCCCTGCCGCTGCCGAAATATTTACAACTTCTTTGTCTGTAAATACTTTGTTAGGAATGGTCACCAAAAAATCATCAATGAAAGTACGCAAGCGAGTATTACTTAACCCTATTTCTTGCACATAACCATCATGTCCACTTATCAAAATTCTATCGCCAATTC
The DNA here is from genome assembly GCA_003483885.1 of Microscillaceae bacterium. GTDB lineage: Bacteria > Bacteroidota > Bacteroidia > Cytophagales > Microscillaceae > Microscilla. Next base: position 27,970 of record DMXI01000528.1, read on the forward strand.
TGAAGGGTTGGTTAATCAAGACACTTAGCCCTCCAAAAATATTCATAATGGTGGTACGAGCTCCAATAGCCAAAGCCACCCCTCCTATTCCCAAACCAGCCAACACAGTGGCTACATCATACCCTGCATTATTTAGACCTACTACTACCGCTATGACCCATACGATCACTTTAAAGCCTCTACGAGCAATCGGTAAAATTGCATCATCCAGATTGCTCTCTGATTCTTCTACCAATGGAACGATGTATTCCTCTATAAGCCCATCTATAGTTCTTACAATCAACCAGGCTACATCCAAGATAATAATTAGGTAAATAAAGCCTTCTATTTGTTGTTTGGTCTTTGCAGCAAAATGTAGGTACGAAATCCCCCACCAAAAACCCGCAATGACAATAGCCGCTACGATAGGCTCTTCTATTTTGTCAATAATAATATCATCCAGCTTGGTTTCAGTTTTTTCAGTAAATATTCGTACGATTTTGGTAAAAAACCAATACAAAATACGCCCTACAATTACGGCCCCTAGTATAATAGACAAGGCAATGAGCCATTCGTAGAGTGTGCTTCCATAAAACTTTTTGGAGAAAAAACCACCAGGAGATTTTTTGGCGGTTTGGGCCTTTGCATTACCCTTGTTTTGTATGGTAGTTTTTTTTACAGTATCCTTTGTAGTGTTTTGAGCGGTTGTCTCTGGGGAAAAAAGTCCAATGAATAAAAATAACCAAGCAACTACAGAAAATACTCGTAATCTTTGGATGTATGTACTCATAATTCGTCTCGCTAGTGATTGCCTTTCATACTTTTTGAATTATACAATTTCAAAACCGCACACAATTTGTGTAAGCCATGATTGAATAAGTTTTACATGACACAAATTGTTCCTTTTTTAGATGTATAAGTGTTATCAATCAAAAATAAAAAAATAATGTTTTTTCGAGTATAATTTTTTCAAATAATTATTTGATTATCAAAATATAAGGTACACAAACATCTCTTTGCAAGATGGGCTCATTATCAGAAAAATATAGTGAAAAACATTTATATCAAATAGAAAGGAGGTAGGGTGAATTCAATGGTTACGATAAAAATCAAATTTTGTTGGGGTTCTATATATACATGTTTAAATATTTTTTCAAAACCAAAGAAAGAAATAAATATTTTAGCGAAAAACATAACAAACTAAAATATATCACGTAAAAGTGATAGCGATTTCCTCCTAAACAGAGGAAGTAATTATTAGAAATACACCAAAGTTTAAAAAAATGTAAAAAACCAATTGGTTGTAGATTTCGTAATTACAGTAGTTAGGTTTTTTAAATATTACTTTTTACTGAATTCTTTTGTCAAAATAAAATTCTAAAAAATTCTAAAAAACATTAAATAATTTGGTAACTAAAATTCTGATTAATTCTACTCGTGTGAGAGTCACACTTAAAATGTAAGTACAATTTCTTTGAAAAGTAATATTTAGTATTTAACTATTTTCGTAGCGAGCGTTTGTTCGCGCTTCAGGTGTTAATTTTAAAAACAAGACGAGCATTGAGCCAATTGTAAAACTTTTTTGAGGTAAAGCAATAAGCCAATGAAGTACTCGTTTATCAAATGTACAAGAAAATATGGCGCACAATCAGATAAGTGATAGCACCCTTGTATCACTTTATAAAAACGGAGATGAAAAAGCTTTTGAAACACTGGTTCACAGACATAAAGCTAAAGTCTACACAACTATTTTATTAATTGTTAAAGATCATTTTATTGCAGAAGATTTACTACAAGACACATTTATAAAGGCAATAAAAACAATCAAATCCGGGAAATACAACGAAGAAGGTAAATTCTTACCTTGGATAACACGTATCGCCCATAATCTGGCCATTGATTTTTTCCGTAAGGAAAAACGTTATCCAAAAGTATTGCTCGAAGATGGAGCCAATGTATTAAACACGTTGAATTTTTCAGAAGACTCAATTGAAGCTGCTCAAATAAAAAAAGAAACATATAGCAAGCTTCGTGTGTTAATACAAAAACTACCCGAAAAGCAGAGAGAAGTACTCATCATGCGTCATTATGCAGAAATGAGTTTCCAGGAGATTGCGGACGCTACAAAAGTAAGCGTAAATACGGCTTTGGGTA
>DMXI01000527.1 GCA_003483885.1 Microscillaceae bacterium
TACATAAGGCTAAAGTCGAGCTAAGCAACGCCATAGCCCAGCTCAGTCCTTTAGATGACACTCATGAATCGGCCTTGTTCAAAGCCTCCAATGACGAAGAAATATGGAAACATTTTACCGAAAATGGATATGGGAAAGCTAGTTTTAGCGCATATATCAAGCGGGCACTCCAACAAAGAAAAGAGAAAACTCAATATCCATTTGTAATAAAAGATCTGAGAACCAACGAGCTTGCTGGAATTACAAGGCTATATGACATTGACAACCACCTAAAGAACATTAAAATAGGCCATACCTGGATAGGAAAGCAATTTCAGGGTACAGGGTTGAACAAAGCCAGCAAGTTTTTATTATTTGAGTTTTTGTTTGACAAAATAAAAATAGAACGAATTGGCTTTGGAGCCAGCGCCGAAAATACCAAAAGCATACAAGCGATGGAAAGCATTGGGTGTGTGCAAGAAGGTAGACTCAGAAATTTTTTACCCAAGGAAAACTCAACTCAAAGGGTTGATATAGTATTGTTAAGTTTATTGAAAAATGAATGGGAGCAGCGGGTGAAAGCAGCGTTAGCTCAAAAACTGAAACAGTACACCTCCTGAAGACTTAGGTCAAACATTTTTTACCATTGTTGGCTTTGTCGCCTTTGTACTCATGATCACTATTGCCTGCTTGAGAGCTAGTTCGAGCGTAGATTAGTGTTCGTCAATATTGATTTAGAAACTCCAAAAAGAAATCGGGTAACAACTTATACATTCTTCTTCCAGCTCCATCTAATCCCTAATCATATGGTTTACGACCAGTTACCTACACATTCTAAAGAGTGATAAATTTATAAATTTAATAGATTCACTGCTTCTAAGTCCTTTTATTGCTGGGGTAATTATTCAAATAAAATAGTTTTTCGTAGCCTGAACACGCCACGAAACCTATGCCTGGTCATTCACAAATCATACATTCGATGAAGCAAATTTTCAGATTTATTCCTCTCATTTTTACGCTATTTATACTTAGTTGTAACAACAAAAACAGTAATCCTCAAGAGCAAGAACAAGCGCAATTACAAGTAAATGATTATGCTCCCAAGCTTGATAGTTTAATCCAAACCACTCGTCCTCGCACGTTTAACGGGGTGATTCTCATTACTCAAAACGGGGAAACCAAATATTCAAAAGCTTACGGCTATGCTCATTTTAAGGATAAAACACCTATTAGCCTCCAAGACAACTTCAGAATACAATCAAACAGTAAACAAGTGACTGCAGTACTCCTCTTGAAAGAGGTCGAAAACGGAAAAATTGACCTCAAGAGTACTATTAGGAAATACCTGCCTGACTTTAAACAAACCTGGGCCGATACTGTTACAGTGCACCAATTGCTCAATATGTCTTCTGGCATCAGGAGTATTGATAAACCACTGCTTTTTGAACCGGGTACTGCCTACAAATACAGCAATGCTGCCTATAGTTTGTTGGGGAGTATCATTGAGCGTGTTACTGGTAAAACCTATATTGAACTAGCCAACAACTTGTTTAAAAGCTTAGCAATGACCAACACCTATTGTTACGAAATAGGCAAAACCAATCAAGGGCTTATCAGTGGCTATGAAGTAGCAAGTGATCAATTTAAACTGGTGGATTTTAACGCTCGTGGTATCACCCAAGAGGGATGGAAGGCCTTTATTCCAGCAGGTGGCATTATTTCAAATGCGCAGGATTTGAACATTTGGGATACGAAACTTCACACTGGTAAAATATTAAAGCCCACATCTTACCAATTGATGATCAATTACAACAATACCGGGCAACACGATGCTTTTGGCGATGAAAAAATTGGCTATGGTTACGGACTTCGAATCTACGACAAAAAGCCGCTCAAAAAACACATAGGTCATGCGGGCAGAGGAATTGGTTTTGCCTCTATCAAATTTTATGTTCCCGAAAAAAACTTAGATGTGATTGTGCTGGAAAATGTATACAATGAGGATACCAGCATTGTATACCACTTCGAAAAAGAGATTCGGAAAATAGTGTTGAATAGTAGTCTTGTAAAGTAAGAATGTATCTTCTACGAAGAAATGGAAATACATCGCGGTGGGAGTTAAAGGTTGGGTAAGCGATACGCACAGCGTAAAATAAACAAATATTGTATATTTGAATGTTCGCACTCATTCCAAAAAACCGATGAAACAACTGTTCTTAAGTTGGGGCGTTTTTCTTGTTTTGCTGTTTGCATTTACCTCCTGTAACGGACAAACCAAGGGAGATTTAACCAAAGAAAAAGTAAGCAAATCAAAAGTAGTCTCCAACAAACGACCGAAACTTATAAAAACCCAAGGTTCACACGAAGGTGACAACGTAAATTGCAGCTTGCAAGACAGGGCTGGTAACCTTTGGTTTGGCACCACTGGTGAAGGCATATACAAATATGATGGAAAATCGTTTACCCAATTCACCGTAAAAAATGGCCTTAAGAGCAATCAGGTACACTGCATTTTGGAAGATAAAAAAGGTCGTATTTGGATAGGTACCGCCAGGGGGGCTTACTTTTACAATGGTAAAACGTTTGTGGAATTTCAAATTACGCTACCTAAAAATCCTCCGTCTAATAGGCGTAATGTATTTAACATCATACAAGATCGTAGTGGACAGTTATGGTTTGCAACCGTAAATGGGGTTTATGTTTATGATGGCAAATCCTTCAAGCCATTTGTAGTGAATGAAGGTGGCAAAGGTTTTTTGAGTCAGAAAAATAATGTAGAATATATTTTAGAAGATAATGCAGGTAATATTTGGTTTGGAGGTAGAGGGAATAAAGGAGTATTTCGCTATGATGGCCAATCCATCACCAATCTTCAACTAAGAAATTACAATGATTTTTTGCCTGCCTTACAAGGCAATGATCATTGGGCCTGGCCTGTTTTACAAGATAAAAATGGAAATATCTGGTTCTGCAATTGGAACGGTGTCTATCGCTACGATGGCCATTCATTTACCACTTTCACAAAAAAAGATGGCTTAGCTAGTAATACAGTTGCGCGAATTATGGAAGACAAAAACGGTTACCTTTGGTTTGGGTGTGGGGCCGAAAACAATGAAATTTGTCGTTATGATGGTAAATCTTTTACCTGTTTTATGATAGCAAATGGTCCACGCCAAAAAGGCATTTGGTCGCTGTTGGAAGACAAAACCGGAAACCTTTGGATAGGTACCAGAAACACCAGCTTGTATCGATACGATGGAACAACCTTCGTCAATTTTTCAGAGAGGTAAAACTTTATTTATCAAGTCTATATATTAGTGCTCATGTGTATTCATGAAGCAAAATATAAATACACGTGAGCACTTAGGCAGTCCGTATTTAGTTATTTTAATCCTTCGATATACCGAGCGTACCCACTTTTAGTCAACACATCTTGAACATTTAATTTGTAAAGATCTCTCCAACTTTCTGGCCCATTTGCTTTTACGTAGGTTTCTATAATGCGAAAGCCCAACCAATAATTTAAGCTCTTGGGAGCGTTTTTCAATAGTTGAGATTTATTCTTTTTCAACAATGGGTTGTCTCCGCTTTCGTCATCAAAATATTGCTTCAGTTCGGTAAATATTTTCTTTTCATGCGCTACATACCACTGCCAGTCTTGTTTTGTCATATTTTCAACCGCCTCATATTTAGGAATTTCTTTATTAAAAAATATCCAGGTAAAATAACAAGCCAAACCTTCGTCTATAGTTTGCCGCAAGGCAGTATTCTTTTTGGGGTCATTCTCTCGTAGTGGCTCGTAGGCCAAATGATTTAATTCATGGGGCAATCCTTTTTTGATCGTATAGCCTATTTCTTGCGCTTCGTGGTTGAGTTCAATGCAAAATTGATCGTTGGCGCATCCGCCAAATAAAATTCCTGTCAGGGGCGTAAACAAAATACTGATGGTTGATTCTACCTTATAGGGTACCAAACGATCAAACTTAGTCAAACTGGCTTTCAACACCGAATCAAGATTTACCTGAATCAAATCCTTGACTCGCTTATCAAAAAAATCTTTGTGTTTGGGGTATAGGCTTTTGTTCCAGGCAATCATCCCAGCCTCTGTATTAAACTTTGGAGCATTTTTCTCGCCGAAGATCATTCCATAACAATTGTCCCACAGAGCTTTATGCGGGTGATATACTTTTTCTACAATCATGGCACTGTCAAACCCCGTAGCAGTATGAGCCAATATCTGGCTTTTAAAGAGGTTTTTAATAGTAATACCTGCTATTCTGGTACTGTCCGAAATTTGGGCAAGTTGCTCTCTAAAAGAGAGGACTTTCTGTGGCTTCTTTCCTTTGTTTTCTCTTGTGGTACAAGATGCAAAAATCGTTAAGCTTCCTATTATCAAGCAAAACAGTTTCTTTTTCATGGGAGTTGTTAGTTAAATTATATGGTGGTTATTTTTAGCATTCTATTATTTGCTTTTCAAAATACCATACGTCTAACAATTTCCAATAATATTTTGTAGTAAACCCTATCCCTTGGCTTCTTGGCAAGAATGAATTTCCTATATTGAGCTCTTACGCATCAAAAGAAGAAACATGACCAACGAAGAAATTCAAGAAATTATGAACGCCACCTTTAGTGGTTTAGTGATTTTTTGTAGAGACCTAACCCTGGATGAAAACTTAGTATCGAAATATCAACCAAATCAGATGCTGGTAGAAAGAGGATTTACAGATTTAACCTACAAAATAGGTGGAATGACTACCAACTGCAGATATCTGGTAGCTTCGTCGCAAGGAAAGGACCTGTCAATGCTTAGCCCAAATCCCGAATTTGGCCACATTGTTATCCAATCAGGCGCATTTTTCAAAGTGCTAGACATTCAAAAAGAAAACGGGAAAACTCAAATTCTGCTTTTAAACATTCCTCCCGAAGGGGTAAACATATTTGCATCCTCGAAAATAAATATCGAAGACCAAATTATCGAAAAAGGAATTGAAGTCTTTAAACAAAACATTGTTTCTGAACCACTTCCTGAATTACAAGTCAAAGATTGGGTTGAGCGAACTTCGTTTCCAATTGGAATGACTGAAGAAGGGGTATTTTTTATGGATATGGAGTAATACGATCCTATACAAAGTTTGTGGCAAGAAAACTCCTGCTAGCACACATGGTCCTCGCGTGTGTTTAACATTGCTCATCTTATGAGAAATAATGGATTGTTATTTCCCTCCCAGCAAATGATTGATTCTACTGCGGTAAGTTTGCCCAATCGGTACTTGATGCTCCCCAATGGCAATACGATTGCCTTCTATGAGCTTTATTTTATGGGTAGCCACAATAAAAGATTTGTGCACCCTCAAAAAATCAGACGTAGGCAGCAATGCTTCCAGGGAGGAGATTTTTTCGTGGCTCAAGATCATTTCTTCTTCCAAAAACACCTTGGTATAGTTACCATAAGCCTCGATAAACAGTATATCACCTATATGTATTTGATGGTGTTTTTTATCGCCTTTTAGAAAAAAACGTTTGTTCTCTACTGGGTTGGTATTCACCAAATTGGGTGTACTGGTTTCGGTTGTTTCAGTCGCTTTGTTTACTGCCTTTAAGAAACGGGCAAAAGAAAATGGCTTGAGCAAGTAATCTACAATGTCTAATTCGTACCCTTCTAATGCGTATTCTTTATAGGCTGTAGTTACAATAATTTTAGGAGGTTGAGTCAAAGTTTTGAGCCACTCAAACCCAGTCATTTTGGGCATGTTGATATCCAAAAAAACCAATTCTACTTTTTGCTTAGTTACAATTGCCGAAGCCTCAAAGGCATCATAAGCGTTGCCTGCTTTTTGGAGATGAGGCAACTCTGCACAATAACCTTCAATAATGCGGTGAGCAATGGGTTCATCGTCAATAATGCAGTATTTCATGTCAGTTCCAGGTTTAGATGTACTTTATAAGTAGCGGTTGTTTTTTCTATAGTCAATGTATGCCGATTATGGTATAAATGATCCAATCTTTTTTTCAGGTTTTCTAGCCCAATCCCTGGCTTATGATTAGGTGCGGTCTCATCTATATTATTTACAATGGTAAAAAAAAGTTGGCGATTGTTCGTTTCCATCCGCATATGAATCAAAGCATCACCAGGTATTTTCTCCACGCCATGCTTAAAAGCATTTTCTAATAAAATAATAAATAACAAAGGAGCCACCTTTACCTCCCCTTCTATCTTTTGGGTAAAGACAATGTCTACTTTTTTTCGATACCTAATTTTATGTAACTCAATGTAGTTTTCAAGATAACTGATTTCATCCTTTAACAACACCAAGTCTTCTTTGCCTTCATAAATGGTGTACCGCATCATATCTGAGAGCATTAAAACGACTTCTGGCGCTTTGTCAGATTTTTCTACCACCAATCCATACAGATTGTTCAATGTATTGAAAAAGAAATGAGGATTGATTTGGCTTTTTAATAGCGTCAACTCAGCATTTGCCTTGTCCGCTTGCAGCATTCTCAACCACCGCCACTGCTCGTAAACCCATAAAACAGCAAACGCTGGAATAGGAATAATCATAAATTTGGCAAAGCTTACGCGACTATCGGCTCCATAAGTGGTCATGAGCCCATAAATAATGTAGTAGGAAATGACTAAGCCATACACTGAAAGAATGGCAATTTTATATTTATTGAAAAACTGAGGCAATATAAGGTAGGTCACTCCCAACCAAAATAGAATGATGAGTGGAATAGTAACAGGATTATTTCGATCCGTTAGGTTACGTTCAGCTACAAGCGCCACCGCCAGTAAGCTCACTACCCCTAAAACTTTATAAAAAGAGTATTTATCAATCAAAAACGTGGTCAACATCCAACAAAAAACAAAATATAGAATATTGACCAGTGTATATATAGATTTGGGTACATAAGCCGGGTAAGTAAAACCATCACTCACATTAATCAGGATGGTCAGAACAACTGTAATGCTCCCTCCCAGCACCAAAGCATTATAATTTTTGAGAAAAGAAGTATTCATACCACAAAAATATGGTTTCGTATGGCTACTCCCAATCATTTTTGACCAACACGATCATTTTTGGGTCAAACCCCATCCTTTTTTTGTCCAATCATATTCATTCAGGATTTCATTAGGTGTATGCGGTTTTGAGCCAAGTTCATCACATTAATTATAAGGTGCAATCAAGTGACTTTATGTTTGAGGAAAATACTGCTCTATTAAGCACTCAAACTGTATAACTATGAAATTTTTTTGGAAAATTTTGAAATGGATAGGTCTATCAATCGGCTCACTCTTGGCCCTTATTGTTGTAGCGGGTCTGGCTTTTCGCATATTTGGTTCCAAACCCCACCAACCAATGGGCGAATTGGTAGATGTGGGTGGTTTTAAGCTACACATCCATCGTACTGGTGAAAAAAACAACCAACCTACCCTTGTTATTGAGGGCGGAGCTGGTGCCTCTAGCGAATACTATCACTGGCTCAGCGAAGGACTCAAAGATCGCATGCGGGTAGTTCGTTACGACCGGGCTGGAATTGGGTACAGCGATGCCAGCAAAACACCACGTGATCCGGAAACCATTGCCCGTGAATTACACGCATTATTAGAGAAAACAGGAGAAGCACCTCCTTATATTTTAGCAGGCCATTCGATGGGTGGGCCTTACATCCGGGTATTTGCCCAACTATACCCTGACGAAGTAGCTGGGATGGTTTTTCTGGATGCTACTCATCCTGAGCAGGTCGAGCGAGGTGGTGCACCCAAGAAATCCTCTTTTAAATATAAAGCAGTTATCAAGATATATCAGGCCTTGGGCATCTTGGGAGATTTGGGGGTTTTAGGGCTTTATGATCACTTGTTTGGCCCTGTATTATCAGGAAAAGGACTCCCCCATAAAATCAATCAACGAATTCCTGATTGTTTGCTCAATGGAAAGTTGGTGCGTACCTACGCAAAAGAAATTAAACATTACCATACCACTTTAAAACGAGCCGGAGAAGCCAATCAATTTGGGGCAATGCCTATCAGGGTGTTTACCGCTATAGAAATGGATAAAGAAGCCCATCGAGCTGCGGGCATTGATCCAGAAAAACGCCTGAACACAACTATACAAATGCAGCAGGAATACGCCCACATGTCTACCAATGGCAAACAAATCTTAATTGATGGAAACCATAACACCCTCTTTACCAAAAAGAAAAACGCTGCGATTATTTGCCAAGAAATCATTCAGGTTTTAGAAGCATCGCAAAACTAATTTACCCAATCATAATCAATATTTACCACAAAAAAACAACCCATGAAAACAGTAAACACCGATAAAGCAAACCTTACGATATCTTGGATATCCGTTATTTTATTGCCCTTGTTTGCCTACTGGGGCATTGCCACCCAACAACCCTCAAGCCATCACTTTGACTCCCAAAACCCAAATGAGTTTTCGCTAGATCGAGTCATGGCTCATCTGCAGATTATTGCCAAAGAAACCCATTATGTAGGCTCACCTTACCACAAAGAGGTTCGAGCCTACTTGATGAAGGAATTGAAAGCGCTAGGATTGAAACCTCAAGTTCAGCAAGATCGCGTATTTAATATGTCGGCTAAGTCTACCCACGGGATAGTGGTAAAAAATGTATTTACAAAAATTAAAGGTTCTGGCAATGGGAAAGCATTACTGCTCATGGCCCATTATGATTCAGCCGCTCCTCATTCTCCTGGGGCCAGCGATGCTGGTTCAGGAGTAGCCACTATTCTGGAGGGATTGCGGGTTTTTCTGGCCAAAAACAGACCACCTAAAAACGACATCATTGTGCTTTTTCCTGATGCCGAAGAAGCTGGGCTGATGGGTGCTCGCGCTTTTATAGAGCACAACCCTTTGGTAAAAAACGTAGGGCTTGCCCTGAACTTTGAAGCCAGAGGTAGTGGAGGCCCCAGCTATATGTTTATGGAAACCAATAGCAAAAATGGAAAACTACTGGCCGAATTTATGAACGCCAATCCATACGCGCCCAATACCAACTCTCTGCTCAATGCGCTCATCAGCAAATTGGGCGTGACCGACTCAACTCCTCTCCGGGAAATTTCTAATATCAGCAGTTTCTTGTTTGGTTACATTGGCGATTTCTTTGATTATCATACCGCGCAAGATACTCCAGAACGAGCCAATCGTGCCTCTCTGGCACACCATGCCGATTATTTGATGAGTTTGCTCAATTACTTTGCATTTTCAGACCTTGAAAACCTCGAGGGTAAGCAAGATCAGGCTTTTGTCAACCTACCTCTTGTCAAACTTTTGAGCTACCCGGTTTCCTTGGCTCTTCCTTTGTTAATCATTGCATTTGTCTCGTTCATTGTGCTCATCGTTTTAGGGGTCAAAAGAGGCAAAATCAGCCTCAAAAACGGTTTAAAGAGCTTTATTCCCTTTTTGCTTACCCTCATCCTCAACTGTCTCATGACCTTTGGTTTATGGCAGTTGATTCTGGTGATACATCCGTCCTACAATGATATTTTGCATAAGTTCCCCTACAACGGCTATTACTATATGGGGGCTTTTATGGCTTTAAACCTTGGGCTGTCTATATTGATTTACCAAAAATGGCTGTCAAAATACAGCGGTCATGATTTAGTAGTAGCACCACTCACCTTTTGGCTTATCATCAACTTATTGTTAGCAATCGCACTACCAGGAGGGTCGTTTCTCATTATTCCAGTTTTTCTCACCATTGCTATGATAGCCATATCTTTATTCACCGAATGGTCGGCCAATCGCAAACAAATTATATTTACGCTCCTTTCTCTTCCATTGCTGTTTATACTCTCCCCGATCATTAAATTATTACCTATCGCCTTGACACTGCTGGCCACCGCTTTAGGAACATTCTTTCTAGTATTGGCTTTTGGGCTTTTAATGCCTGTGCTTTCGCTGGCCAACAACCTAACACATTTGAAATATGGAGCAACAGGTATCACACTCATCTTATTGGTAATCGCCACTTCTATGAGTGGATTCAACAAAGACCGAAGAAAGCCCAACTTTGTGCGACTCTACCACAATGCCGACAAGAACGTTTCCTATTGGGGCAGTTTCAATAGTCGTATGGATCCATTCTTAACCCAGTTTTTTGGAGAAAAACCTCACAAAGGTAAACTTCCTGCGGAGGTAGGAATGGGACACCCATTCATCAAGGCTTACAAAAAAACTGAAAACCGCGACCTAAAACCCACCAAAATCATCCTTCACCAAGATACTATCCGTGCCGGAAAACGATTTCTTGATTTTACGCTTTCGCCCCAGAGGCCCATTAATATGATGAATTTGATTGCCAAAAGTGATCTTAAAGCCCTGAAGATGACCGTCAATGGCACCCCAGTTTCGGCTGTCAATTATGAAGGCTTTGCTTTTAAACGGAAAAAGAAGGAGAAAATATTGAGTTACATCTTGACTGATACTGATAAAACATTACGCATTACCCTCACGATGGAAAACCAACCACTGGAATTTCATTTAGAAGAATTGTCCTATGATTTGCTATCTAACACGCTTTTTGACATAAAACCTCGTACTGAATACATGATGCCACAAATTGGCTCAGATGCTATTCAAACGATTAGGACGGTTAAGTTTTAGTAACAGAGGTTGATGAATTTTTCCTGGATAGGTGATTTACTCAGAAAAAAAATCAGCAAAGAGATCTTGAAAATGCTGTTGGCCTAAAGTTGTTAAATAAGGATATAGCATTGATAAAAGTTGGAATGAGGCCGTTCTGATCATTTCGATGCTATTTTTTTTTGTATCATAAAGTTGCGACGCGTACAACCAAGTATTGCTATAATCTATCATTCTCTGGATCAAGAACCGATGCTCATTCGCAAATGATGTTTTTTTCAAGATTTTTTGGTTCATCAAAACCTCAAATACCATCTTGTACCCATCTATTCTTTCAGTTTTTACGGCTATAAAATGTTTTTTTATTTTATCATTTGATTTGAGCAAATAGTATAAGTCTGTCCAAAAAAAACGATAGTCAATCATCCTTTGCATACTTGCCTGAATGTCTGCTTGCATCAATTGCAGAGAAATCTGCTCATCACCTAACCGTTCAATTCTCTGATCAAAAACTTTCACCATCTCAAAGTAAAGTGCCTCCAAAATATCTTCCCGCTTTCGGAAATGATAGTTCAGATTGCCTGAGCTTATCTCCAATTTATTGGCAATCATCCTGATCGTTACCTGACTGAATCCCAAATCATTGAAAAGATGTCTTGATGTGTCCAAAATTTTTTGTTTGGCATTTCTCATTAGTAAACTTGTCCTAATTTTAATTCTTTAGTAAATTTGTCCTAAAAGTACAGTTATGACTTCATTATTCAAATCTGAATTAGGCAAAGGTGAGATCTTGGCGCTCTATAATCAAAAATTAGAGGAATTAAATATAATCTATCAGTCGACTTATGTAGATACTTCTTTTGGGAAAACCCACTTGATTATTACTGGAGATTCGTCTAATCCACCTCTGATTTTGGTACATGGTTCTAATGGATGTGCACCCATTGCTTTAGAGTGTTATCCAAACCTAAGTTCGAAGTATCAGGTTTTTGCGATTGATGTGCTGGCCCAGCCCAACAAAAGCGCTGAAACCAGGCTCAGTATGAAAGACGATGCTTATGGCCAATGGATGGGTGAGGTCATTGATGCATTAGCATTAGATCAGGTAGTATTGGCTGGCTTTTCTTTTGGGGGCTTGGTTATTTTAAAAACACTGGCCTACAATGCCACCAAAATCAAAGAAGCGTTTTTAGCGGCCCCTGCTTATCTTGCCAATGGGAATCCACTCAAAGCTTTATTTAAAATTTTCATCCCCATGAGGCGATATATGAAAACTCACCAGCTAAAGTATATCGAAAAGTTTTTATCGGTGGTGTTCACCGACCGAGATGAATTTGCCATTAGGTTTCTTTCTAAGGTATTTTTACATTTTGACATGGACTTTACCCCTGTTCCAGTTCTGAGTAAAAAAGAAGCCCAACAAATCCACACCCCAATTACGCTTATTGGGGCCAAACATGATCTCTTATTTCCTGGCTCTAAGGCCATCAGAAGAGCTCAAAGATTATTACCTTCTCTGAAACATACCCTATTGCTTGAAAACTCAAAACATGTACAAAATCAACAAGGGAATGCCATTGTTGAAAAGTTAATATTAAATAACGACCATTAAAAATTCGGCACAAACCCCTGGTATTCATCAGATATCCAGGGTTATAACTCAACAAAACCATATGTTGAGTTGTCATTACTCTCAAAATAAAAAGCAAATGAAAAACCCCAATACCCCCATTCTATTTATCATGTCTGGTTTACCTGCCTCAGGGAAATCTACACTTTCAAAATTAATCGCTCAAAGGTTTCAGGCGGTTTATTTGAGAATAGACACTGTGGAACAAGGGTTGAGAGACTTATGTAACCTCAAGGTTGAAGGCGAAGGCTATAGGCTGTCTTATAGAATAGCCCAAGATAACTTGCAACTTGGGTTAAATGTGGTAGCAGATTCTTGCAACTCAATCGCCCTCACTCGGAATGAGTGGGAAGCAGTGGCAAAAGTGAATGATTCGTTTTTTATAAACATTGAAGTGATATGCTCGAGTAAAAATGAACATAAAACCCGCGCAGAAACAAGAAAATCAGAAATAACGCACTTAAAATTACCCACCTGGAATGATATCGAAAAAAGAGAATATCACCCCTGGGATAGAGAGCGCATTATAGTTGATACTGCCAATAAATCGGTTCTGGAAAGCATCAATGAGTTGGTTGGTAAAGTTTATCAATATTTAGATAAAAAATATGAACACAAGTAACCGTTTGCTGAACCAACAAGAAGTAAGGTTTCTAACTCAACTAAAAGCCGCAAACCTGCAACTATACAAGGCAGCTAACGGTCATTGGGTATAAGTTACCAACACAGTTGACATGACCATGCAAACGTTTACTCGCCTCACAATATTCCTCATTATTTTTTCATTTGGTTTTTTAACAATTGCCCAAGGGCAAAACAACCTCGAAGCTCGCATAAATGCTCTATTTCAGGAGTTTTCATCCAAAACTCCTGGGGTTATGGTTTCTATAGTCAAAAAAAACCGTATTATTTATTCCAAAGGTTTGGGGAGTGCTCAGTTGGAATATGGCATTCCTATCAACGAAAAAACGGTTTTTCACATTGCTTCTGATTCCAAACGATTCACTGCCTTGGCTATTCTACTCCTGGAGAAGCGAGGGTTACTCAAATTATCCAACGACATCCGCCAATACTTTCCCAAACTACCCAACTTTGGGCACACAATTACCATCAAAAACCTCTTGCAACACACCAGTGGCTTGCGGGATCAATGGCAACTGCTAGGAATGGCAGGTATGCGTATGGAAGATGTAATTACTCAAGAGCACATTCTCAGTGTATTGTTTAAGCAAAGGGCACTCAATTTTAAGCCAGGTGAGGAGTTTACTTATTGTAATACTGGATACACCTTACTGGCCGAAATTGTAGCCAAAGTATCCGGTCAATCTTTTGAAGACTTCACCCAACAACACATCTTTCGCCCACTTGGCATGCGTCATACCCATTTCCACTCTAACCACAAGCAAATTATTCCTAATAGGGCCTATTCCTACAACCAAATAAGCAAAGGTCGTTTTGAAAAAGAAATTCTCAACTTTTCAAATGTAGGAGCTACCAGTCTTTTTACCACTGCCGAGGATCTACAAAAGTGGCTGATAGATGTCATGAGTGATCACCCCAAAGTAGCCCACAAACAATTACTGGCCACGATGCAAACAAAGGCGACTTTGCCTGGAGGCGATCCGCTTATCTATGGTATGGGAGAAATGACTTTTAGGTATAAAGGCTTGAAGCTCATCGGACATGGAGGCAATGATGCTGGATTCAATTCTTTTGTGGGGTATTTTCCAGACCAAGAGATTGGAGTCATTGCCTTGTCTAACTCCAGAAAAGTGAGTGCAGGAAATCTGGTTTTAAAGGCAGTTGATTTATTGATTAAAGAACAAGGCATAAAGCCTACAACTACTCCCCCAAACACTTCATCTACAACCGCTACCCAACCAGCTTCATTCATTACCCCTTCTAAAGGTGTACTAGCTACTCAGACAGGAGTCTATGAAACAGTGTGGGGTAATGTATTTGTAAAAGAGCAAGCAGGGCAATTGTATTTCAAGAATGTGGATAAGGATGCCAAATTTCAATTGTTCAAAGCGGTAAGCAAAACCCAGTACTTCAACGAAGGAGAACAATTGGTGATGAAGTTTACCCGTTTCAAAAATAAGCGTTATCAGCGATTAAAAATAACGGGGCCTAATAATACCAATTTTTCCGCCAAGCGAATCTTTTTGGTAGATTATTCAATCGCAGACCTCAAAGAGTTTGTGGGAACATACGCCAGTAAGGAACTAGAAACTCAATACAAGATAGTGCTGAAAGATAGCATGTTGGTGGCCAGACATACACGCTTTCAAGACATCCCATTATCGCTAAAGAGTCGGGATCGTTTTACAGGTAAAAAATGGTTTTTTGGTATTGTAGCATTTATTCGCAACCCCAATGGCCAAATTGAAGGCATGCTGGTTTCAGGCCGTCGTGAAAGAGCTAAAAATGTGCGGTTTGATAAGGTAAAGTGATAAAGGCTTTCGCTAAGTTAGTTAAGAAAGCAGGACTAAATACCAACCCAAGGAATAACTAAGATGACAACTCACGAAATACAATCAGACGGGCAAAGGTTTATCTTTCAGGTAGTTAAAAACACCACAAAACCTTGCCCAGTGTGTGGCGTACCTGCTTGTGGAAAAGAAGATATTCTTTGGTATGAACACAATCAGCACCGAATGGCTATTATATTCGATGGCGGATATTTTGATTTAGCTGGGCAGGAGTTTTTTCGTAAAAAATTAAAAACGATCAATTATGACTCCCTACCTGAATTTATGAAAGAATGGAATGAATCGCGGGGTTGGGAAGATTGCTGGGATTATGAGGGCTATCCCCTTGATATTGATGATTTTCTGGCATCTATAGACCTACTAAGGTCTTGTGACCTGGAAAAGTGGCTCACTAAAGATGAACTTGACGATATGCAGGCCTTGGCCACAAACGCCAGGAAAAAAGGAGCTACACTTAAGATTGTAAGAGGATAAATCTTTGGCAATACATTATGAATTTTATTTTGTAGCAGAATGATGAGTCAGGATTCCTAAAAATAAGGAATCCTAACAATTTTAATCAAAAAATTATCCTTTGACATCTTCAATTGAAGCACCAAAGTTTATATGTAAAGTGTTACCGCTTGGGGTTACCAAAGCCGGGACAGATTTAACACCTGCTTGTTCTGCTTCGGAAATCCTTGATTTGTCTTCGCCTATGTGCACAACTTCTACATTGTTGGCACCCACTAAATTGATAATGTCATGCTCTGCGCTTACGCATACAGGGCATCCTGCGTGATAGAAAATTGATTTATTCATTTTATTCAATTTTTGTTTAAGAATTATTGTATTGCAAATATAGTTAGGAATCCTAATAATAAAAATCAAATCTAAAATTTTATACAAAACTTCCTCTATTTCCAATCTCTCAAAGGAGCCTAAAGCTTTAAAACAAGTAGATACATCTCAATTTCTTTTCATATGATAGTAAATGGATACTTAATAATCACTAAATTCACTTCGCTCCAAAACCATATAAACCAATGCCTATCTTATAAAAATAACCACAATTGTACTCACTTTGGTATTGTTTTGTATTTTGATGAATGCTCACGCTCAAACCGAAAATATCCAATTTGCTCTAAACGGCAGGAATTCGACTGATGTATCAAAAAAAACATTTGGAAAGTTCGTAGGTGAATGGGCCCTGAAAAACGATCACTGGACCCACTCCTTGACACACAACAAAAGGCAAGACGATTTAAACCTAAAAAAGAAATGCAATGAATTGGCAAATATTTGAACCACATAACGATTTAAAGGCATTTGTAAAGTGTTATTGGACGTTGGAAAGTCTAAAAGACAAAACACCTGATAAGAACACCATTGTGCCTGATGGTACTATAAAAATGATCTTTCATTATGGCGACTTTTACAGACATTATCCAGAGGGTGGGAATAGTTATTTATTGCCAAAATGCTTTGTAGTGGGTCAGTTAACCCGACCATTCGTAGTAGAACCTACTGGAAAAACCGGGACTTTTTTTGTTCGATTTCACCCCAATGGTTTCCTGCCTTTTGCAAGTTTGCCCATCAAACAAATGGAAAACTCAACCATACCTTTGGAGGAACTTTTTGGAAAAGAGGGACTGGCCATCGAACAAGAAATTTTGAATGCCGATTCTACTGCAATGAGAATAAAACTCATCGAAACGTTTTTATTCAATCAACTAACTGACTATCAAAACATTGACTATATCGTAAAGTCAATTGTTGACACCATTTTAACAGCAAATGGGCAACTCACGGTCAACCAACTCTCTCAACAAAACAACATCAATCGTAGGCAACTAGTGCGTAAGTTTTCATCAATAATAGGTTTAGGCCCCAAACAACTCTCCAAAACTATCAGGTTACAAACCGCTCTCAAATCATTGCTCACCCAACAAAAAACAAGTTTGACCGCCTTGGCTTACGAAAACGAGTTTTATGACCAAGCTCACTTTATTAAGGATTTCAAGGAGTTTACCGGCTTAACCCCAAAAGAGTTTTATGGTGATCATTTAAAGATGTCTTTGATCTTTGATAGCCTCGCTTAGCCTTGTCCCATTTTTACAATTTTAAGTTTCAGACTCTTCACAATTTTGCCTCTGAACTTAAAACAATGTAACAATGACTCATGTAAATCCTGTTTGTTGGTTTGATATCCACGTATCGGACTTAGAACGCGCAAAAAAATTTTATGAAATGGTATTCGACATAAAACTTGTTGATTTACCAAGTGAATGGGGAAAACAGTCTACCTTCCCTTTTCAAGAAAAAGGAATGAACGCTACTGGGGCGCTGGTTGAAAAAGAAAACAGGCCAGAAAATAGCAATAACACCATTGTTTATTTTGCCTCTGAAGATTGTACTACCGAAGAATCACGCGTAGCAAAAGCAGGTGGTCAGGTAATTCAACCCAAAACACCCATAGGGGAATTTGGATTTATTGCTTTAATGCTAGACACTGAAGGCAATACGATTGGGCTTCATTCAAGAAAGTAAATAAGCAGCACCTATATTTCTAAGTAGTCCTGAGCCTTCCGAAGAGTGACTTGGGGCTTTAGAATGAATAGCAGTCTCCTCTGTTCTTTGCTTGAGATAAAACCTAATAGCAAAAAGTAATTCAATCTCATCCCCTTTCACCTACAAGTTCAACTCCTTATAATCGATTTTCGCTGCATTCAAAATAACAAGATATTTAACTTTAAGTACGAAGGTATTAGTTACATTCTCAGGTTTTGCAACAAAACAGTATTAAAAGCAAGAAAGCTTGTAATGAATGTAACAGACAAACGTCGAGTATTGAGTGGTTAACCGAAAACCAAGAATATTATGAAAATGACCAAAGCCATACTATTCTCAATATTGACGTTTAGTTTACTCCAGCCTTGCCAAGGAAAAACCGTATCCATTGCTAAAGAGGGCGTAACGATAGAATCTTTCTATGTTTCGGATAATAATATCCATAAGTTTGATTCTATACGAATATCGATCATACTTCCTCCTAACTATCACCAAAAAAGCAAAAAATATCCAGTGTTATATTTTTTGCCAGGTTATAACCAAACCGATTCTGTGATTTATGACCTCAAAATTGCTGCTCTTTTAAATCAGTTTTACAAAAGCAATACTTTGGATCATTTCATTTTTGTCACCTTTGACAACCAAAATAACAACTACACCAATTGGGCAGGCAAAGGGCAATTGTGGTCTAACTTTATCAATCAAAGCCTCATTGAGATCATTGATGCTAAATATCGAACTTTGAATACCTCGCAAAATCGAGGCTTGTATGGGGTATCTATGGGAGGACAAGGGGCATTGTACAATGGTTTAAGAAATCCTGATAAGTTTGGAGTCATTATGAGCCATAGTGCTTCTCTTCATTTTCCTCAACTAACAGAGGTGTTTGATTGGGCCAAACCTCATTTAGATTCCTATTTTTCACCCATTTATGGCAAACCACTCACCCAAGAAAAGTGGCAGCAAAACAATGTGATTTGGTATGTTGAAAACAACGAAATTGCATCGAGGCAAAAAATATATTTTGATGTGGGCATCAAAGATCACCTTCAATTTCATAAAACCAACATTTTACTAGACCAAGCATTCAATCGCAAGCTCATCCCCCATACCTTCAGGCTATCACAAGGTGGCCATGGCAATAAGTATTACCAGCAAAATATGCCGGTGGCTCTTAAGTTTTGGGGCCATATAATTAAAGAAAATGTCGTTTTTGCTAAGAAGAAATAAATTTTAGAGAAAAACTACTGCCCTAAGTTGCTCGAGGGGGTGACTGAGGGCTTTAGAATCAACAAAAACCTATTCAATAAAACGAACCTTATAAAGCTAAAACAAACGAATGTCATACATCAAAATATGACGCAAAGCTAAACAAGATAAAAAATGATAAGATTCAAATTTGCTCTTTTATCACTCATGTTTTTAGTAATAAGTTGTCAAGGTCAAAATCAAGCAATAAAGAAACGGTTTTCTAAACTTGCATTAGAACAGGACTTTCATCAACTCGTAAAAGAGCTGGAAACACATCCACAAATCAATACCTTCATTTCTAAATCAGATTGGAATTCATTTATCAAAAATCAAAAAGCTCAATTAAGAGGGGGGCTTACAATTGAGGAGTTCTATAAAATTTGCTTACCAATAGTAGCCAAAGTTGGATGTGGGCATACCAACCTTTATAACTTAAAATATAATGCTGCTACCAAAAAGTCATTGGTGTATTTGCCATATCGAGTTAGTATCGAGGGTGGAAAACTGTATGTCATAGAAAATCTCAGTACCAATAAAAGCATCCCTCTTGGTGCAAGAATAGAAAGCATTAATGGTAAGCCAATTCAAGAAATTATAGCTTTTATTGTATCTGCTATGCCAGCTGATGGCTATAATAAAAGCTATCAAAGAAGAATGGCCAGCAAAGGGTTTACTTATTATTATCATGCCTTATATGGTATAAATGATTATAACACCCTATCCTATGTGCATCAGGGTAAAACTACAAAATTGGCCTTTAAATGCTCAGAGCTTATCTCATTGGAAGGCCAAACAAAAAAAGAAACCAAAAAATTAGACTTTAAAATTGACCAGGAAACCAACGCTGGAATCATCACCCTTAAAACCTTTTCTTTTTATAATAATGTTGCTCACTTTCAGAAATTCATAGATAGTGCATTCACAACGATTAAAAAGCAACGCATCAAAAACATAATCATTGATTTAAGAGGAAATCAAGGCGGAGATCCATACTGCTCCTCTTATTTATTGAGAGCTATCGCCAACAAACCTATTCAGTATTATAAAGATGACACGAGCTATCCTGAATTACTAGTTCCTCAAAAATCGTTGGGGTATAAACTCGCCAATAAACCACTTGTACTTATCGATGGGTTTGGTTTCTCTTCTACAGGGCATGTCGCAGCATTGATTCAAGAACATAACTTAGGTGTATTTATTGGAGAAGAATTAGGATCTACTTACAGTTGTAATGGTGCGCAAAGGAATACCTCTTTAGGAAAAACAGGACTGTTTTTGCAAGTAGGTCAAAAGGTAGTGGATGTAAAGGTTAATCCTTCCAAGTATGATAAAACCAAAGGTATTCTGCCTAATATCGAAGTAAAATCAAATATTCAGTCCACACTGGATAAGAGAGATATTGTAATGGAGAAAGCTTTTAGCCTTTTTAGAAAAAAATAAAATGAATTTCGCGGTGCTCCAAATGACATGCTTTGACATAACACTGACTAAAGTTATAGGTTTTTGCCCCCCACCTCTGCCAAGAGACCTGCCTGAAAGACAACTACCAGATACCCGCTGATAACATTGCAATATCACACCTTGTTTACCAACTACTTTATACAAAACAAACACTTACTTCCCCGATTCATCGGCACCGACTTGTGGGCCTTTAAAAACTTACAGTTCCAATGTTGCGGGAAGTTGTGAATTTGTCCTCCTGAAATATAATATTTTGTTCAAACCACACCAATGGAGATGGCAGCTTAAACAGGTTGCCATTTGCGAAGAACCGCAGGGCAAAACCCCAAGTTGTAAGTGCCAATGTACCAGTGTTCAACGCAGTTAATTTCGGCTGAATTTATAAGAAAAGCCATTCTTTATAAAAAGTGAGGAAGTTTTCACTTGATAGAAAGTTGAATAGGTTTTTCTAAAAAACGAACCTTATCAAATAAAATAAACGAATGCTGTATATTTGGTGTCATGCACCAAAACTACTCTAACCAGTTTTTTCTAAGTATCGTCATTGCCTTAAATTGGGTTCTCAAGTGCCAAGCGAAGCTTCAAAACTATGTGTTTTTGAAGCAATCGGGAGCAATTTGTAGGGCCACAAACCCAGGCAAAAAAATACTTGAGTAGCGCAGATAAACACTAAACTTTGAAAACAAAACATGAAGATAAATACAAGAATACTCACCAAGATATTCAAGGGCAAATTTCACAAACCCGTTTACTTACTATTGGCCCTGATGGTATTATGCAGCCACGATCTGTATATAAAAATGGATACCTATTTCTTACCGCCTAATCAAGAAGTAACCTTGAGCCTGTACAATGGGACTTTTGAAAAGAGCGAAAATATTATTACGCGTGATCGTATGTTGGACGCTTCGGTGATCGCTCAAGGCAAAAGAGTAGCCATCGCTTCGGATCAATGGAAAGACCAAGACAGCACCATTACCCAATTAACTTTTAATACTGGTGAAGCAGGAACTTATGTGGTAGGGGTGTCTACCAAAGCAAGAAACATAAAACTCACCGCCGAAAAATTTAACAACTACCTTAAACACGATGGTGTGTTGGATATGCTTGAAAAACGCACCAATGATAGTTTATTGGGCCAGGATGCCGTAGAGAGCTATCAAAAACATATAAAAGCCATTTATCAGGTAGGTGATCGTAAAACCAACGACTGGAGCACTGTATTGGGTTATCCTATCGAGTTTGTGCCACAAGCCAATCCTTATGAAAAATACAGTGGCGAAAAACTGGATGTCCAGCTGTTGTTGGATGGTAAGCCGTTAGCCAACCAACTAGTCTATGCCAACTACACCCAAGGTGCGAAAACGCATACACACAACGACCAAAGCCATGAGCACAATGAAAAAAAACACACGCACGCAAATACTAATGAGGAGCAAACTCAGGCTAATGAAAAAAAGCACGCACATGAGCACGCTCATGCTGATGGAAAAAAGCACGCACATAACCATACCCACACTGAGAAAAAACACACGCACGCAAATACCAATGGGGAGCACACTCATGCTAATGGGAAAAAGCATGCACATGAACATACGCACGCCAATGGAACAAAGCACTCGCATGACCACGCAAAAGCTGATGGTGAACAAAAACCTTCTCAAAAATTGCAAACGGAGGAAGCACACACTCATACCAGTGGTCAACAATTACGCACCAACAACCAAGGCATAGTTACTGTAAACCTACCCAAAGAAGGCATCTACTATTTGCGTACTATTCACCTGACCAGAGCTACCGATAGTGATGAATTAACTCATCGCTCTAAGTGGGCAACGCTGACTTTTGAAGTAACCCACAAACACGGTGCTAGCACCCACACCCACGATCATGAGCATAAACATGAGGGTGGTGTTCCTACCTGGGTCTTTGTACTAGGGAGCCTGGCAATCATAGGGGTGTTATTTCTGATCTTTAGAAAAAAGAACTAACAATGCATACAAATTTAAAACACACCCTCTCACTGTTGTTATTATTCGTTCCGTTGTTAGGGTTTGCCCATGATGTTACCAGTGCCGATCAGGAGCTCTTACGCAACGGTGGTTTGTGGGCTTATATTCAGGTAGGCGCCACCCATATGCTCACTGGCTACGATCATTTGCTTTTTCTGGCGGGCGTGGTATTTTACTTGAACAGCTTTAAGGACATCTTAAAGTTTATCACCGTGTTTACCATAGGGCATTGTATTACCTTGATAGGGGCCACCTATGCTGGCATCACGGCAAACGAACACTTGGTAGATGCGGTTATCGCTCTGAGCGTTTTGTACAAAGGTTTTGAGAATTTGGGTGGTTTTGAAAAACTAAAGGTAAAATCGCCCAATTTACTGCTCATGGTAGGCTTTTTTGGCTTGATTCACGGCTTTGGGCTTTCCACCCGACTACAGTCCTTTGACATGGGCACGGAGCAATTTTTAGCAAAAATTTTATGCTTTAACCTGGGAGTAGAAGTAGGACAAGTACTGGCATTGATTCCCATTGTTTTTATCATTACCCTTTCGCGTAAGCATCGCCAGTTTCCCGCTTTTTACAAAGCAGTGAATTGGTACCTGGTTTTAGCCGGTATAGGTTTGTTTGCTTATCAATTGTATGGCTACTTTACTGGGCATTGATCAAAAGAGAAATAAGGTTTTCTAAAAAAGAGCTCCCTCAATAAAGCACAAAATGATTACAGTGGATATGAATCGTAAATATGCCAATACAAACTGTTGATGATAATTATAAAATAAATGTGTTACTCATAACTCAAAACAGATTATAATGAAAATACCCTTTCAGTTGCTCCTCTTCCTGATTATTTTCAGTAGTCACTCCTTTTCACAGAAAATAGTTGAAGACTACGGGCCGTTAAAAGATGACAGCTTAAGAATTGGCATAGGAGCTACTGATTTCTTGCCTTTTATCCAAAGTGGTTACACACTGATGTTTCCAGAAGATAAGGCAGTGAAAGGGGTACTCATTCTTCTGGAGGATTCAGGTTATGACAAAAAGAATAAAAGTTCAAAGCAGCTTTATAGGCAGGCCTCTAACAAAGGCTTTGCAGTATTGTCAGTTTCCACTGAAATTCCCTTCGATTTTTACTTTTCCGAGTCATCTATGCTTTCTACACATCAGTTAATTCAGAAAGCTTTTGCTAAACATCGTTTACCAAATGAAAATGTTTTCTTTCTTGGAGCAAGCCTGGTAGGACATAGAGCCATGAGATATATTAAATTTATGAAGGAGGGTAATTATCAGTTCCAATTAAATATCAAAGGTATTGTCATCTGTAATTTCACATTGGATTGGACAAGAAAATGGTATCAACATACACGTGAAATAAGAATTAATCGGAATAACTTGTGGGAGGCAAGGTTTATAAATTATATGTTAGAAACCCATTTGAAAGGCACACCCAAAACTAAGCCGGAGCGTTATCACAACTTCTCCTCGTATAGCTACTTTGACGAAAAGAATAGAAATATTAAGATTTATAAAAACTATGCGATAAGGGCTTATATAGAACCTGCCATAAAATACAGACTAACCACACATCTTAAGACCTTGTATGAAAATAACTCGACAGATATTGTAGGATTTCTGGCCGAACTAGCGCTTGCTGGAAATAAAAATACCGAATTGGTCGTGTTACAACCCAAGGATAACCCATCACCAAAAAAGAATGCCCAAGCAACTTGGAATGCATTAAATAAAGGTGAATTAATGAATTGGATTCAGAAGCAAATAGAAAAATAAACCACCAGATTAGTAAAAAAGTATATGAAAACTATCAAATTATTAATAATAGCAATTGTTATATCGCTCAACGCTGTTTTTGCTCAGGAAAACGCTGAAAGCACCTCTAGCTTTCCAATCTTAAAAGGTCCCTATCTTGGGCAAACGCCACCAGGCCTCACTCCTAAATTATTTGCGTCAGGTCTTGTTTCAATTGAGGGACGATATGAATTTGGAATTTCGTTCTCACCCGAATTAGACGAAATTTACTTTTCAGCCAAGGAGGTAGATCAAAAAACAGCTATTTACTACTCAAAACTAAAAGACAACAAGTGGACGCCGATCAAGAGGGCAAATTTCACCAAAGGGGAAAAAGATACTGAAATGAAACCATTTGTTAGCCTAAGCGAGAATAAAATATATTTTACAGCATACAACGCAGCCTCGAGAAACACAAAACTTTGGTATGTAACCCGGAATAAAGATTCTTGGAGCAATGCAAAAAAACTCGAATCGCCTGTAAATGGGGATAGGGTATTTTATCTTAATCAAGGAAAAAGCGGAGACTTTTATTATACCAATATTGCCAAGCGTAAGATGTTTTATACCACCAATTTTTCAGAAGTAAAGGCGTTGAATATTGAATTTGGTACTCAAGGTTTCATTTCACCTTCGCAAGATTATCTAGTTGTAAATGCGAGGAAAAAGAAAGGTAATCCAAGAAGAGATAATGACATTTATGTATGTTTCAAAGAGAAAGACGGGACTTGGTCAAAACCGATTGATCTTGGGAAAGAAGTAAACTCTAATTTTTCAGAAGCTGTACCGAGCATTACCCCCGATGGAAAGTATTTATTCTTCAGTAGGTATAACGAAAAAAAACGAATATCAAACTTTTATTGGGTGAGCACCGAAGTTATTCATAAATTAAAGAAGGCTTATTTTAATAAGTAGTCATGGATGCAGATACTTCAAATGTAATTTGGCTACTACCCTATCTCAGTTACCCTGAGTCGCCCCTCGTAAGGCTTAGGGTATTGTAGCAAATAGAAGTTTCCCGATTCATTCTTATGAAAAACATTAGTTTAAGAAAAGCAACAATCAACGACAAAGCATTAGTAGTTGACTTTGATTACAACCTTGATGCAGTCGAGCATATCGAGCTAAAGAGGGAGGAAAAAATAACAAAAGCCATAGCAAACGAGGAATGTTTTATCATTTTGGCAGATAACAGCGCAGTTGGCTTTGCCGTATTTGATTATCGTTTTTTTGACCAAGGTTGGATAGAACTCATTGTGATAGAGGAAAAATATAGAGGGAAAGGGATAGGAGTCCAAGCCATTGAGCTTATTTGCAAACAATGTAAGGCAAATAAGGTATTTACTTCCACTAATAGCTCTAATACTCCAATGCAAAAAGCGCTAACTAAAGCTGGTTTTTCTTTTGCGGGTAAAATAGATGGATTAGACGATGGAGACCCTGAACTATTTTATTATAAAAAGGCTGACAGTAAGAAAACGAAAAACTAAAACCCGCACACAACAATGCCTATAAAAAATAGACGATACAGTAAGCAAATTAAAGTTTTGAAACACCGCTGTCCTAGGTCTTCCGAAGGGCAACGCATAACTTTTAAATAAATAGACATCTCCTGAGCTCGACTTTAGCCTTATGTA
>DMXI01000058.1 GCA_003483885.1 Microscillaceae bacterium
TATCTTAGTCATTGGTATAATAGCTTAAAGCGCCAGAGGGGCAGTTATCAATTTGATTTTTAAGTTCCTGAGTAGTGGCATTTTCAACCTTTATCCAAGGCTTAGCTTTTGGATTGTATACCTGGGGTAAGGTTTTAACACATACTCCTGCATGTTGGCATTTGCCAGGTTGCCATACTACAGTGATTTCTCCATTTGAATATTCTTTGTTCATCAGTGCATTGTTTTAATATTAAGAAGTCATCACAACTTCTAATACAAATTTGCACCCTTATCAATTGTTTTGCATTCACCTAGATTAATTCCAAAATCAGATTATTTTTTTATCTTTTTACCTCGGATCGTACTCAAGGCTTGAGGAGTAATGCCCAAATAAGAGGCGATCATATGTTGAGGAATGCGGTGGGCTAATTCGGCATAGGTCTGAACAAAATAATTGTACCGATCCACTGCCGGGGAGCTCATTTGCATAATCACCCGACGCTGCAAAACTCCCATTCTTCGGTACAAACGCTTGGCACTTTGTATAATAGTTTCTCGGCTGGATTCGGGCTGAAACAAACAATCATGATTAAATATCATCACCTCTGCATCTTCCAGGCAGTCAATAAAGAGTTCTGTTGGGGAGTGAAATTCCAGCGATTCTACATCGGCAATGACCCATCCTTCGGGGGCAAACATAAAGATGTGCTCTTTGGCCTTACTATCAATAATGTAACTCCTTAACAGCCCTTGTTTTACGTAAAAGGTATAGCCGTTGACTTCTCCTTTGCGTTGAATAATTTCTCCTTTTTTGTAATGTCGGGTTTTGGCATTAGGATCAAAATCAAAGATGTTAAGGTTATTTTCCATAAGCTTTTGTGATCATAACTTGAGCATTCCTTCTTGTTTTGAGGACTTTTAAGCAAGTTTACACAAAAAATTACTTTTTATGGAGTATAAGCTCTATCGCTTTTTCCATCTCCAAATCCCGCTTGTTTACCAAATCTTTTATCGTGTACTTGATTGGATGATCGGGCAACACACCTCGCCCAAAAGGATGTTTTTTGTACAAAGAGCTGATGTGAATATTGGGGGAAATGCGTATCATAATTTTACTATGGGGTAGTTGCACTACAATGCTAATCCCCCCAGTAGGCCCCTCGAAGGTGCCCCCACTTTCTTCGCCAATGAAAATAGCACTGGTAGTTTTGCGAATATTAGCAAGCAAATCAGCCGCACTCGAGAAACAACTCCCATTCATCAAAACATAGATTTGTCCTCGAAAACCAGGGCTTTTAGGTGATTGCAATTGTAGGTTTTTGCTGTATTGATAGTTACTGACCCAAAGCTTACTGGAAAACTTTCTCATATACGCATCATCGTTGTTAAAAAATAGTTTAGCAGTGTCGCGTTCTATAATGATAGGTTTGAGTGGGCGAAAATCGAGGTGGCTTTGGTAAATATTTTGATAAAGTTTGAAAGGCTTACCATACAAATAAGCCATGAGCTCCATTTGCTGGTATTCGCTGCCCCCTTCATTGTTACGCAGATCAATAATCAAATTTGAAATTTTCTGTGCTTTGAGTGTTTTAAATGCTTTTTGCAAGAAAGAACCATAATTGGGATCTATTTTTTTATTATAAAAAGAGCGAGCAATGGTTAATACTGCATATCGTTTATCCTTGGCTATCCTAAATTGGGGCGAAGGTGTTTGGTACCAGGCCCGTTCGTCTATTTTGTGTTTTTTCTGCAAGGCTTGTTTTCTCTGGGTACGAGTCATTCCCTGCATTTTCTTCTGGTGGATTTTGCCTGTAGGATAAGAGGCATAAGTAATATCAAAAGATTGACCTTGGTCTACATGCAAAAAATAATATAAATCGAATCCTTGAAAAGAGTAAGACAGGTAGCGCTCAATCAAACGATTTTTGCGCGTAGCAATGTAGCCATCTGTGGCAATCCCTTTCAGCATTTGTTGGTAAATCTGCCCAGCAGGCTTTCCATTGATAGCGATGATTTTGGAGCCATTTGAGATAGGTTGTTTGTCACTACAATCATTAAAAATATACAGGGAACTGTCAATTACTTTGACATAAAAGGGCATTACTTTTTTACCTAGAATTTCTTTCTGGAGTGCATATTGAGGAATGGTATACAAGTGCCCACAATTTACCTGCGCATTCAATTGACTCACCTTACTTAAAAAATCTACCCCTGAAATGCCTTGTTTGGGGAGGGTGTAATAAACTTGTTCAAACCGATGATCCATCGTGGGTTTGTCATCATACTTATAGAGTCTGGGATGAACATACTCGAGCGAAAACCGAAGCCAGTTTAAATCCTCCTGGGCTTGTTTTTGGGTTAATTGAAGGGGAGGGGTTTGGCTCCAGGATTGCAAACCTGCCAAAATAAATAAACAGCCAAGCGTAAAGCTTCTCATGAATAAGTAAGGTTTATTGTGTAGCAAAAGGGGCTTCGTATTGTACTTGTGTAAAGAGTATCTTGAAAGAGAAAGGTTGCAATCGTAGAATCAGGTATTTTACCGATTACTTTTCAAAATAATTTCCATTGGTCCACCCAAGCCACAGCCCATCAAATACACAAAATACTTTCCGTCTTTCAAATGAGTGAGTTCAAACACTGGAGGGCACTTCGCGCTTGATACTTCTATTTTTTGAATCACTTGAGTTGCCTTGGTTGGAAGTCCTGGCTGGGCAGATAGCGTAGCCGTTGTCAACGTACCGCCGCAAGGGAGAATAAGATATGATTTTTGCCCTTTTACAGACCTTGTTATGCTGGCTGGTTTACAGGACTTAAGGGCTTTTTCACAGGCTTCCCACTCCTTAAATGTTACCGTGTGTATTGGCACGTTTTCTATGCCTTTTTTGGGGTCATAATTGGGGAATATATAGTAATCCTGAATATCAACATTCCCAGTATATTTCTCTATCTTAAGTAAGGCAGTTTTAGGCATTTTTTTCAATGCATTATAAAAATAGTATCCTACTCGAATGATCTTGTTGGAGGCCTTACCCTGTACTTTTTTTAGGACTTGGTATTTTGCGATTTGGACTTTACTGCCCCCTTCATATGATAACAGCTTTGCAAGTACGACCACCGTGTTTTTATTGACTTGGCGATTGGTTGGAAGTCTTTGACTATAAGCCTGATAGCTGAATAAAAGCCCCAGAAATAGGAGATTAGATTTCATTGGTATAGTAAGTTTTATTGGTAATATTTTACCAAATATAAACAAAGCAATAAATACTAAAGTGAAACCACGTAACGTATCTTTTCAATGCACAAGCCAAACCTGAGAAGCTTACAACCTACGCATTCAATTTACTGATGGTCGGAAACAGGTATGGTGATGATTGATTATCAATGCTTGAAGGTTTCATTGATTTTACCAAAGGTAAAAGTGTTAGGATAATTGCTCTCAGAAATTCACCAGGCTTGTAGTAAGATTATAATCCTGAGAATGAATCATAAATTATGAATTTTGATATAACAGTGTTATATTTGCAAATGGCCAATATAAATGACAAAGTAATCAATGCTGCTTTAAAGTTGGCCCAGCTCAAGGGTTGGGAGAATGTATCGGTGCGCATGCTTGCTAAAGAAATTGGCTATAGCACAATGAAAATTTACTCAGATTTTGGAAGCAAAGAACAACTCCTGTTTGAGATTCAAAAAAAAGGTTTTACAAAGCTAGATAAGATCTATAAAAGCACGGTTTCAGCCTCAAAAGCACCTGAAGTAAACCTCGAGGGCATTGTACTGGCCCACGTACGATTTGCATTGGATCACCCTACTTACTATGAGCTGATGTTTGATCATAAGTTTAACGATTGTAAGACCAAAGCCGCCACCATCAAACAACAAGTCGGCAAGATTTTTTTTGATGTGGTTGCGTCTATTGGAGTGGCAGACCCCAAGACCGCTTTTCTGCAAATTTTTGCTATGTTGTATGGCTATATAAAAATGTCTACGGATTTGGCTGATCACGAAAAAGTATTTAAAGAAGCAACCATTAAACAAATGGTGCAAAACTTCATCCACGGCATCAAATAATTTTTTTACCTTGAAATATAACAGTGTTATATTTATAAAAACCCTAAAGAAATGCACAATAAAAACATCATTATTATTGGAGGCACCGATGGTATAGGGCGAGCAATCGCCGATCAATTGGTGCAAAACAACACCGTATTAATTGTAGGGCGAAGCAAGCAAAAAGGCGAGCATTTTGCAGCCAGCAATCCGACCAATGGAAAGTACCTCATTGCCGATGTTTCGGTACTCAATAACATACCAACCATTGTCTCAGAAATTAGAGCTATTTTTCCCTCTCTGGATTATATCATTCATACCGCTGATAACTTACGGGTAAAACGAGTCAATACCGAAGAGGGACTGGAAAAATCCATTGCGCTCAATTATTACTCCCGGGTACTCTTGAACCAACTACTGGTAGGCGATGATGCTACTTACACCCCTGAAAGAATTATCCATGTAGCTGCAGCTGGGTTTCCTTCTTCCAAGAGCTTTATGAAAAACTTTCCCCTGCCCGAAAAGGCTAGTAGTTTCAAAGGCCATGGATTGGGTCAGTTGGCCAATGATTTTTATGGACTACATATGCGTGAAAA
This sequence comes from Microscillaceae bacterium, assembly GCA_003483885.1. Classification (GTDB taxonomy): domain Bacteria; phylum Bacteroidota; class Bacteroidia; order Cytophagales; family Microscillaceae; genus Microscilla. Next base: position 4,629 of record DMXI01000058.1, read on the forward strand.
ATTGGCCAAAAAAGGAATCAAGATTAATATTCTGAACCCTGGCATGGTAGATACCAATATTCGGAGAAATGGGCAGTTTCCGACGTTAGCTAAAAAACTACTCTTTCCTTTGCTGGGGCTTATTTTGAAAACACGAACTCCAGCAGAATACGTCGAGGTTCCTTTAGCGATTATCAACGGAGACAACGACGCGGCCAATCAATCTATCTTGATCAACTCTAAGGGTAATAGAATCAAAGGAAGCAGAAATGTCAATAATGCCAAAACTCAGCAAGCCTTGTATGATTTTACCACACGTCAAATCAATGACCTTTTGAAGTCTGACAAGGTGGAGCGCTGGCTGTGACAAGAACAAGTGCACTTTTTCACCTTTTGTGGGTGAGGTATCACTTGAACACCCACACTTTTCGCTATTTCATAAATCCATAAAAAAATAAAAAGCATGCCTAACCACTAGTAAGCTTTTATGGCCCTATTCATAGCTTATATTATTAAATGAATGTGTATCTTTAATCACTGGCTACTCTATATCAATTGTAGATGAACTTACCCCAAATTATGAGTAAAACGGAAGATATATGGCTCGATGAAGGATACCTCCTGTTTTCTCTGGAAGGCCCCAAAGGTGTCAAGATAGAGCGATTGGCCAAAAGGCTCCAAAGAAACAAATCAGCTTTTTATTATTTTTTTGGGACCGCCGAAATATTTACAAGCCAGTTACTGGAGCAACATTTGGCCAAAACAGGTGTAATGTCAGAGAAGATGAGAGAAGCTACTACTTTAGAGGCTTTAACCGAAATACTAATTCATCATAAAACGGATTTATTATTTAATAAACAGTTACGGGTCAATAGGGAAAATCCAGCATTTGAGGCCTGCTTTCATAAAACCAACGAATTTGTAGGGGATGCTTTTCTGCCTGTTTGGTCTACCATCATAGGCTTAAAAGAAGACTCCGATTTAGCAAGGCTCGTATTGAAACTAAGTGTAGAAAACTTCTTCCTTAAAATCACCAATGAAACCTTTCATCCCAATTGGTTAAAAGACTATTTCAACGACTTTAGGTTTGTAATCAAGAAAATTAAGAAGAGCTCCTAAAGTGCCTTTGTAAACGGCCCCGTCTATAAACTTATTGTTTAAAGCAATACCTTCGCAAAAGAATCTAAGAGATTTTAATAAACGTTATCACGACTTAATTCATAAGTTGGTTGTAGGAACGCAACCGATGAGTGTAGTTTTGGAGGAAAAAAGGTCGCCCTTTCAGATTGCCTAAGGTTGAGTTTGTTAAGCTGATCCAATCAACAGTGTTCTCTCTGGCCAATTACTGCTTGAATCATTTGAGTAAAAAATGAGCTGTGATAATGTTTCATAGGTAAACTCTATTGTTTAAAAACAGGAAATATATGAAAAATAACATAGGCATAATTGTTATAGTGATTGGCGTGCTTCATAGCTTGCTGGGGTTAGTGAAACATGCAAAAGTTTTTGGAGGAATGCTTTCCAGTGGATTGTTAAATACTGGAGGATCAGTAGAACGGAACCTGGCATTTTGGTTTACTTTTGCGGGCATTACCTTTATGCTTTTGGGCTACTTGATTAAATACATAGAAAGCCAAAAAATGAAGGTACCCATTGTTTTTGGCTGGCTCTTGCTAGGTACAGCAATCCTTGGGGTGGCCATCCTTCCAGTCTCGGGCTTTTGGGCGTTATTTCTGCCTGCCATTCTGATTATTTATCAGGCCAAAAGTAATGCAACACAACCAAGTATGCATAGAAACTAAACAGCTTCACTTCGTTATATATAAAAACGCTGATTATTAGTTAGTTGAAATAATACCTGATACCTAGGTTTTGTCACTCCGAGAACTAATTAACTTCGTTGAGCTCAGCATAGCAAAGCTATAGCTTCGGTTTTTTGGTACCCAAAACACATGAATGGAGATGACAAGCCACTGATAACCAGTTACATAAAGTTGTCATCCTGACGATAGGAAGGATCAGTTCGAATAGCCTGATATACTGGGTATTATTGTGATTAGCTATGCTGAGCACCGATGCATCGGCATTTTCAACTCGCCAGAGGCTCGATTCTTCCTGCGTACTGATGACGTGTTTGTATAAGATATTGACTATCAGTGATTTATTTTTTGAACACAGATCATACGGATTCAACAGATGATCACAGATTTTTTCTGTGTTTATCCGCCAAATCTGTATAATCCGTGTTCTAATTACGTCATTTCCATTGGTGTATTTTGAATAAAATATTATGACTCAGAATGACAAAACATCTCAAAGTTGTCATCATTAACTTGTTGAGGAGTCTGCTTGAAAGACAACTACCAGATGCCTCGACAAGTCAATCGAACACGTCATCACCATTGAGGTGTTTAGAACCAAACATAGCCCGTCAGAGTAAGCCACTTGTGATTTTTAAGACTATGGTTGATTGTCAATGTTTTATGCCCAAATAAGGGGCATACCCCCTTTCTTACAGCGATTATTTCTCCTTTTTTAAAGCGTCCAGTTTCGACTGAGAATAATATAACGTCGGAAAACTATTTCTTATTTTTATTTAAAATTAGTCTAAATAAAACTGGTAATTTGATTTTTATCTCACATATTTGCGCAAGATTTAGTCTTTGCAAGGACCTATGGTATTTTAATGATTTTGAATTTAAGACATAATGAATAAAATAAATTTCATTCGAACCTTTGTACTATTACTATCTGCTTCTTTTGTTTTTCAAGCCTGTACTAAAGACGAAGATACTAACCCCACATTGCAATTACCCACTAGTTATACTTCGGCAGATTTTGCTACAAATGTAACGGCCGAAACTACGGTAAGAACTGAAATAGGAACGTTGACTTCTGAAATAAACACTGCTGAGAGCAACGCTGGTACTACCACTGTGGCTGCCATTGCTTACCCAAGCAATCTAAAAGCCGTTACTTTGCCAAGTTATGCTACTAAAGTAGAAACTTGGTTGGGAGAAATTGTAAAAGCAGCTAATTCAGGGACTGCATTTATGAATCCTGGCACAGGAACCCCTACCGGAGATGGTGGTAAATTAGGAAGCCGTCTATTAGACGAAAACGGTCTAGAGCTAGAGCAAATGGTACAAAAAGGCTCATTTGGAGCAGCACTTTATAACCACGCCCTTACTGTAATCAATGGTACATTGACTGCGGCTTCTACTGATAAATTGATTGAGATTTTGGGTACTGATATTACTTTTGACCCTGAGAAAGTAACCAACGCCGCTACTTACGTAAGAAGACGTTCAGACATTACCAATAGTAAAGGCTTCTTGTTTGATATGAGAGATAACCTTATCAAAGCAAAAGCGGCCATTGAGGGCGGAAGCGCATTTGATACTGATAGAGATGCTGCTTTGGCAGAATTCAAACTTAACTGGGAGAAAAGTAACTTTGCAACCGTAATTTACTACTGCAACAATGCCAAAACCAAGTTGCAATCAGCTACTACCGATGCCGAAAGAGGAGATGCCTTACACTCATATGCTGAGGGTGTTGCTTTTGCCGCAGGCTGGTTAGGTATTTCGGACAAGAAAATCACCGATGCCCAAATTGAGGAAATCTTGACCAACCTATTGGCGCCAAGCACTGGTACGCCTACCAGCTACAAATTCTTGAACGATGCGACTTTATTGGCCAACTTTGATGCAACGATTACTTTGATCAAAGGCATCTATGGCTTTACCGATACTGAAGTGACTGGTTTTTATACCAATAATTAAGAGTACATTTAAAAAGTTTTTTTGGGGCTAAAAAAACGACTTTTCCCTGTTGTTGAGTCATATTTTTTATCCTCGAAGATTGAAAATCCCGATTCATCGGGACAAAATTTAAACATACTCTAAAACAATTTTATACAACCGAATATTTAGTGGATTGGCGACTGAAAATTAGTCGTCAATCCATTTACTATATTCTGATTTCTTGTTTAAATGGGCATAAAGAAAATGTATATGAGGAAATACTTTGTTATAATGTTTTTTGCGCTTGCCTGTGGCTTGAGTGCTTGCAGCAACAACGATGTCGCGGTTAACGATAATGGTTTTGACCGAGGCACTTTATTGGTCAATGTGGCGGATAATTTGATTATTCCCAGCTTTCAAGACTTGAAAGCTAAAGTAGCTGCCTTGGAAACCACCAGTAATACTTTTATCGCTACTTCTGATGCCACCAACCTAGACGCTTTGCAGTCGGCTTGGGAAGCGGCTATGACCAGTTTTGTAAAATGCTCACCTTTTGCCTTTGGGCCAGCCGATTTGCCTTTAGGAACCTTTGTAGAAGTATTGGGTACTTTTCCTATCAGTACTACCAAGATTGAAACCAATATCAATAACACAGGCTTTAATCTTTCAGCGAGTTTTGATCGTGATGTACGTGGAATGATGACGGTGGAGTATTTGATCTATAGTCTGAATGGAGATGCTGCAGTACTGACCAATTATGGCACAGGAAGCGATAACCGCAAAAACTATTTGAAAACCGTGATCACGGAAATCAAAACTAACATAGACAACATCACGACTGCCTGGGAAGGTGCCTATCGTACAACCTTTACCAGCAATACCGAAACCTCAGCGGGAAGCCCTATTTCGTTGTTGTACAATTCCTTTGTAAAGGATTATGAAAATATCAAAAACTTTAAGTTGGAGTTACCTGCTGGACTACAGGCGGGACAAACTTCTGCCGAACCTACCAAAGTAGAAGCCTACTACAGCGGTATTTCTTTAACTTTGATCAAAGAACACTTTGCTACTACCGAGAAGATATGGTTAGGAACTGGTTTGAATGGCACTGATGGAATAGGATTTGAAGAGTACCTCAACGCGGTAGAAGGAGGAGCAGCACTAGTGACCCAAACCAAAGCCAAAGTAGCAGAGATTAACAGTGCGATTGCGGCCATACCAGCTGGTAGACTATCAGACAACATCGGGAGTACCCAAGTGAGTGCTGCGCATACCTTGATGCAAGACAACACTGCAAACTTCAAAAGCTCTATGAGTTCTTTGTTGGGGATTAGCATTACATTTTCGGATAACGACGGAGACTAGAATCGATTGATTAAAATTGTTACACACTCAGAAAAATATAATGGCCTACTTATTTAGGCCAGTATCCATTGCTCCATTAATTTCCTTCCGGATAATTTTTGGAGCATTGATGCTTTACAGCACCATTCGATTTATAGCCAAAGGCTGGGTATACACGCATTTGGTGGCACCCAAACTACACTTTACTTATTTTGGTTTTGCCTGGATAAAGCCCTTGCCCGAAGTATGGATGTATGGGGTGTTTGGGTTGATGGTTTTGGCTTGTGTAGGCATCATCTTGGGGTGCTTTTATCGAGTAGCAACCATTACTTTTTTTCTGACGTTTACCTATACCGAACTCATTGATATTACCTATTACCTTAATCACTATTATTTTGTGAGTTTGGTGGCCTTTCTGTTGATTTTTGTACCTGCCAACCGAGCTTTTTCGGTAGACGTACGCCGTAAGCCGCATTTGCAACAAAACGAGGTGCCCGCCTGGACCATTGGCATTTTTAAGCTGCAAATTGCCATTGTGTATTTTTATGCAGGATTGGCCAAAATGAACTCCGAATGGCTGCTGGATGCCATGCCGCTCACCATCTGGTTGCCTGCCAAAACCAGTTTACCCGTGATTGGCTTTATTTTCAAATACAAAATCACCGCTTATCTCTTTAGCTGGGCTGGAATGCTATTCGATACCTTTATTGTGGGGTTTTTGCTTTGGCGCAAAACCAGAATACTGGCCTATGTAGCCGTGGTGGTTTTTCATACCCTTACTGCGCTACTTTTTCAAATTGGGGTGTTTCCGCTGGTCATGAGTTGCTGCGTATTGATTTTCTTCTCCGCCGAATTTCACGAACGCCTGATTCCTTTAGGCAATGCTTGTTTGGGTGGTCATTATGCTCCGCTTAAATCTTGGCGAAAGGTAACCACCGCTTTCTTAGTAGTATTTTTTGCGTTTCAGGTCTTGTTTCCCTGGCGTTATTTGCTGTACAAGGGCAATCTTTTTTGGACTGAAGAGGGCTACCGTTTTTCCTGGCGGGTGATGTTGATGGAAAAAGCAGGAACAGCCACCTTTTTTATAAAAGATACCAAAACCGGGCGGGAGGGTGCAGTTCCCAACCGTCAGTTTCTCAACGATGTGCAAGAAAAACAAATGGCCATGCAGCCTGACTTGATTTTGCAGTATGCGCATTTTCTCAAAAAACATTATGCTAAAAAAGGAGTGACCAACCCCGAAGTGAGGGCCAAGGTACAGGTGACTTTGAATGCGCGGCCTAGCCAATTATTGATTGACCCACAGGTAGATTTGGGCAAAATACAGGACGGTTGGAAGCAAAAATATTGGATTTTGAAGATGAAAAAAGCGCAATAATCACCTGAAAGATAAATTTTATTTAAACTTAGTCTAAACAAGAATAGTTTTCTACCTTTGCCCCGATGTTAGTTACGCAAAGAAAGTAGGATGCTTAAAAAGATATTCACCTTTATCTGTTTTTGTCTGGTAGTAAACGCAGCACAAGCCCAAAGCTACCGGGTTTATGGTAAAATCACTTCCGAAGAAGATAACGAAAACTTGCCTGGTGCAGTAGTATTTATCCAATCTCAAAATATTCAGGCTCAGGCCAATGCCAATGGCGAGTATGAAATGAACCTTCCTCAAGGTACCTATACGATCGAATGTTATGCTTTTGAACGAAAGCGACTGAAGCAGAAAATCACCGTCAAAAACCAAGACATCAAGTTAGATTTTAGCCTGCCTACCCTTACCGAAACCCTCAAAGAAATAAAAGTAAATGCCCAACGCAATACTTATGCAGGTATGGGACGATTACGTTCAGTAGATGGTTTTGGAATTTATG
>DMXI01000022.1 GCA_003483885.1 Microscillaceae bacterium
AACAACAACAACAATAACAATCCGAATAATAATAACCCCAACAAACCTCCAGTCATTACCAACACTCCTTGTTTATCACCTATTAGCGAAGCCGAATACAAGACAATGCGTAGGAAAGTACGCAATATTTACTCAAACAGTATCAAAGAAAGCACTGCCCGGCGATTGTTTCGTCAGTATCGTTGTTTGTCGGTAGACCAAATCAAGGGAATATTGAAGCAATTTAACTATGAGGAAACTGCACTGAGAATTGCCAAGTTTGCTTATAATTATACTGTGGACAAAAAAAACTATATGAATTTGAAACGATTTTTTAAGTTTCCAAGCAACCGCAACAGTTTCGAGTATTTTGTCAACAGTCGTAAATAAAAAAGATCATTGTCAATACTTAAATTATGAAAATATCTACCCAATTTTTCTTCTATTGTCTGGTTTTTAGCGGGCTTTTTTCTTGCGCCAATGCTCAAAAAAAAACTCAAGAGAATCAACCGATAAAAATTGAGCAAAAGGAGGTTACACGTATCATTACTACCTTAGCAGCTGATGATATGATGGGTCGCAAAGCAGGTACAGAAGGTGAAAAAAAAGCAGCAGCATTTATCAGAAGTGAGTTCAAAAAAGCGGGCCTACAATCACCCAAGGGACAAGGGATCAAGGATTTTTATCAAACGTTTCCCTATAAGAAACAAGAAATGCTCAACGTGATTGGGATATTACCGGGCAAGAGTAAAAACAAGAAAACGCGTGATGAAATTGTGGTATTTTCGGCTCACTATGATCACTTGGGCGTTCGCAGAGGAGCCAAAGGGGATTCTATTGCCAATGGAGCCGATGATGACGCTTCAGGAGTAACTGCGGTGATTAGCCTGGCCTATTATTTCAAAGCATTGAACAACAATGAACGCACCTTGATGTTTGTGGCTTTTACGGCTGAAGAAATTGGATTGGTAGGTTCTCGTCATTTTGGCAAACAGTTTAGCAAAAAAGAACTGAAACAATTTGTGGCTGGAATTAACATTGAAATGGTGGGAAAACCTTCCAAATTTGGCCGTAAAGGGGCCTTTATCACTGGCTATAAACGGTCAGATTTGGGTAAAATATTGCAAAAAAATGCCCAAGGTACTGGATTTACCTTTTATCCTGACCCTTATATAGGGTATAACCTGTTTCGGCGATCCGATAATTATGCTTTGGCACAACATGGTATTCCTTCGCATACGATTTCTTCGGTAGATATTGCCAACGATAAGCATTACCATCAAGTGAGCGACGAGGTAAGTACTTTGGACTTGCAAAACCTGACAGAAATGATTGAAGCTGTGGCTTTGGGAGTGAGAGGAATTGTGGGGGGAAAAGATACTCCTACCAGAGTCAAAATCAAATAAGATAATTTCTTGTTGAGACCTTCATCATAAATACTTATTGATTACACTTAATTGTTAAACAAATATTGCCAGGGTTGATTTTTTATGGTATTATTTTAATTTTTTATTTAATTTATCTAATATTTGCTTAACACCAACTTAACAAAAAAACACCTAAGTAATTTGCAACACTATTGCATTTGATCTAACTTTGCGCAATAATGTTGCAGAAATATGCGCACAATTTTACAAATTATATTACACACGTTATTGACTATCAGTATTTTACAGGCACAAGATCAAGCTACTGAAGAATGTAAAACAAAAGTTTCAGGAGTAGTAGTAGATGCCAAAAGTAAAGAGCCTTTAGCAGGGGTAACCATCTTTATTAAAGGTTCCAGCAAAGGAGTTGTTACTGATGCTCAAGGAAAATTTCAAATCCCTGATCTTTGCAAAGGTCAGCATGTGTGTATTTGTAGAATGATTGGTTATAAAGAAACTCAATTTATCATTCATCATCACCATAATCACTCTCACCTCGACAAAAAACTAGCCCTCCACCAGGAAGAAGAATTACTGAAAGAAATTTTGGTAGAAGGCAAAAAGATAGAAACTTCTACCCAAGCCAAGAGTACATTGTCTAAAGATGAACTGGACAAAAACAGTGGCAAAACTCTGGGCGATGCGCTAAAAAACCTTACCGGAGTAAATACACTACAAACAGGGCATTCCATTAGTAAACCGGTGATTCATGGGGTACATAGTAACCGAGTATTGGTATTAAATAATGGTATTCGTCAAGAAGGCCAACAGTGGGGAGCAGAACATGCTCCTGAAATAGATCCATTTGTGGCTACCCAATTATCGGTAGTCAAAGGAGCTGCAGGGGTACGCTATGGGCCTGATGCCATTGGAGGAGTAGTCATTGTAGAACCGCCCCGCTTGCGTCAAAAGTCAGGAATTGGAGGAGCACTTAATTTGGTAGGTGTTTCCAATGGTCGCCAGGGAATTGTTTCTGGATTGCTTGAGGGGCAGGTAATAGATGGCTTGAGCTGGCGGATGCAAGGCACCTACAAAAGAGTAGGGAATGTACATACTCCCGATTATTTTCTGTCTAACACTGGAGTCAAAGAAATCAACTTTTCAGGAGCCTTGGGTTATACGAAAAAAGACTATGGTATAGAAGTTTTCTATAGTCGTTTCGATACCGAGTTGGGTATTTTTGAAGCAGCTCACACAGGTAACCGAACTGATTTAAAGCGCTCTATCAATAGCAACCAACCTTTAGTAATCCGAGATTTTACTTACGATATTATTCAACCCAAACAAGCTGTAGTACATAGTTTGCTGAAAACCAAGGCTTTTTGGCAAATCGAAAACTTGGGTAAAATAGAGCTTCAATATGGCTGGCAATCCAATGCCCGCTCTGAGTTTGATCATTCGCGTCGTGGTAGAACTACCGCCGCTATGACGCTCAACCTTGATACCCATACCCTGGATTTGGCTTTGAATCATAACAATTGGGGAAGCTGGGAGGGAACTGTAGGTATCACTGGTATGCATCAAGCCAATATATTTGCTGGGCAGATGTTTATACCCAATTACAACACTACTACCTTAGGAGTATTTGCCATAGAGCGATATGTACGCGAAAATTTTGAGTTTGAAGCCGGAGTAAGGTATGACCAACGTGCCTTGACTACTTTTATGCGGGCAAACTCTCAATCATCGGTAGAACAGAGAGATTTAAGTTTTAATAATTTTTCAGGAACAGTAGGCGTCATTTTCAGATTTAATGATCATTTGAGTTTACGTTCCAATTTGGGTACTGCCTGGAGACCTCCCTCAGTAAGTGAGTTGTTTAGCTCAGGATTGCACCACGGATCAGCCAATTTTGAGTTAGGAAACGAAAACCTGCAAACAGAGCAAGCCTATAAATGGATTAACACCTTCACTTATCAAACCAAGCGCCTCAGTGCGGAAGTCAGTGGATACTACAATCAAATCCAAAATTACATCTATCTGGCCCCTAGTGCTCCTTGGTCTACACTTACCATTCGTGGTGAGTTTCCTATTTATAGATATTTGCAAACCAACGCAGTGATTATGGGAGTAGATGCTGCCTTGAGTTATAAACTAACCAAGCAACTTACTTTTGATACCAAAGCCTCTATTGTAAGAGGGCGGGATCGTAGCTTCAATAATCATTTGATCTTAATGCCTGCCAATAACCTGAACAATACCCTCACTTATCAGTTTGGTGAGATGGGTAAGTTACAAAAAGTGTTTTTTAGTGTGAGTGGACGTCATGTGGCTGAACAGCGACGGTTGCCCGAAAACCAGGCACCTTTTGAAGGAAACTCTACTACTACCAATACTGGCGAAGATCAATTGACCTATGAAGAATTAATTCAAGCTCCGAGTGGTTACTCAGTTTGGAACTTTCAAACCGGTTTTACTTTGCCTATGCATCGCCAATCATTGAAGGTAAGCTTCAGTGTAGATAATGTATTCAACGCAGCATATCGAGACTACCTAAATCGTTTTCGGTTTTTTGCTGATGACTTGGGGCGTAGTTTCACGCTGAGATTAAAGTACGCATTTTAATAAAGCAACAAGCGGTAAGCAATGAGACTATCTTGTATAGCTTGCTACTTGCTGCTGTGAATATATATGTTTAATTTTTTTGATAACTAAAAATGAAAACTATAACTAAACTACTACTTAGTTTATTGTGTGTAGCGGTATTATTGGCTGGCTGTAACAAAGCAGATGATCCAGCTCCTGCCAATGAAGAAGAGCTGATTACAGATGTTACAGTGACTTTTACTAACCGAGCAAATAGTGCTGATGTAGTAACAATGACTTTTTCTGATCCTGATGGCGCAGATGGTCCTCAAAGTGGAACTACCAATATTTCAGGGAATTTGACTGCTAGTGCTACTTATACTGTAACCATTAAGTTTGAGAACAAATCAGAATCTCCAGCCGAAGACGTAACTGCTGAGGTGAGAGAAGAAGGTGCAGAGCACCAGGTATTTTTCTCTACTACTGGTACCTTATCATTCCAGTCTTACGGAGATCAGGACGCCAGCGGTAACCCTATCGGTTTGACCTCTACTTTTGGTACAGGCATCGCAGGTACTGCTACTTTGAAAGTAACTCTTAAGCATCAGCCTGGAATCAAAACTGCCAGCACTACTGTAAGTGACGGTGAAACTGATGTAGAAGTAGATTTTACTGGAATTACGATTCAATAGTCATTTTTTTTTGACAAATTTTGTTTGCAACACTGTTACAGCCGTAGCAGTGTTGCTCTTGTTTAGTAGGTGCAGTCATACTATGCTTGCCCTACATACGCTTCTACTTTGACAAAGGCTTTTTCCCGGTAGGGTAAAAGTTGTTGGTAAGCCTCCCCTTGAAAAACCTGATTTACAGCCTCTTGATTAGGAAACTCCATCACCGAGACCAGGTGTGGATTTTGAGTACCAATCAAAGTCTCCGATATTTTATATTTAGCTACTGGCTGAGCTCCCACTTTTTGATACAACTGATGCATACTTTCCAAATAATGATCTAAAGCCGCTTTTTCTGCGGGATTGGGAGTGGCTACAATAATTAAGTTTACTTTGTCCATAAAATCGTTTTTTTAATGAATAGGCCACAAAGGTCAATATTTGAGGAGGAGAAACATTTGACATTTGTCAAATAAATTTAGAGGCCATAAGGCAAAGGGGGCACTATTGCTTTAAGCGGCTTAGCGTTTCTAATGAAATACCTAAATAGGAAGCGATATGAGTGCGAGGAGCCCGTTGTACTACATAAGGATTCTTTTTGAGCAATAGATCATAGCGTTCTTTGGCCGTATAAAACTGCAAGGCAGTAATGCGTTCTTGCAAGCGCATAAGGTGTTGGGTAATTACTTCCCGATAACTTTGTTCCAGAAGAGGGTCACGTTGACAAGCTTGCTCTACCACAGTTTTGCGAATGGTATAAATGCTAGAGTTTTCTAAAGCTTCAAGGTATTGGGTACTGTGCTGGTTGCCATAATAGCCCTGAATAGACGTGATAAAAGTGCCCGCAGTACCAAACCAATCGGTAACCTCTTTGCCATCTTTGAGGTAAAAAGCCCTGATGAGCCCTTTATCTACAAAAAATAGTCTATCTGCTTTACTGCCTTCTTTGAGTAAATAATCGTGTTTATTGACCTGAAGCTGTTCACCCAAAGCTAAAATTTGGTCTAAGCGCATATGTTTACATTAAACATTGAGTTTTTGAAGCTGACTCCGCAAGTGCCCCAGCCACCATTGCTCTGTTGTATTCAGAGTTCCTTGAGTGGTAAGCCTTTCTATGGTTTGTTCATATACAATTTTGGCTTCGCTGTATCGCTCGTGGTCTGCTAAAAACCAAGCAAGCTCAGATCCTACGTGTGGGTCTTGTGGTATCTTCTCAAAAGCCTTGCGGTAATAAGCCAGAGCCTCTTTGCTTTCCAATTGTTTATGAAAATATTGGGCTTTATCCAACCAATAATAAGCCAATAAACTGAATTCCCACCCTTGTTGAATTTCTAGTATACGGGCTACCTCCATAGGGATAAATAATACCAAGCAGTTGCCGTAGTTTTCTTGCCAGACCCTAAAGCAATGATTGGTAGGAGCCAGTATTTCGTTCATTTCTTCTAAAAACCTGAATACTGCTACGTCTAAATCTATGCAAAAAATTAATTGATGTGTTTGGCCTTCCCATTCAAACACTAACCGCATTCTTTTGTCGCGCCCATCACAGTAGCCACAGGAATTCAGCGCTACCTGTTTGGGACGAAATAACCCTTGAGTAAGCTGGATTGCTCTATGAAAAATCTCAAGATAGAAATTGTTGCGAAAGGCTGGTTCTTGACCCAAAACCATATAATCTTCAATAAACCAAGTCTGTTGTGTATCATAAGATAGTAAGATTTGGTCTAATAGTGCGTGTTGGTTCAACTCTACTATAGGACCATAATAATGCTCCTGAGATTGGTTAAATATATTATGGGCAATGGTAGCCGTGTTAGTCCCCAGGTTTTGAAAAAAGCCCAGTTGTTGAAAGTTATCGACTTTGCTAAAGAACCAGTTAGGTAATGTTTGCATAGGTTTGGTGTATTCAAATTTGTTTACCTAACTTTTGCTCGATTTTCCATTCTACTGCTTTTTTGTTGGTAAAAGCTACCAAATCATAAGGACTCGGCTTGGCTTGTTTTTCTGCCAAATGTACCTTTAAGCCAGCCTTGATATTGAGCAAATATACCAATAACTCATCTCGTTCTTGGTCGGACAGGCCATTGCCCACGATCACAAAGTCAGGATTATGCAATTGCAGCATACGTTGAATATCAGGACGATCGGTAGCCCCCATTACATTACGGCCAAATTTCTGTAATTCTTGAATCAGGATATTAATGACAACGATATTGTGACCAATAATGAGGATGCGAGGTTCCATAAGTGTGCGTGTTTTGTACAACTAAAAATTACGCCTTGCCTTATGATCATTGGGAGGAATAAGCATAAAGTCATAGCTAAATATCTCAAATTTAGTCCTTTTATCGGTAACTAATAACCCATTTTTAATTTTGTCTCGCAAAGGGCGCAAGTCTGTCAGAGTCCATTGGTCTTTTTTACCAACACTGATTAATAATTTTACTGATTGCCAACCTTTATGGGTGATTAAATCTTTGCCATTTCTGAACCTTCGCAAATGCCGAAAAGTAATGAAGCCAGTATTATTTTTTTTGGCTTTTGCAGTAAGGTGTTCTCCCGCATCATGGATTCTGTAAGGCGAAATTCCTCGGGTGAGATGCACACTTCCCATTTTGACAAATACCTTAGGCATTGTTTCTTTTTGAGCCGCAAGCGTATACATACTATCAAAGTTGTGCTTCATATAGTTTGCCCTGAGCTGAGAACCTCTCTTTCGTTGCTCTTCTCGACAATAGATCTCCCAACTTATTTTCATTGCCTTGATTCGTGCTTCAGCGGCTTTATTACCCTTAAACAAAGCGAAAAACTTTTGGAGATCTTCGGATTGTTGAAGCGTACAATTATAAGCGTATTTGCGACTTCTGGCCGATTTTTTGGCTCCCTTTCTCACCTTAGTTTTAAGGTTTTTGTATAAGTTTTGAGCCTGTTGATTTTTGTTTGTCAATAGTTTGTAAAGTGCATCCAGATGCATTTCATAAGAGTAAATAAATTCTTGGTCTAGTCCCCAAAGCTGGAAGCCCAATGTAGATGCCTCTTTAATAAAAGCAGCATCCGCAATACGATCAGCAAACACGAGAGGGCTTGAGCGATATATGCGGTATTGATTATTGAGTTTTTGAATATTTTCTAAGGTTTTTTCAGGCACTTTAGAAGCCTCAGTAAGCGTTTGAGCCGAAAAAGGGCCTAATTCCAGTGCAAAGTTTTTGAAACCTTTAGTCTTGAGTAACTGAAGGAATGCGGTGGTGAAATGACTTAATTTTTGAGAGCGGTGCAACTCCGCCAGACCCACAAATTGATTATCGCCAATAGCCTTGAGCAAGTGTTGTTGAGTGGTAGCGTCGAAAGTATGCAGGGTTGGCATTTTGAAGTATATGGTGTGTGACACCAAGTCTTGGGTATCTAGTTTTTTTTGTGCCTGCCCTACGTTTATGATCCCTACATTGGCCGCCAAGAAAAACAAAGCACAAGTAAGCGAGATTCTGATTGTATGCATAATTTAAAAAATCACGGTTATGAATGAATATCTGTAAACCCAACGTTGCAAATATATTTCCATTCAAGCCCTGAGATTATGATTCATTGTGCGTTCTCTGATGGTTTAATATCTGGTTATGAGAGGTTTATGTTGAGTTGAATTTCCTTGAAAACAATGTGAGAGGAGAAAGTAACAGCTAAACTATTTGTTCAAAAATGCTCACTTTAGTACATAATCGAACAATGAGTCAATTGAAAAACGAGTGCCTGTAGTGATGAATTTTCTACAAGAAAAGCGTTTGATAAGCGATAAATTGCGCACAATGATGTATAGCAAAACATAGAAAAGAAGAGAAATATATTAAACAAGGGGAAGCTCCTAATTTATCGGATATATTATCTGCGTATTTATAATATTGGTAAGGAATATTCCTGGTTTTGCCAGGTCTCTATCGTAAGTTTAAAAGCTTTAATATCAGGAGCTTACCCCTTGCGCATTGTTTTGAGTGGTGCTTTGCCAAAAACAATATTGATCGTAGGAGGAGTTGCTTGAATCTTTGTGGCAAAATGTTTAGATTTACTATTTAAGGCATAAGCCTTCGTTCACGAAGTGTTTTTGTAGAGTTAAATTTAAAAATTGGCAAGTAATTAGCTTAAAGGTATCACAATAACAGACAGTGTTCTTTATAAATTCAGGTAAACCTATGAATGGTTAAATTATGGAGCTTGTGAGTAAGTTGATTAATTATAAGTGTATCAAGTCACTTTTCTAACATAACTTCTCCTTATTTTTTTTGAGACAAAACACTAAACATAGACGCTCTGTAGTTATCTATAAATACCAAGTGCATTGTAAATTAAAACACAAAATAATTTACCAGAGTTAAATCAAGGCACTGCATAATAGCAACAAGCTGTTTAAATTTTATGTCAAGGAATTTGATACGTATAGTAGGGTGTATTGTATTGGTGAGTTTGTCTCTCACGGTGCTTCAGGCGCAAGATCCTGGATCACGGAGATTCCGAAAACTCATTCGTAAAGCCGATGCCTGGTTGCAGGCACGCTATTACGACCAAGCCCTATTGTTGTACAAAGAGATATTAAAAAGAGCCCCTAACAACGAAGAACTTAACTACAAGATTGGTATAGCCCACCTGGAAAACCAACAAGAAGAACAAGCCCTTATCTATTTTAAGAAGTTATACCGAATCAATCGAAATTATCATCCTACCCTTGAGTTTTTTATGGCCGAAGCTTACCACTATACGGCTTCGATAGATCGAGCGCTGATGCACTATAAGCTCATGAAACAGGTAGTAGCCAAAAAAACAGATAGAGATACGATTTATCTGGCGCACCAGGAGTTATTGATTCCAGCATTTAAGGAAAAGCTTGAAAAGCGCATTGCTGAGTGTAATTTTGCTGATCAATACATGAAAGATTCCTTGTTTGTAGATGTCAGAAACCTGGGAGTCGCTGTCAATTCCAAAGAAATTGATTATTCTCCGATTATTTCGGTGAATGATTCTACCTTATTGTTTACTTCTCGTCGCAAAGGCAATGTTGGAGGAAAACTAGATCCTTTTGATCGCCACCCTTACGAAGATATTTATATTACCTATCGGTCGCAAGGCAAATGGTCGGCTCCCAAGCAGTTGAGCCAATCTATCAACAGCAAAGGAAATGATGCCAGTTTAGGCTTTTCGCCAGATGGCAAAATGTTATTTATATACCGTGACGGAGATTTATATGTATCAAACCTGATTGGAAATGATAAATGGGGGAAACCCAAACCTTTGAAAGGGAAAGTAAATACCAAAAGACACTTAGAAACCTCGTTCTCGATATCTCCTGATGGGCAAACGATCTATTTTACCAGTGATCGCCCTGGAGGGTATGGGGGATTGGATGTATACCAAACCCAACTACAGGCCGACAGTACCTGGGGATCGCCTACCAACTTGGGGCCTAATGTCAACACCAAATATGATGAGGATTCACCCTTTATCGGGCCAGATGGCAAAACCCTTTATTTTAGCTCCAATGGGCATACTACGATGGGGAAGCACGATATATTTGAGAGTGTTTGGTTAGGTACCGAATGGAGTAAACCACATAACTTGGGGTATCCTATCAACTCTACGGGCGATGATATTTGCTTTATTCTTACCAAAGATGGCCAGACGGCTTATTATGCATCCGATCGTAAAAAAGGGAACATAGGTAGGTTAGATATTTTGACCGCCTCGAAACCCACTCCTTGGGGTTTGGCCAACATTAATCTAGAGCTGGTCGATAAAAAATTGGAGCGTTATGCCGCTTTGAAAAAAGAAGTAGTAGATGTAAAATTGTATCAAACGCCTACTTTGACCATTCGCGGAATGATTCGGGACAAAGAGAATGGAAGACCGCTTAATGATGCTCGTATTGTATTGGTAGACGTAGAGACTAACCGGGAAATTCGCAATTTTGAAAACTTACCGGATACCATAAAAACCAACTACATTGGTAACATAGATTCTACCGGAACCTACTTATTGCATGTAACGCGTAAAGGCTATTTGTTTCACAATGAACTGATCCAGGTTCCCAGCCTGATTCGGGCCAAAGAAGAAGTACTCAATATGACCCTCAAGAAACTAGAGCGTAGCCAGCAGGTATACGTAGTAGTGTTTTTTGATTATAAGTCTGATGATATTAAAAAGGAACACGAAAAAGACCTTGAGAAGCTGGTAAGTTTCCTGATTTCTAACCCTGATGTAAGCTTGCTGCTCAATGGACACGCCGACCAAACGGGTACTGATAATCGTAACCAAAAGCTATCAGAAGATCGTGCACGTAAAGTAATGGAATACCTCATTAGTCGGGATATCAACCCCAATCGCCTGGATTTTAAAGGCTGGGGAGAAAAGAAATTGATTGACAAACGTGACAATGACGAAGGAAGAGCCAGGAACCGCCGGGTGGAATGTGAGCTGATTAGGAATGAAGCCGACGCAAATCAAAAATAATCCAGAACTAATTCTTATCTTGAACCCAATTGCTTGGTTTAACAAAATTTAGTGTTAAATCAAACATACACTTGTAACTTTTGGCAAGGATTTAGTACTTTGTTATATTTATTGCGATCAAGGTATTTTTTAGAAATACTTACCTACAAAAATGGGATTCAAGGCATTCAAAATATTTACATATCTGGCACTTGTAACTTTACTCACACCCTCTGCCTGGGCACAGGGAAACAAGTTATTTGTGACTGCACTCGATGAAAACAAACAGCCTGTCCCTAAAGTAGAAGTGGTCGTAGATAGTTTTTATGCCGCAGTTACCAAACCCGACGGCAAACTGATCATTAGTATGAAAAATACCGATGATCCCCGCCACCTGCAAGCCGTGAAAAATGGTTATGATTTTGAAGATTGGAAGTATGACACAACCAGTCGGGAAATTGTGATCAATATGAGAAAGACGGGCATCATCAAAGGAGTGGTAAAAAGTAAAAAAGGTAATCTACCCATTCCTAATGTAGATGTACTGTTGATCAATACCGAAGCCCGGCCGGGCAAAACCAACGAAAAAGGAGAGTTTTCTATTCAATTACCCCCTAATATTTCTCCCAACTTACCTAAAAAATATGCAGTATACAGTTTTGGTTTACAAAGCTCTGATTTTGAGGTGTTTGAGCGTGATGGGAAATCCATTATTGCCTTGCAGCAAATTCCTGCCCGAAGGGTACTGGCAGTGCGTATTGTAGACAACCAAACTGGCCGGCCTGTTGCTGGACAAACCCTGATTGCCGATAATAAAGAAACACCTTCCAATGACGACGGTTTTGCCAGATTGCCCTATGCACTCACCACCAAGTTTGAGTATAAGGTAAGAGGGTATGATGTAGTAAATCTGACCTACGACAAAGAAAATCAATTTTTGATTGCCAGGGTTCAACAAGAAATTCAAGATGAGCGGAAAACCATTGGAGTAATCAACCAGTCAGGGGATACCATTTTGGTAAATATTGGTAATTTTAGAAGACTATCCAGAATCGAGCGAGACTCTATTCGTAGAGCAAACAGCGACATCAACGCGAAGATTAAAGAACTGGAAGATAAACTGGATAGTGGTAATATTACCGATGCAGAAAAAGCAGAATTACAACGTTTATTGGCGGCTTCTAAGCAAAATGCGGCCCGTTTAGATAGTATAGAGAATATCAATAATCAAATCATTACGAGCCTTACTGCCGAGCAAGAACTGATTAAACAACGGCAAAAAAATGTGGAACAAGAGGCTGAAAAAGTAAGATTGGCCAGTGAAAAAGAAAAGGCGCAAAATCAGCGTAATATGTTGATTTTTGCTTCGGTGGCCATCATCTTGCTACTACTGGCAATTGCCTTCTTTATCTTTAACCGACGCAATCGTAAACAAAATAAACTGCTGGGTGAAAAGGTAACGGAGATTAACCGTAAAAATGAGATGCTGGAGGAGTCCAAAAATATTTTGGATAGAAAAAATGCCCAACTCAAAAACCAACAACAAGAGCTTGAGCGCCAGCATACCAAAATCACGGACAGTATTCGCTATGCATTAACGATTCAAGAATCTATTTTGCCGGCTCAGGAATTAATTGACCAGACCTTTCAGGACTACTTTATTCTTTATAAGCCCAAAGACATTGTTGCGGGAGATTTCTATTGGTTTGCCCAGAAGGGTGGAAATTCCATTATTTCGGCCATTGACTGTACCGGACACGGTGTACCAGGTGGTTTTATGACGATGATTGGTAATACACTACTCAACCAAATTGTAAAAGAAGATAACATAACCGACCCTAAGGAGATATTGACCCAACTGAATGTAAAGGTAAAAGAAACTTTGAAAGAACAGGTAAAAGACGAAGGACGTGATGGAGATGGAATGGACCTGGGCTTGATTAACTTTGATATGGATAATAGTCTAGCGACCTTTTGTGGAGCTAAAACGCCCCTGTTTTATGTAAAAAGCAAAGATAAAGAGTTAGCCTATATCAAAGGAACCAACATTTCTATTGGTAGTACCCTTTCTCGTAAGAAAAAAGAATTTAGTTCGCACGTAATCAATTTTGAGAAGGGAGATATTTTCTATTTGGCCTCCGATGGTTTTCAAGATCAATTGGGCGGACCAAATAATGGAAAACAAAAGTTTTTGAAGAAAAAATTCATCTCTTTAATTGAAACCGTAAGTGTGCTTCCGATGGAAGAACAAGCGCAAAAGTTTGAGGATGCCTTAGCAGAATGGCAAGGTGATAGCGACCAAACCGATGACATTGTGATTTTGGGACTTAAAGTCTGATGCGATTATTGATTTTTAATTTTTCTATTATTTCATTACTACATTGTTCCACCTTCGGCTAAGATGATGAATTATGAATGGATGAATTAGGCGTGTTCAGAG
>DMXI01000484.1 GCA_003483885.1 Microscillaceae bacterium
AATTGGGTTACTCGGGGCAAGAAGAAGACGAATCGGGTTTGGTGTATTATGGCCACCGTTATTACCAAAAAAATGGCCGCTGGAACCGAGCCGATCCTATCCGCTTTAAAAGTGGGCAATTGAATATGTACAATATGGTGAATGGTAATCCAGTAACAAGTCGAGATAAGTGGGGACTTCTTGAAGAAATAAAAATGGAAGACATTCAATCACGCAATATTGTGAAGTTAAAAGAGTTTCGTGACGTACTCAAGCTAATTGATTATATTTCAACTACCCCAAACGAAGACCGAAGGGCTTTAATATTCGAGCTGAATCACAGTATCAATAACCCAAATAACGATGAAGAAGAGAGATCGGGTGTGGGCAGTATGTTTGATAATGATGAATCAGATGATTTAGAAGAAGCTTTTGAGGATTATATGAATGGCAAATCTGACGGATATTTAGATCATGTAAAAGCAAGAACATTGCCTGTTAATTATCTGGATCAATTAAAACTTCTCGCTAAACAAAGGACGTTTGAGCGTTTGCAAATAGCGGATGGACAGCCACACGCATTGACTAGTAGTGACTGGGATAGTGTAAAAGCTTATATTGGTGAAAAAACCTCCACTGACGAATATGCCGATTTGCAAGGACTGAAAGATGCTTGGAAAAGTTTTAGAGGACATAGAACACGTTTGGCGACGAATAGGGATGTATTAAGCCTGGTAGATAATCAAGCACGTAACTTTAAACAAGATTTTCAAGGATTGATGGACATTGCTTTAGCACGTACCAGAGTCGGCGATAGAATTGGAGGTGTAGTGCCCAGGCCCGAATTTCGATTACGTAGAGGGTCTGGACAAAATCAAAATAATCCAGTATTACGAACCTCAACTAAGCCGCTAAACTACCAAAATAGTGACGATGAGGAAGCAAATGTAGATATTCGAATTCAGGGAGATCAGGTACACAATGGTGGCTTGGTTAGAACCCGAAATAAAGGGCAGATTACTAGGCAATGGAAAATAGATTATGAAGCCAAAATAAGGAAAAGTATAGAAAGTGGCCATTTTGCGCTTGCTTGGAATCCTGCAATCGTAGACAGGTATACAAATAAACTTTACAGGTACCAAAGATCATTTGCCCACAAGCATAATAAAAGTAGCAACAGTTGGTTAATAGGGGAAAATACAAGAGGAGGTTATGTTGAGCGTAATAATTTGGTGCGTGCTTTGTTACCTCCCGTTTTGTTAGAACAAATGGATGACGAAGCACGTGCTACTGGAAGAGGTTCATTTGATATGCGTAGTGTAGCCTGGATAAAATCAGGGCCTTACGATGAAGATGTAGATAATAATCTTACCAAGAATGATTGGCGAAACAGACGCCGTCAAAGTAACCATGCTTGGCATTACGGTGCCGATGATAACACCCATACAACCTATTATGATGCAGCAAAAGCCACCACTACTACAGGACTAGAAATAGGTAACAATCCTACCTATAATTGGCGTACAATGTACGGGTTTTCTTATTACTCAAACCGGGAACACAGAAATGTATACAGGGATCATGGACACTTTGGCCTCAGGCGAGCAAGCAAGGCCCACGCGGATGAACGCGTAGTGACTAATTTGATAAATACTACCATACCCCAAGCAAAGAACAGTGGTGCAGCCATTAAGTCTGAAGATATTAGCATTATTAGTTACAGGTATTCTAACGGGAAGTTACAACTGTATACCCGTTGCCCAGGTTGCCATTCATCCACCTTAGGCGTAGCCGAACATAATCTGTACGAGTAAATTAATGAGGGTATATCCCATTTGTTGTGATCCCGTTGTGGGTGTTGAAATGCAGCAACACCCACAACTTTTTATCCTTTAAGTTAGCTTTACATTGGCGGGTAAATACCAAAAACCTCTGATCACCTGTTGAATTCGCACGATCTGCACCCAAACCAAACCTTTGATAATCAGTACATTACACAAACACATCAGCAGTAGTGCAGCGAAGCATCTGAATACAGTCTACCACTCAGATCCTCCACGGTGTACTACACGACAATAATTCTACTTGAGTAGCCATCCTCATTGATGTCTTCCCCTCATGATTTTGCCTCAGTTAAATTCTGACTAAATTTTACTAGTTCATCGCATATTCTCTCCACTTAAAAAACATCCGATAAGCTTATTTTCTTAAATTTACCATAAAACCATCGCAGGTTTACTTTAATAATTTCAATCGTTCAACTAAGTGAAAACCAGAGCGCTTCCAGTGATGGGGTTCGTGCTTGCAGACATCATTCTAACTCCATTCCAGAAGCATATAATCAACCCTATCTTCTGGTTTTTAGCTGAACCTATAAATTCAATTTAAGTGAATCTTGTTTTTACTATAGGTTACCTAACTACTACTCAACTTAATGAAATATTTTATCACAATACCTTGCTTTAGCTTTCTCTTGAGCTTGTCAATTTATGGGCAATCTCGTACCCAAAACTTACAGTTTACAAATATCACTTCTAAACAAGGGCTTGCTCAAAACATAGTAAACTGCATTATTCAAGATAAGAAAGATTTTTTGTGGATTGGCACCGCGAATGGGTTACAAAGGTATGATGGCCATCGTTTCAAACTATACCAGCATCAATTGCACAACCCTAATAGTTTAAGTAATAATTATGTACTCACCCTGCTTGAAGATCAAAAAGGGCACATTTGGATTGGCACTATGGGAGGAGGCTTAAACCGATTCAACCCTGATACTGAAGAATTTGTGAGATTTAAACACCAAAAAAACGACCAAAGTAGTATAAGCGATCAGGTTGTACACACTTTGTATGAAGATCAAGAAGGGAAAATATGGATCGGATTTCATGAGGGGTATTTTGGTTATTTTAACCCTGCCACCCAAAAATTTAAACGATTTTTACCCAAAGATGAATCCAGGTTCAACGCCAAGCGTGTGTTCTCCATTGTCAACGATCATCATCAAGGTTTTTGGTTGGGAACCTCACAAGGGCTTGTTTATTTTGATAAAAAGAAAGAAACATATAGAGACCATTCTTTTATCAATAAAACCCAAAACAGGCATCATTCGAACAATGCAATCTATAGCTTATTTCGTGATCTTGTCCAACCACATATACTCTGGTTGGGGACTTTTCATATGGGTTTGATTAAGTTTGACACCCAAACCCACAAGATTGTAAAAAGATGGGAAGCCAACCCTCAAGATACAGGATCGCTGAAAACCAATGCAGTATGGAGTTTTTTTCAGGATAAGCTGGGAAATTATTGGGTAGGTACCAAGTTGGGGTTTTACCATTTTGATCCCAAGGCAAATAAATTCACTTTATTTTCTTCCAATGCTCGTAACCCAAGCAGTATTGCAGGTAGTTACATTCAGCATATTTTTCAAGATAAGGCTGGGTCAATATGGCTTTGCTCATATGACCATGGTATCAGCAGGTTTAACCCTGATTTTAATCATTTTTATGCTTTCGAAAGTCATTTTGGACAAGTATCATCTTTTTGTGAAGATCAAAAAGGCAACCTTTGGCTGGGGATAAAAAGGGGGACAATTGGACTAGCCAAACTTAATCGTGCTAATGGTCGCTTGAAAACTTTCCGACAAGTTCTGAACAATTCCCCTCAGGTGGCAGCCGATGAAGTAAATGTTTTATTAAATGACATAGATGGGAGCCTATGGATAGGCACTTACGGCAAAGGTTTGTATCATTATACACCTCAAAATGGGGCGTTAAAACATTACCTTTATCCTATAGAGAGCGTGTTTGACACGAATCTAACCAATGCTGATATTGGGGCAATATATCAAGACAAAGACGATCCTGATAAGCTCTGGATCGGTGTATTGAGTAGGGGGTTGTTTCAGTTAAGCAAAAAGCTTCAAAAGTTTGTAAAGTATTACCCTTATACCAAGTTTAGCCAATTATCTATTATTGGAATTACAAAAGATCACCAAGGAAACTTGTGGCTTGCTACCCGAAAAGGCCTCAATAAGCTAGATCTGAAAACGGAAATTGTAACCCAGTACCTTCACTCACCCCAAGACAAAAGCAGCATCAGCAATAACTACATCACCTCTTTGTATATCGATAAGCAAAATATATTATGGATAGGTACTCGAGGTGGTTTGAACAAATTCAACCTGGGAACAGGAAAAAGTGGTAAGTTTCGCCGCCCTCCTTATAAACAAAATCCAGCTGACCCTATCATCCATAAAATTATTGAAGATAAAGCAGACAACTTATGGTTGAGTACTAATAAAGGGGTGATTTGTTTTGACAAACAAAAAGGAATATTTAGAAATGAATATCGACAACTTGAATTGCTTGGAAATGAATATCAGGAAGGTAGTGGCATTTTAGCTAAAGATGGAACTATATTCTTGGGAGGCAATAATGGCTTTAGCTCATTTGACCCTGGAAAAATCAGTAAAAATAACTATTCGGCCCCTATTGTTTTTACTGATTTCCGATTGTTTAACAGACCTGTCAAAGCTGGTGTAAATGAGATACTTACTCACCCTATATGGGCTACTGATACTATTGAGCTTTCCTACAAAGAAAACGTGATTTCGCTTGAGTTTACCAAGCTTGATTATATCCAGGCAGAGGGTAATACTTTTGAGGTATTCCTCGAGAATTTCGACCAAGATTGGTACAATGCAGGGAGTAAGTCTCAGGTAACTTATGCTAACCTACCAGCGGGCCGTTATATTTTTAGGGTAAGATCTACCCACTCAAATCATCAGGAAGCACGTATGGTATTTATTGTGCACCCTCCTTGGTGGAACACTCTCTGGTTTAAGGCAAGTCTCACCTTATTTTTAGTAGTGAGTAGCTACTTGTTGATACAACGATACCAAACAAGAAATCGTCGTGCAAAAGCTTTGGCTGATCAAGTCCCTGAAAAAACAGAAAAAATCACCAGTGTCAAAGAGAGCACTATGTTTTCTACACCACCAGAGCCCAAGAGTCTTTTTAAAAACCAGAAAGAAATTGATCAGCTCCAACAGAAGCTTCAGGAAGCCATGGAAATCCAGCAACTGTATAAAAATGAAAAACTGTCACTTCCTATCCTGGCAAAGGAAATCGGAACTACTGATAAAAAACTATCCGAATTATTAAATAAAGAACTCAATACTAACTTTTATGAATACGTCAATCTTTACAGAATCAAAGTATTTAAAGAGCGCATCAAAAAAGGCGAAGGGCAGTATAAAAAGATGATTTCTATTGCCTTCGATTCAGGGTTCTACTCCAAGTCTACTTTTAACCGGATTTTCAAAAAACATACAGGTTTGACACCTACCCAATTCAAGAAAAAAGTAGAAGCCTCTAATAAACAAGCTCCTGAACAACCAAAATCAAGTCAGTGAATTTATTTCAAACAAATTTTCATAACTTCCTGATACAAGCCGACTCTAACTAGTTTTAAAATTGTATCAGGAAGTTTAAAATGTGCCTTAATCTACCTTTATAATTTTTTGAAGTTTTATGCCTTGATTGGTATATAGTTGCAACCAGTAAACGCCTGCCTTGTAACGTGTGATATCAATTTTGCCCGATGCGAAAGCAAGCCTCCCCAAATGCTTTCCCTGGGCGTTCAACATATTGACTCGATAAACTTCCAACCCTGCCGATAAACTCAATGATACTTGTCCTTTGCCAGGGTTGGGGTACACCCGAATCAATGAAGGAGTTTGATTATTTACCTGCTCTGCAATGCGGCTGTTGTAAGTAGTACCAGATGTCAGCGATACATCAGAGAACTCAGCCGATCCAAAAGCCCCTCCATTATTACTGATCATGGCTAATCCTACGTAGATATCCTGAGTCATCGCTACAGTGGCACTCCCTACCAACACCCAGTTGGTCCCGTCTACCGAGCGATACCCTGTAAAAGTATTTCCTTGCCGCTGTAGTTTAAGCCAATGAGGGTTAGTAAAGCCAACCTCAGCATGTTGATTGATTGTAGTACCTCCGGGGGTTTCTCTTCTTTGAAAATTGAGAGAGGTGTTGAAGGGGGACAAAAATATATAAGCATTTTTCGCATCACCATTCAATGTTTCGCGCATCATCACCCCAGTTTTCGCCCAGGTATTGGTGGTAGATTGAGTAACCACCCGGGCCACAATTTCTCCATCACCCTGCAAAGGTTGATATACACAATAGAAGTTGTCTGAGGTTCCCCAAATGTCACTGCCCGATCCTTGTAAAGTAAAAAAGTTATCCACCTCAGTTGTAGAACCAGTGAGACTCACGTTCCCCACGTTGGTATCTACCCAAGGAAGCGGAAGCGCTTGCGGACTTTGCAACCCATACTTTACCAATAGGTCATTGTGAACTTCCAAAAATACTTCGCTGGTAAGCACCTGATTAAAAGCATAAAACTCGGCAATTTGTCCAGTGTAATACGCCTGAGCGTTGGTTACTTGGTCATGAAAGCGGGTACTCCCCTGTAAACGCCCAAAGCCAGACGCATCTCCGTGGTTAAACAAAGGATATACATTAACCTCCTGCCCTACTTTTACCCCGTTGAGGTAAGCCGTAAAGGTTCCAGCATTGGCATCTAACTGTAAGCTGGCTATATAAGTAGTATTAGGCGTAATATTGGAATGATCGAGGCTTGCCTGCCAAGAGGTTTCGTTAAGATTCCACCCCCGATAATACAAAGCCCCATTCATCAAATAAAAACTCAGCCCACGGGTAGAGCCTCCTTGCTCCCAGAGTATTTGACGATTGTTTACATTATTGCCAGTTTTGAATACGATTACCAGCGTTTTGCCCTGATAAGGACCTCCTACATTGATGTCACTACTGTTAGCAGTGGTTAGATGATCATCCCCGTCAAATGCAAGAGCTGGATGGCCATTAATGGCGTTATCAACCCAGGTTGGTTGATTGCTATTATTGGTTTGGGTGGCATTGTTCTGTCGGGCTTGGTCTTGCCAACTGCTCACCTGATCCGCCGTGCTCACAATTCCCTGAGATGCTACCAAATGCATGACCGCTGGAGTAGCAGGTAAAACGGTTAAGGTGATTTCATCATAGGCACTGATACCCTGCTCATCGGTAGCTGTTAGTCTAAAAGTGTAAACCCCCACTGATAAACCATTGATTTGCGAGGTAGTACTATTGGCATTGGTCAAAGTCACCTGGTTTCCAGCTATTTGCTCCCAGAGATAAGATGCAATGTTTCCATTGGGGCTGCTAGCCAAACCAGTCAGGGTAAAAGTATTTGTAGAAGCAAGTAAGGTGGTATCATTGCCTGCTTGACACACGACTGAGTCCATTATTAGGTTCTCGAAAGCTCCAGCATCGTACACATTTTCTAAAGGACGTGGTTGATTGGCAAAATCAGTGATTACCCCAAAACTACTGACTTCTCGTCCCGCATTTCTGGCAGGAGAAGTAGAAAAAATTCGGTAATCATCCTGAGAAGCATTGATAAAATGTGCATCTGTCAAATTATTCAATATGACATTGTGAGACGAGGTCCAATCGGTTTGGTAAGGAAACTGGAGCCAGCTACTGGTCGGATGCACGATCAGGTTATTATAAATAACGTTTCCAGGAGAATAAGAAACGGGGCCAACATTGATGACTCGCACCGCCTTACTGCTGGCGCCAATAATGGTATTATTGATGATGTATACTCCCCCCAGGTACCCTTGATCTACAATGTCGGTAGCTAGCGGTGTAGACCTTGTATTTACATTAATGCCTACACTCCCTGGGTTTACCACTATATTGTTGTACACGTAGTTTTCTCCAATGCCTTGAATTTCAATCCCAACGCCGCTGGAACCTCCCTTGAGAAAATTATTGTACACCCTGCCAGTCGATCCAAGCCCCATTTGAATGCCCCCATTTTGTGAACTTTTATCTTCGGTAGCAAAGTTGGTAATATGGTTATTGTACACTTCTACGTCAGCTACCGCAGAACCTACCTGAATGGCTTCCCAGCCTGTATTATGAATGCGGTTGTTGTATACCCTGACTCCTCGCAATTCGTGTGGATAGTGGATTTGACTAGTACAACCTCTGGGACCTGTTCCCCGAAAAAAACTATTACCCAAATAGATGCCTTCACCGCCAATGTCATGAATGTAGTTATCATGTATCGAGAGATTGTACATTGTAAAGTTGGGCCTGTCCACACTATAATCGTCGCACCTGGGATCGTCCTTTGCCATGATCCCGGCAAAACCCACTTGAGTAATTTCTATATGATCTATCTCTAAATCAGAGCTTTTAGAATTACAAGCAATCCCCATTCGTCCTGGCTTAGAACCTAAAATCTTAATACCTTGCTCAAAGTTGACATCACCCGTACCTGTAACTCTAAAATAGCGGCTACTCTGAAACGTCAAGGGGTCTTCATTAGTGGCTAAATTCGCTGCCCCTCCTATTTCTACCTTTCCTCCACAGTTTTTGATGGTAATATAATTGGTAGCGCTTCCTACCAGGTTCCGAAAAGTGATTTTTTTGCGATAACCAGCCTGAATACAGATGGTTTGTCCTGGTTGAACTCCCTGCGCTGCTCCGTCAAATACAATGGAATTATTGCTAGGGTTAATAGTATAGTCACAGTTACATTGGGCAAACGCACTGTAGGTCAATGTTAGCAGAAATGCCAGCAAGGTCATTTTTTTTGTAAAATTCATATTGAAGTTTGGTTTGTGGTTTTGAACACCTCTTGTGGAAATGTTTTTTGTTAGAATGTTAGAGCAAAACAAACATCAAACGAAATGAAAAACGACTCTTTGCATCCAGTGGGACTCCAGTACATGTGCCATTGCATCCAGCAAGACTCATTGATTACTGGTTTTGGCTATCTTTATGGAGGTTTATTACAAAACAAGGAATATTACCCTTAGTTAGGCTTCAGCCGTTTCGAGTATAGGAAGTTTTAAGGGTAAAAATGTTTACCAATCCAAATAAATAAGGTACTTGTAGAATGAGTAAACACTTCACCCACAAGTACCTTATTTTGAGCATATTATAGAGCAAACAACTACCTGATCACCTCTTGCTTACTATCATAAAGTATTCAATCTTATTTATTAACAATAATCTCGGTAAGTCCGCCGTGGCCCTTGCCGTCTTTTTTTAGGGCAGCTTTGGGCGTTTCAGGGTGGTTGGTCCATACACCATCTATAAAAAACTTGTACAAATAACGCCCAGGAGACAAAGGCAAGCGACAATACCAGCCTTTTTCGTCTTTGGTCATAGGCGTGCCAAACAAGCTCCAGTTGTTGAAATTACCCACCAGGTTTACCTCTTTGGCTTTGGCAAATCCAGGCAAGCGAAAGGTGACATTGCCCTTGGTACTGGGTTTAGGAGAATTGAATGGCTTACGAGGCAGCATTTTGTCTTGTTGGGCAATTTTATACACCAAATAAGCCACCAACAAGGCATTGTATTTCACATCGCTTTCGGGCACATATTCATAGGTATCCAGATTGGTATGGTGAATGGCCGATATATAGTCTAAGGGGTCTTGAATAAACTGAAAACCAGGAATATTCAAGGCATCAAAAAATTCGTGGTCGGTTTGGTCGGTGTATTGGGTGGTCAGTGTGCTACTTTTTGGGAACGGCTTAAGGTGTTTTTGAAAATATGGGCCAATGCTTTGGTTTCCCATCAAGTATATTCCTCTTATTTTTCCAGCACCATTGTCTAAATTAAAATAAGCAGTGATCTTTTTTTGGTCAGATTTTAATACCCCAGTCCTAATGTTTCCCAGGGTTTGAGCCGTAAATCGTCGTGATCCGGCAAATATTTGCTCTTCACCTCCCCATAGCGCCAATTGAATGGTACGTCGCGGTTGTACCCCCACCTTTTTCAAGATACGCATAGCCTCCATCATCACCGCCGCCCCTGAAGCATTGTCTACTGCGCCAGTGCCCGCATGCCAGCTATCCAGGTGGCCCCCAATCACTACCTTTTCACTTTTGAGCTGGGTATCGGTTCCTGGTATGTTGGCCAAAAGATTTACATTATAAGCAGGATTGTTATAGAATTTGACCTGCAAATTGACCTCTAGCTGGGGCTTGTAACCCAATTTGAGCAATCTCACCAAGCGCCCGAAGTGTTCGTTGGCCATTACAAAAGAGGCAATGGGAGAAATTTGGTGGGTGTGCATATACGAAGGAATGTTGCGGTTGCCATCGGCATGCAATATCCCATAAGGATAATCACTGGCCTCTACCAAAGCAATCACTCCCTCTCGTTTGCAAAACTCAAAAAACTCCTTCTTTTCTCGGCGACGGTTGTAAGACCAACGAATGGCTTGCACTATAGATCTTCGTCCCAAGTAACCAATGACCCGATGATTGGGGTCTGGATTTTGAGCGGCTTGCTTGAGCTGTTTGTTGGTAAATCGTCGGGTAAAAGGTTGATATTGACTACTCACGGGTTGATAGCTATTGCCCAACAATACCACTTTATCTTTGAGTTTTCCTTTCCATTGGTCTACCTTTCGCCAATTTTCCAACAATACCACCTCCCCTTTTTTCAAACCGTTGGTTCCTGCGGTGTATGCCTGAGGATACACCTGCACAGGCATTCTATTGGGACTCACCATCACCATCGAGAAGTTTTGCACCGACCAACCACGATGCTTTTGGTCAAACGAAGGCGTATTGATGGCTTGAATTCCCCATTTTTTGAGTTCTTTTTGAATCCATTGTACCGATTTGTAATAATTGGGGGTACCCATCAATCTTGGGCCGTACACATCGGACAAAACGCTAATGGTGTGCATCACTTGTGATTGATCATATGCCTCGGTCTTCATTTTTTGTAAAATGGGGTATTCGGAGGAGATCTTAGGCGGAAGTTCTCCAGGTTTGAGCCGCATGCGGCAAGTAGGGCAAATTCCCCCCTTGTGAAATTGGATAGTATCGCAGGGGCTGTTGCACGGAGGGCAAATGAAGTATTGATGTTGGGCTTGCAAAAATGAATAAATGCCTCCCAAAGTGTGTAATAGAACAACTAGTAAAAAAGTGGGTAAGTTTTTTTTCATGCAATCTAAGTCTAGGTAATGAACGATCTTTTTCAAGGGACAAGATCACATGAAAATAGTTGCTTGGGTAAATCCAGGTCATTGCTTACTACATTGGTTGTAAATGAGAATATTAGCAGGTTTGTAGCCCAAATAAGAGGCTTTGCGCCAATCTATGCAGGCTTCATCCAGGTTATCCAAATTCTTTTTAGCCAGTCCCCGATGATAAAAATAAATACCATCTCTCGGGTTTAACTGGATGGCTTCCTCGAAATCTTTCAAAGCATTCTCAAAATCCCTCAGACCTTCGTAAGCATTGCCCCGCTTAAAAAAAGCATCTGGATTGTATTTGTTGAGCCCAATGGCTTTGGAAAAATTGGCAGCTGCCTGCTCATATTGCTGTTGGTCCATGTTTTTGGCTCCACGCTCCATGTAAGTAGCAATGAGTTGTTTTACATCTGCATTGATTTTTATTTCTTTTGGCGCCTTGTATTTTACTTTACTCTCACAGTTTTCACTTACTAAATATTTGCCCGTGGTATCACCATAAAAAGCAGCTTTACGCCATTCGCGGCAAGCATCGTTCATTTGTCCCTGGGCTTCGTGTACTTTACCTTTAGACACCAATGCCCCAGTATAGCGATCATCTAGCTCGAGAGTAGCTTCAAAATCTTCCAAAGCTTTGGCGAAGTCTCCCAATGAAAGCTGCGAGATTCCTCTATTGTAGAGAGCCTCCGGGTATTTGGGAAGCAAAGCAATGGCCTTGTCAAAATCAGTAAGTGCCGCTTTGTATTTCTCTCGTTGATTTTTAATAAATCCTCTCACATTGTAAGAAGCGGCCTGGTTGGGGGCCATATTAATCGCTCGGTTGATGTATACCAATGCATTGGGATAATCATCCATCAATACATAGCACTGTCCCAGCGTATAATAAGTTTCCAGGTGTTTTTCATCCAGCTTGATGGCCTTTTGCAGCACTTTGACTGCTTTTTTGAAGGATTTTTGGGCATAATACAATTTCCCTTTGCCCGCATAAGGCAAGGCATAACGCCCGTCTAACTCAATGGCTTTGTTGAAATCCCACAAGGCTTTTTGGTAATGTTTACGTTGTAAGTGTAAGGCCCCTCTTTCGTAATAAGCTTGTTTAAAATTTCCTTTGAGTCTCAGTGCTTCGTCGAAATCATGAAAAGCATCATTGAACCTTAAAAGCTTCTTTTTTACCCTGGCTCTATGAAAATAAGCATCGGCATGTTTTGGATTGGTATGAATCACTTTATCAAAATCGCGAATGGCTTTCCCAGGAATATTTAGCCTGAAGTAGGCCAATCCTCTTTGGTAGTATGCTTCTGGGTATTTTTTTCGGTAACGAATGGCCTTGCTGTAGTCGCGTACAGCTTCTTTGAATTGATTGAGGTTTTGATGGGCAAACCCACGGTTAAAATAAGCAGTGGCGTGGTCGTTTTTCAATTCTAACAACTGATCATACTCATTGATGGCACCTTTATAATCGCCTTTTTCCATTTTTAGGTGCCCCGCATTAAACAAGGTATACACATCGCGGCTATGCCCACCGCAGGCTACTAAAAAACAGGAGGTTATACCAAGGTAAACAATGGCATAAAAAGGACAGATAAAGCGCTTCATGGTCAATGTGGTGTTCGGTAATGTTCTCAGTCAAAAATAGAGTTCTTTACTTCTATTGATGTCTTTTAAACTATCTTGAAACCCAAATGTTTGAGGATATAAATTTATCGCTTTTGGGTTGGTTTTACAATACCTTTGTTCATTGATTTATGGTAGTTTAGCACTTAAAAATATTATAAAAGCCAACCCTCTATTTTCTTACAAAAAACAATTTGTTCATCTTTTTTTATAGAAATCGAGATGACTTCATAAAAAACCATCCCAAAAGTTTAGAATGGCTCTCAATTATTTTCGTAAAATAACCTAAAGCATTATTCTTTAAGAGTCCATGTTTTCCCTCGCTCTTTTAATCTAAACTTTGTTTCACTTTTGGTTTCATCTGACTCTTTGTAAGCCTGAAAATGTTTTTTAGAGGTTTTGGTTACTATCCAATTTACGCCATCAGATTCAATTACACTATTCACGTGGATGTCATCATCTTTAGCATTCAGCAGTGCATCCAATCTCATAGAACTATTGCTGTGTTTAATGGGTCCCGCATGTAAATGCTGATTACTCAAACTCTCTTTACTCTTAACAGCATCATTTTCGAACATGCCAGAATCATCGTAAAATGATCCCTGGGAGTTCATACTATGAAGTGAAGAAGCGTGACCTATGCTCGCCAGAGAGTCACTCCTGTTCAACCCAAAATGAGACAGAGCAGATACATTCTGTTTAAGTTTTTGTTTTTTGTTTGCTGCACTCTGTACATTATGCACTCCTGGTAGGGGGTTATCTTGCACTCCCAAAATAATATCTTGCAAAAGTTCCTGAGGAGCAAATAGCACATGTTCATCTTCAAGTGTACAACAATCTTCTGGCACAGTATCAATATTCGCTGACGTAAACACCTTTCGGTCATCATCGCCATAAGCAGCTGTATTTACTGCTAAAAAGGCTATTTTGTTGGCCACTGCCCCCATATCCATGTTTTCCTGGTTTTCTTGTTCAGTTCCATAACCATACACCAGACGATCTATTCGCTCAGAATAATACTGTCCTTGGTTCATCGCAGCTTGTTGTTTGTTATGAGCGTTAAAAGGACTATCAGCCATTAATAGCTTAGACAAATTTCCCGTGGTAGATACAAAAGGGCTGGCTTGCAAGCTATCTGATCCACTTCCCACATCATGCCCTTTTTTCATATGTTTATAAGCTACTTCTGCACTACTGCTATTTTTGGCATCGTACCCCTTTACCGAAGCCCACGAGTTTAAACCAGGGTATTTGATTCCATTCTGTTCGTCTTCTACATAAAAACGGGCTACTACTTTGATTCCTTCACTACCAAAAGCCTGTTGGGCCAGTCTTTGAGTATGAATCAGCTTGTTCATTGTTTTCCGGTAACCATCAGACACACTTTGATACTGTACCACATCGTTTCCTTTTTCTGCAGCGATGTAATCCGGAATCTGATCGTTTTGGTAATCTTGCTCGACCTGGTCTAGTATATAAGCAAACATCAGTCGGTGATTGTCCATATCTCCCCCTGGCATTAATGGAGATTTTTCGGAGTCTTTGCCACTACTGGCCTTGTATCCATAGCTACTTTCTGGATTGTAAGATTTAAGGCCCTGATATTTGTTCGCCAACAGACTTGAGCTACTCTTATCATCTACTGATTTGTCATCTGACTGGCTGTCATTACTTTGTTTTTTTACTTTCCCTTGCTTTCTCAATCCACTCAATTGCCACAATGCTTCATCAGAAATATCATACCCTTGTGCCAAAAAATTGGCTTGATGCGCATTTCGAATCTTATCAAGTTCATCTATATTGTGCATGATTAAAAAACGCATAGCCAATTCTACTACAGCCTCTATGCCTTGCTGTTGGTCTGCCAACATGGCTTCTGTATCATGCACATTTCCGGTCCCTGAATCTTGCACCCTTACTCGTTGAATAGGGGTACCATTGCTCGAAGTGTTGCTGGCTTTCATTTGCATACTTTCTCCTTGTTGAGTAGGCAAAGATTCGTTCATAATCTTATCAGCAGCAGTTTCGTCAGTAGTGTTCACAGCGTGTCCATTGACCACACTATCAGCTTTAGGAACAGTACCACGTTTGGTATTAATAATGTGGTGACCAACTTCATGCTTGATGTTCTCAGTAGTATCTTTGTTAGGGGCAAAATCTATTTTATTGCCTTGGATGGTAGCTTCCGCGTTGACACTTTCCGGAAAAGATGAATTGTGGTTGAATTCCAGGTTAGAAGTATCCACATTGTGCTTTTGCCCCAACGATTTGGCAATCTCTGCCGATTTTTCTTTGCCTTGTCGTTGAATAGGTTTATGCTTGGCCTGAATAGGTTTATGCTTGGCCTGAATAGGTTTATGCTTGGCCTGAATAGGTTTATGCTTGGCTTGAACAGGTCTTTGCTTCGCCTGGATAGTGGAAGTTGGCTTCGCATCTTGACTCGTTCTTTGCTCCCCTATTTGAGACTGTTTGTTTCTCTGTACTGAAATTTGCCCAACTTGATTCTGACTGTTTTCAGCCTCATTCCCTTTTAATTTGCTAGTATGCATAATTTATTATTTTGGATTGGTTGATGCGCACACAAAACTCCACTTTGAAAGATTTCCTGAAATATCCCTATTTTTCGTTCAGACAATAGCCTAGCATCGTTCGTTCAATGATCGACTACTGGATTAAATCTGAAAAAAAAGGAAGTGTTTTGGTGCTTGTTGTATCAAAAGAAGGGAACAACTACGAGAATGTCGCTTAAGGGACGAAGCTTAATTTGCACTTACTAACACATTACTAACGAGTGTTAGCACTTTTGGGTGCTTTAACGTGTATTCACTGGTTGGG
The DNA here is from genome assembly GCA_003483885.1 of Microscillaceae bacterium. Classification (GTDB taxonomy): domain Bacteria; phylum Bacteroidota; class Bacteroidia; order Cytophagales; family Microscillaceae; genus Microscilla. Next base: position 15,529 of record DMXI01000484.1, read on the forward strand.
AATTATTGCCTAAACTTTATATTAAAAAACCTACCAGGTTTACAAGAACCTGGCAGGTATCATCTCATCCACAAATTGCTCGTTTTACCCCAATATAGGCCTTATAGGGAGCGATTCATTTCTTCTACTTTTTGCAAGATTTCTGGTAAAAGATTGGCATCCTTTTCCAGCGCATTGCCTACTACAATTACATCGGCACCTGCTTTGAGGGCCTGGCTTGCTTTTTTAGGAGTATTGATTCCTCCCCCAATAATAATGGGAGCGTCTACCGACTTTCGGATCATCGAAATCATCTTAGCATTAATGGGGTTTTCGGCACCACTCCCGGCGTCGGCATAAATGAGCTGTAGGCCCAGCATTTCGCCTGCCATTGCGGTGCAGGCCGCTACTTCTGGTTTGTCGGCAGGAATAGGCGTAGTATTGCTAATGTAGGAAACTGTAGTTTGACGACCGCTTTCTACCAACATATAGCCTGTGGGCAAAATTTCCAGGTTACTACGCTTTAGAATAGGCGCAGCTACGATTTGTTGACCAATCAAAAAATCAGGGTTGCGTCCTGAAATCAAGGATAAAAATAAGATGGCATCTGCCGAGGTATCAATGTGCATATTGCTCCCCGGAAAAATAATAATAGGTTTATCGGTATTGGTTTTTAACCATTGAACCGTTTGGTGAAAGGTACTCCCCGTAATGAGGCTTCCCCCTACAAAAATAAAATCAACTTTGTCAAAATTGGGTATTTGTAAAAATCGCGCCCCAATTTCGTCGTCAAACTTATCTGGATCTATCAATAGTGCAAACGACTTAATCCCTTCCTGCTTTCTCTTGATCAGTGTCTGAAGTACGTTCTTCGTCATCTTGTTGTTTGTTGATTCTCGACTGTACATATTTCCAAACCAAGTCTTTAGCTTTTTCGGCAGCATAAGAAATAATTTGGCCTTTTACCCAGCTAACAAGCGTTTCGGCCCAGCCTTGTTTTTCTTGAACAGGCGCAGGCTCTTCTGGTGCTGGGTTAGGATTGGGAGCTGGATCGGGGGTAGGTGTTGGCTTTTTTTTCTCTTTTGTGAGCGCTCTTACTGCTTGAAAGGTTACAAAAGCAGCCCCAGCCACTAATAATACAGTACGGGCATCTTTTTTTATTTTTTGTAGGTCATTGGCTACTATTTCTTTTTGCACAGCGGCCTTTTGTTTGAGGTCTTCCCTTTTTTGAGACATCTCGCCTCTGGCACTCACTGTCAGTTGAGAAGAATGATTGTTTTTTTGATGAACGTCGGAATGATTATTTTTTTTCATTATCCTAGATTAATTACGCTTCATTGATTTTACCTCATTATTTCTACCACACGTTATTTTAGGGTTGCTTAGGAGGAAGCTTTTTCCCGGTATTTTCGTCAGGGTTTTTCTTTTCAATTTGAGCAATCATCTGATACATGGTACGCTCTAACTTAAGCCTTACTTTTCTTCTTTTGATCCACAACCACAACAACACCAACGCATGCAAGCCAGCTACCAGCATAAAGCCAACGTAATTGCCTCCCATTTGCGTATTGAGATAGTAAGCCAAAGTCAGATTTAAAAAAACCCAAACAACAGTAGCAAATACAAAAACCAGCAAAAACTCAAATAAAATAATAACTGCCTTGATGATTTGCTCTTGAGTATCCAGTTTTATTAACTCCACCCGGGTATCTATATAGTCGGAAATATTATTGGTTAGCTTGTTTATATTAAATAATCCCAAAATTGGTCGCTGTCTATAAATTACAATTGAATAAATTTTTTCAAAAGTACAAAATAATCAACTATAGGTGTATGCGTTCCTAATTAAAATTAGTTTACTCCTGATTATCAATCTTTTACACACCTACAATTCTATAGACATTTTCCTCTCCTCTTTCTAAATCCCTCTTTTTATGCCCAACTATTTATTTTTTTTGACGTAGTTTCTTTAAATACATCGAATTCTTATGCATCTTTGTTATATGCATATAACTCAAAAGTAAAAACCTTACTCATGAAATTAGCCATTTGGAAAAAGAAATCAACCGAAAAAAAAGATAAACCAACTAAGAGTAAACTACGGGAATGGATTGATTCCATCATTTTTGCCGTCATAGCTGCCACCATTCTTCGCTGGTTGATTTTGTCTTCTTATGCCATTCCTTCCTCTTCTATGGAAGGAACTCAACTTACTGGAGATTATTTGTTTGTGAGTAAACTACACTACGGTACACGTACTCCTAAAACACCTTTGAGGCTTCCACTCACCGATAATAAAATCTGGGGAACCAATATTCCTTCTTATCTCAGCTGGATTCAGTTGCCCAGCTATCGGTTACCAGGGATTAGTCAAATAAAACGCAATGATATCGTGGTGTTTAATTGGCCAGCAGATTCCGTACCCAGACCTACTGATCTAAAAACCAACTACATTAAGCGATGCCTGGCAGTAGCTGGTGATACCTTCCAAATCAAAAATGCCATCGTATTTGTAAACGGGAAAAAGGCCCAAGTACCTCCCAATTTGCATTTTTCGTATCAGTTGGTTACTACTCATCAAATTTCTCAGCGGGTTTTTCGCGAATATGATATTTATTTTGGCGGCGAAAACAGCAACTTTGCTACCATCAATCAAGCGGGGCAGCATATATACTACTTGTTCACAACTCCAGCCAATATTCGGCAATTGCAAACCAGGTTAGGCCCTATGCTCAAAACCGCCAAAATCCTTACACACTCCCCAAATGAAGCTTCTCAAGAAGCATATCCTGCCAGTTATTGGAAAAAGCTCGGTCAACAACTGGGAAGGCCATTTGCCCCTGTAAACCTTCCCTGGAATCAAGATTATTTTGGGGCCTTTGTGGTGCCCAAGCAAGGGATGACCATTTCAATGACTAAAGAAAATATCGTTTTATATGGCCCAGTCATCAAAGAATATGAATACCACAAATCCGTAGAAATTGCCTCAGATTTTAGTCAAATCAGCATTGAAGGTAAAGCCTTAAAGACATACACTTTCCAACAAAACTACTATTTTATGGTAGGCGATAGTCGCCACAATTCCATCGATTCACGTTATTGGGGATTCGTACCCGAAGATCATATTGTGGGCAAGGCTTGGTTTACCTGGCTATCACTCAACCCCAACCGAAGCCTTTTTAAAGGTAAAATTCGCTGGAGCAAAATGTTTAAAGGGATTTATTGACACCCTTTCAAATTTAAAGGTTTATAAGCCTCGTTTGATCTCAGGCGGGGCAAAACCTATCCACATTAGCAGTTGATTTACAGTACAATAACTCCTCATATTACCGTCCCAATATCAACCTAAATCCTTTATCATTTCAGCAATTCCACTCTAGCTCCACTCATGTGAAAATTTCCCACTTTTATGAACTCATACCATTCGCTCATAAATTTTGGTAATAATAACCCTTCAAATTGATGTTACTTTAAGCAATCGATGAATCCCGCATCACCTGCGTATCCAAGCAGATTTGTATGCAGGATAAAATCATTTGATCAACTATTAACCACTTTATCTATAGTTATGTCAAAATCAATCAATTGCCAGTTTACCCTACCTAAGGGTTCAACAGCAAATTATGAAAACCACCGTGTAATTATTTCCTACACAAAAATTATCAAGAACAGCGAAGGGCAAACCACCCTCCGTCCAATTTCAGAACCGATCTCACTACTACCAACCGGTATTTTTGCAGTGTTGGTACCCGAAGAAACTGAAGTTGAAAACCAACACATTTCCATCACCTTAAAATCCCCCACAGGTGCTACCCTATTCAATCAAACTTATCAATACAATCAATTGTATCCGTCGGTAGTACCTGAGGGTGAAGAAGATAAATCGGGATTGTTTAAAATTGAAGAAGTTGCTCCTCAATTGCCCATCACGCTCGGTGATGCCGGAGATGTGGGGAGTTCTAAAGTAAAAGGAAAAGCCATTTTGTTTGAAGATGGAAGCCCTCTGGCCAATACCAACCTGTTTATTTGGGGCGCTTTTGCTAAAAAAAGTGAGTCCAGTAACACAAGTAATAAAAGTAAATCTGTAGTTGCTGAAGACGCCACCCCTGAACCCTCAGTTATTCAGGTTGTCAAAACCGATATTGATGGCTACTTTTCATTTGAGATAGAAAACAAACCGCTAGACCAAGCCTATGTACAGTTGGCAGGTCAAGAGAAGACTTTCCCTTTAACACTTGATGAGCAAAATTTCCTCAAGGATCATCAAATTGTGGTCAGTGAAGTTACTCCTGATCACCAAAACCAAGACGATGACTGCGGCTGTAAGCAAAGCGTTCCTACTTTGCCTGATGCCGAAGATTTGGTTAACTCAAGCGTATATTCTCAGGATTTGGGTGGCACTTGTATCGACTTTACCACGCCCAACCGAAGTCTTGAGGAGTTTTCTTATTTTCATATTGTGCGTACTACCGAACCCGAAATACGCAAAACTCCTTACCAAAAACCTCCCTTGTTAAATCCTTTCCTAAAAGGAGCCGAAACCACCACCCAATCGTCAAACGATACCACTTCTTCTGAACAACAAGCCAATCAACACTCGACCAAAGATAAATCATCATCATCGGCCAAAGGTGGCGGCACTTCTTGGGATGGTTCTGGAGAGGATAAATTCGGGAACGCTTGGGATAAACGCTATCGTGCATTTCTTATTCAATACCTCAACTCTCCTGAAGGCCGTTGGTGGATATTTACCCAAGATATTACTAGTTTGACTTACATCCAAAACAATCCAATCCTTACCGCCTCTTATGCCAATCAGGAAGACGAATACGCTCAATACGCCCAAAATAACTACGTAACCATCTGGAAACAACAACTCAACAATTTGTACAATTACGTATATGGCGATAGCCCTACTACTGAAAATGAACTGTACGATTTCTTGCTTTTTATCCACCAGGAATACGTGAATGAATATGGCAAATCGCCTAAGTTGCCGCAGGATTTGATCCAATTTGTGCAAAGCGTGTTTAAACAAGACTCTAAAGGAAGAGTAGAATTGGACGGAAGACACGCGGTAGATTGGGACGAAACCCCTACTCTGTACCATAACACCACCATTGCCCACGGACACATTCTTAACTTCAAGCAAATCTGGAAAGCCGATGGATACTCTTTAGGGGATTTGCTTTACAGCTTACCATTGGCTCCCTGCCAAAAGAAACAAATCGCCATTTTTGATTGGGATCGAACCAATACTGCCCAGCGAGACGAGTTTACCACGGCAAGCGAGCAAATGGATGCCTACCTAAGCAGAGACCGTGACATATCGGAGGTAGTCAATACTGCCTTGGGCGAAAGCATGGATGCTAGTTCTTCGGCCAATGCCAACAGCAACAGCGAAGTAAAATCCAAGTCTTTTAACGTGGGAGGCTCAGTAGGTGTACAAGCAGGTCCCTGGAGTGCATCAGTTTCGGCAGGTTACTCCAGTGGAAAAACATCTCAAACGGCAGACAGTGCCAGTGCCAGCGAGGCTTTTCAGAACAGTGCCCGCAACCTAAGTGCGAGCACGATGCAAAACGTGCAAGACAATGTGATGCAAGGAGCCAGTGCGGTACGCAGTCAACGCTCTACCGTGGTAGAAACCGTGGGTCAAAGCGAACAAATGAATGTGCAAACTGAGGTGATTACCAACCACAACCATTGTCATTCGCTTACCATCGAGTACTTTGAAGTATTGCGTCATTTTGCCATCGAGCAAAAGTTGGTAGATGTACAAGAGTGCTTGTTTATCCCGCTGGAAATGACCCCATTTGATATGGACAAAATCCTGCGTTGGAAGTCTGAAATAGCCAACTTTCTCAATGATCATTACCTGCTGGCAGGCATTACGGCGCTGGAAAAGATCAAATCTCAGACGCGTCAACAGCCCACCATTTTGGCCGACGAACCTATACGGGAATTGATGGGTAAAATAACTCTATCGATGGTGATCAATCGTCCAGCCGATGTAGAAATAGCGGGCCAAAAAGTAATGGATGATACTAAATGGAGCAGTTTACAAGGCTTATTAGGTTCCTGGACGATTTCGCGCATTAGAGCGGCCATAGAAGCCAAAGAAGAGGCCGAGAAAGAGCAGCTTTTTCGGGAAGAAATTCTACCCGAAATGTTTGCCAATTTTATAGACAAGCTCATTTTTGGTTACATAGACGCCAATGGCCAAGATGTTCCTTTAAATATTGAGGTATTTGTAACCAATGAAGGAAACTTGGGACGTTTGAGCAACAAACACCAAAGTAGCAAAGGCAAGTGGCAAAAAATGCGTCAGGATATGGCCAATTATGACGCGGGTTCACCCATCATGTTGCAAATCAGAATGCTGCCCGGGCAAAATGTTCGCCGCAGCGACATCGAACGTTTTTACATCAAGAGTGCCTTTGAACTTCCTGAAGGCTCGCAAGTAGAGTTTGTAGCAGGTTCGGCCCTGTACCGCACCAATAGCCTCAAAGAAAACCTATTTACCCAAAATCCATATGAGATACGGGACGACCTCAATGACCAAGTACCATTGGAGTTTTATACACCGTTGAACGAACGCGAACGCTACAATCCCTTGCTAGAAGCTTACGAGCAAGCCAATCATTTGATAGAACACTTGAATGAGCATTTGGAGTTTTTCCACAAAGCCATTTGGTTTCAAATGAGTCCCGATCGCCGTTTTATGCTGTTGGATGGCTTCATTGCGCCTCATTCTAATGGAAAAAGCGTGGCCTCCGTGGTGGAAAACCGCCTGATGGGGGTAGTCGGTAATAACTTGGTAATGCCCGTGGCTCGAGGGTTTCATTTGGATCCCACCTTTGCCCAGAAAACAAACGACGACAATCAGGCTACGCCCCCCAAATCCATTGATTTATTGGCCCACTATCAACCCACTACGCCTAAATCTCCTTTTAGGGTGAGTGTGCCCACTCGTGGCGTATATGCTGAAGCAGTACAAGGAGCTTGCAATAGTTGCGAAAAAATCGACGAAAGTCGTCACTGGCGTTTTACCGAAGTACCTTGCGGAGACGAACCTACCGCCATTCAGCCTATTTCTACCGATTCCCGCTATGTAGACCCTGGTAATTTACAGGCCAAAGATTTGCCGCCCAACATTGTCAACTTCCAGAATGTACCCGCAGCTCCTGATCCAACTGGACTCAACGCCGCACTGAATGTATTGAGTAACCCCGATTTATTCAGAGATATTACTGGGCTGGATGCCAATCAGGCCAATGCTATCAGCGCCTTACTAGCCACTCAAAAAGGAGCCTTGGATGCTTTTAATACGAGTTCGGGAGCCGCCAAAGAGTATGCTAAAATGGCCACTGATCTAGCGATGAATCAAAGCGCTATTCGAAATAAAGATACTGTACTAAATCATATAGAAGAACAAAGAAAGAAGGGAAATATCTCTGATGAACAAGCCAACCAACTTACTAATAAACATTTGGAGAATATGGTGGGCGGAAGTAGTGCCAATGACAGTGAAGGAGAAGCTGGTGAAGATGATGGAGTAGAGGGAGAAGATGAGAAAGAAGAAGGGGGTGTTTCTGAAGTGGATTTACCCTATGATCCATTGAATGGATTATTTGATTCATTTCCTTTAAACCCAGATCAGTTTTCTGCATAGCTAATTAAAATCTTTACAACATTGAAAATCACAACCGAATATGAATAATTATTTTGAATATGGTAAACTCATTATTGAAAAACCCAATATTGATGACCAAACGTTAAAACCTACTGAGAGACGTTACCAAAGTAGATCTAAGAAAATAAAACAAATCTACATACACCATACTGCTGGATGGAATAGCTATGCTAATATGGGGGTTCCATTTCAGATAGAAGGTGCTTTTTCTGGCATTGGCTATCGAAATAATAATCAATCATACAATGTATCACTTAATGCTGACGATGGTAAAATTTATCAAACAGTAAATTATAAAAAATACTGGCATTGCCATCTTGGTATTTTAAAAGGAACAAGTGGTCCTAAACATCTCAAATCTTATGGTTGGTTTGAAAACAATAAAGAGAAAGATATCAAAATGTATGGACGCTTTCAAAGTAGCATTCCAGGAGGCACTTACGGATGTTCGTTTGACGATGATACAATAGGTATTGAACTCATTAATTACGGTTATGTGTACAAAGCAGAAGAAAGCGGTGCAACAGTTTATAAAAACAGGGCATCGAGTTCTCTCTCCTCCGCAATTCTAAGAATAGAAGATAGCCAGGGTTCAGAAACAGCCTTGAGTAGCGAGTATATCCAGCACTATACAGAAGAAATGAGCAAGGAGGTTTTTAATAAGAATGGTACCTGGAAAAAGTTTTTTTCTCCTGGATCAGATGATAATGATTATAAAAAAGGCTATCGTGGTAATGAGTACTTTCTGAAGTATTCTGATAAACAGCTTGAGTCTCTCAAAAAATTATTGGTTTATCTATGTATTGAAGAAGATATTCCAATGCAAAATGACAAAGAAAAAATATTTCATATGATACCTGACTTTTCTGCGCTACCGCTCCCTAAAGATCCTTTTTCTAAAGCAATCAATAAATACCCTGGAATATACACTCACACAACGGTTAAAGTAGATAAGTCAGATTGCCACCCACAACCAGAGCTTATACAAGTACTTACAGAAATAGATTATTTAGGAAAGGCTCTTAATATTTGTGAAAACTTAAAAAAATCTATCATTTTAAACTATTCAGATTTAGAAGAGCCTTTTCTTGAGAATCAGTATCAGATGTTTGGGATTGATGTAATTGCTGACAATTTCATCAATGGAATCCTAGATAAATATGTAAATGCACCTAGTGCCATTAATAGCTACTTAGAGCAGAAGGCTAAGCCAGAGTACGTGTCAGGTATGAAGCAAATGGCAAATAGGTTATTTGATTTACTTGATAATGCACAATACAAACAATTAATTGGTGTTGATCAAGTAGTTCAATAACTCCATCTTAATTAATTCGAGTAAAAAAGAGCGCCCTCAAAAGCGCTCTTTTTTTTATTTTTAATTACTCCTTATTGTAATGCCTAAGTTTTTGATGTATTTTTGCTTTATGTATTCTAAAGAACTACTCAAAGGCACACTTAAAACCATCATTCTTAAGCTGTTGGCTGAAAACGGCAAAATGTATGGATACGAAATTACCCAAAAAGTAAAAATGTTATCCAGTGATAAAATTGTGATCACCGAAGGGGCTCTGTATCCCAGTTTGCACAAGCTGGAGGCCGAAGGTTTACTCCAAACCGAAACCATCAACATTGGGAAACGCGTCCGCAAATATTATTCACTCACTCCTCAAGGCACTTCCACTGTCAAAAATAAGCTGGAAGAGTTTGCCGACTTTGTAGAAACCATGCAATCATTACTTTCTTTAAAAACCGCAACTTCATAGTTATGTATTATTTATCAGAAGAAAAAGTGGACTGGATACTGGAAGACCTGCGTAGTCAGGGACTTACTCACCAACCATTGGAAGGCGAGTTGCTAGACCATATTTGTTGTGCGGTGGAAGAAACCATGTGGGATCATAATACTTCTTTTGAGCAGGCTTATCAACAAACCTTGGTTTCATTTGGAGAAGAAGGCATTCTAAAAGTCCAAAAGGCCACCAAGCGCTCGGTTGAACGCGCCCCGCTTACCCGCCGAATGGCTCGTATGAGTACCCTCATTGCGGCTTGTTTGATATTGTTTATTGGCGTAGTGGTACAAGCCCAGGAACGCCCCGATTCTCACCCTTTGAATCAAGAATTTCCAGTGGTCTCTGGTTTTGGTCATATCATTCCTCCGTTTACCCGCCAAAATCGCTTTCATCGTGGAGTAGATATCAAAGTACCTGTAGGTACCCAAGTATTTGCTACGGCCAACGGCACTGTAACCAAAGCCTCGTTTGATTCTAAGAAAGGATATTATATCACGATCAAGCACGACGATGCTTACAGCACTACTTATACGCATTTGTCTAAGCTGATGGTAAAGCCGGGAGACAAGGTGAAAAAGCGTACCCAAATTGCCCTCAGCGGTAATACAGGACACTCTACTGCCCCTCATTTGCACTACGAAGTACACAAAAATGGACAGGTGGTAGACCCTAAAAAATACTTTGGCAAATAGTTTTGGATACCATTTTAGAATAATCCTATAACCTCCGAAAAAAGCCAGTTTTTTATAACAAAACCATTGAAAAAACCCTTACTTTTGCGGGTCAATTTTTTAAAAAGACATAGATATGCGATTAAAATTTTGGAAAAAGAAGGATAAAGAAAATAA
>DMXI01000087.1 GCA_003483885.1 Microscillaceae bacterium
GGCACTTTTGTATTTGCCATTAGTGGAGCTTTGGCAGCTGCCGAAAAACGCCTGGATTTTTTTGGTACTGCTTTTATTGGGTTTATCACTGCTGTAGGTGGAGGTACTATCCGCGATGTAGTGCTGGGAAGCTACCCTTTGGGGTGGGTCAAAAACCTGATATACCTCGATGCCATTGGGTTAGGAATATTGTGTGCCATGCTTTTTCGCAAATACCTCATTAATCTCAAGCGCACTTTTGCGGTGTTTGATACCATCGGGATTGGGGTATTTACTGTACTGGGATTACAAAAAGCACTTTTGCTGGAAGTCCACCCTACCATTGCCGTGCTGATGGGTATGGTATCAGCGGTATTTGGTGGAGTTATTCGGGATACGTTGGTCAATGAAGTTCCCTTAATTTTTCATAAAGAAATCTACGCGATGGCCTGTCTTTCGGGTGGGGTATTGTTTATGCTTTTGCAACATTTTGGGGTGGCTGAGCCCTATACTACCATTAGTGGAGTAAGCCTGGTAATTTTTATAAGAATAATTGCTATTCGTTATAATTTACAAATGCAGATTTGGCGGTATGAAGAAAAGAAATAACCATATATTATGTTAACTATGGAAGATTCCCTTTTACAATATGTTGTTTACCTAAAAAATAAAATATTTCGTCCTTTTTCATTAACAAAAGAAATCTAATGCAGTATTATACCATAATAAGTGCATTTTAATATTGGTCAATTTTATTTGACAAGAGTTTGACGACCTTATAAAACAACTCTACATTCTTACCAAATTAATAGCAAGTAAAAGATATATTTGAAGCATAACATGGGGACCTTCCAAGTCTCGTTTAACAATTCACTTCTGCTAAATAAGTTTATTCAAGTAATTGATCTTTTAACAATACTAACCAATAGCTATTATATGATCTTATCACCATAAGCGAAAGTACAACTACATTCATAATTAAAGTAATCACACTGTTTTTTAAGCAAAAATATTCAACTAATAAGACTAAAAAACCAGGATTATGAACAGTTCGCGAAAACCTAAGCTATTGGACTTTAGATCCATACAGGGCAGAATAATTTTACTAGGTATCATTTTCTTGCTATTGCTTCTCACATTTACTGCTGTAGTAACTACTCAAAACAGAAAAACACAAAATGTGAGTGAAAAAGTAATCAACTTTAGAGCTCCCATTACTCTTGCCGCTCAATCGGTGATCAGTGGACTCAATCGAGTGTCTGCCTCTCAGCGTGCTTTTATCATGACCAAAGAAGAACCTTTTAGGTTAGAAAGGCTCACGGTATGGCAAAACCAGATTGAACCCAACCTCCAAAAACTTGTCAACGAACGTGACAACCTTAGTCTAAATGCTAATAAAGCAAGAGTAGATTCCATCCAAATGCTGGTGGCTCAGTATAAGGTTATTCAAAACGATATAGACAAATATCTATTGGAAAACCTCAATTTCAATGAAAACGCCCCCCTTACACTAGACTCTCTCAAGAGTTTACAAACAATTGCCTTGGTCAATAGTATTCGTAAAAAACGAAAGATATTGGAAAAAATGGTGAAAGATCGCGCTTCGCCAGCTCGTAAAAACCTTAGAAACTTACTATTTCCTTTGGCTAATTCGAATTTGGATTTATTAGAGGCAGAAGTAAGAGATGTAAGTCAAAACCTGGCCAATACTAATATTTTGGGAGTAGTTATTTTTTTCATCTCCTTTACTATCACCATCCTGTTGTCTCTTTCTTTGGTGCGCTCTCTCAAAAAATCAATCAAGGCTCCTCTGAATTTACTCGAAGAACTTTCTCAAGGAGTCATTCCTGCTCCTGTCCCAATCACCAATAATGAGCTAAGTTCTATCATTCATTCTGGTAATCAATTGGCCAAAAATCTTCAACAAGCCTCTACTTTCGCCTTACACATTGGTGAAAGTAAATTTGATGAAAACTTTGAACCTGCCAGCGAAAAGGACACTTTGGGGAACGCTCTCTTACAAATGCGTCAAAAACTCAAAAAAGTATCCATAGAAGAAAAGAAACAAAAATGGATTACCGAGGGGCAAGCCAAAATTGGGCAAATGCTCCGCACTAGTTTCGAGGATGTCAATCAATGGTATGCCAGTATCATTAGTTTTGTAATCAATTACACTCAGGTAAATCAAGGGGGCATTTATATCATCGAAAAAGACATTGAGAAAAAAGAGGGTGAAAATGAATTTGTAGAACTGAAGGCCTGCATTGCTTTTGATCGGCAACGTAAGGTAAACTATCGTCAAGATATTCATGAGGGACTTGTGGGGCGAGCTATTTTTGAAAAGCAGACGATTTATCTAAAAGAAGTTCCTGATAATTACATTCAAATCACCTCTGGCTTGGGGGATGCCTCTCCGAAAAATTTAGCCATTGTACCATTAATCAATAACGAAAAAGTGATTGGTGCTTTGGAAGTGGCCTCTTTTCAATTATTAGATCTTCACGAAATAGATTTTTTAGAAAAAATCAGCGACAGTATTGCTTCTTCTATCATAAGTGTAAAAACCAACGAAGAAACCCGAAGATTGCTTGAGGTATCCCAGGAACAGAGTGAATCGTTACGAAAAATTGAAACAGAAATCAGACAAAACAACGAGGAGTTGCAAGCTACTCGTGATGATCTTGCTCAAAAAGAGAGTGAATTGGCAGGACGTCTGAATGCACTTGATCAGTCTTTGCTTTCGGTCACTTTTGATCTGGACGGCCACGTAATTGATGTTAATGATAATTTTTTAGAGGCTACAGGGTATGTATCACAGGAAGTAGTCAATAAACACCATAGTATTTTTTGTGCGCCTACCTATGTTCAGTCTGAGGCTTATAAATTGTTTTGGCAAGACCTTAGAAATGGCAAAAATGTAAACGGAGAATTTAAAAGGCTCACAAAAACCGGGGAAGAAATATGGATCAAAGCTGCTTATTCTCCGATTTTGGGTAGCGAGGGACGACCAGAAAAAGTCCATAAGGTAGCGTTTAATATTACCCAAAGCTATCATCAAAACCGTGACCATGCCATCAAGCTCGCAAATATTGAACACAATGCGGCCATTGCTGAGTTTACTATGGATGGCACCATTACCTCGGCCAATGAGAGGCAACTGCACTTATGGCATTATGATTTAGAAGAAATACAGGGTAAAAACTTCCAAAATTTATTTAAATACACCAATGGCAAAGCTGCTGACTATCAGGAACTTTGGAGCAAACTTAAGTATGGAGAAGTAGTAACTAAACATATTGAAGAAACCAATAAGGATAATGGTAAGGTGTTTTTAACAGCCACTTACTCCCCAGTACTGGATGAAAACGGTTTTCCGCAAAGAGTGATTAGAGTAGCTACTGATGTCACCGAAATGAAAAAACTCGAGGCGCAGGCCATTGAACAAAATGATCAACTGAAAGCACAGGAGGAAATTTTAAAGAAGAAGCTGGAACAATTGACTGAAACACAGGAAGATTTGATTAGAACTACCGAAATTACTCAGCTTCAGTTTAAATCTATTTTTGATAGCATTACCGACGCGGTCATTACCTGTAATAGCCAAGGTGTTATTCAGGACTTTAACTTGATGGCAGAGAAGTTTTTCAGGTATAATCCCGAACAAATCGTTGGAGAAAATATCAATACCATTTTACCATTGACAGATAACCAAACCTATCTCGAATATTTGCATACGAGTGTAAATGATCTAAACAAAACCCAGCAAGGTTTGGGGCGATACATTACTGCCATGAGGGAAGATAATTCCTCGTTTCCGGCATACATTACTGTAGGTCATTCTTTTATTAATGGTGAGCAATTATTTACTTCTTTTATTAGGGATGTAACCCATGAGGTAGAGCGAGAAAAACAAGTAAAAGATCAAATAGAAAGCTTGAATGAATCTCTGGAAAAACTCGAGATTTTAACAGAAGCCACTCCTCAACCTATGTTTTTGGTAAACCAAGATGGCTTGATAGAAATGCTCAACCCAGCGGCCGAAAAGCTACTGGATTATGCCAGTGATGAGCTTCATGGCGAATTACTCAAAGTATTGGTAGGCTCCTCTAAAACGCGGTTTAATTTTAAAACCTTTTTGAAAAAACATCAAGCTAAATCAAAAAAGTCTGCCAATTCTGTGGTACTTAATACCAAAAATGGAGAAGTTGTAGAAGCACACCTTGAGTTTTCTACCATGAACTTTTTGGATAAACATTGGTTTGTAGGCAAAATCCAGGTCTTGGAAGAAGCATAACTCTTTGCTATGAAACGGATCAGGTTTTTACTCCAGCATTTTCAATATCAACTCTTAGTGCTCAATATATTATATATTGGGCTATTTGTGTTTTATGGTATTTTTGCTAGTAGAAGTACTACAGGACTTGATCAATCTCAGGATTTAAATTATCATACGCAACAGCTTTTGGGTAAGCTTCATGAAATAAAGTCTCGGATAGCAGACCACCTACTTCCCATTTCTTATACCGATACCAACTCAGTTGTAGCAACTCTTTGGCCAATCAACATCACCAATATCTGGCAGCAAATACATAAACATGAACATTACCTCATTCAACAATCATATGTCAATTATGATCATTGGGAATCGCTCCAGCAAAACCTAATACGCTATCGGGATGTGGTATCACAACTTGAGTTGTTGTTGCAGGATCGTAGTTTTATAAACCGACAAAAAGCAATACAAGAAGAGGCCGCCACTTTTGCTCAGGAACGCCAAATCCATCGCACAATCACTCGGCAGCTGACAATCATTCTTGAAAAAAACCAGCAATACATTCAACACCAGCAAGCCCATAATCAAACCAAAGTAGCCACATTTAATCGTTTTTTGTGGTTTTTTATTGCGCTGTGTCTGATCACCAGTATCGTCATTAGCTATTATTTCTTTACCCAATTCTCAGGTAAAATCAGTCAAATCAATCACTTTTTCAGGCAATTGATGCGTGGCAATACTCCTACTCCACCCACGATTGCTAAAGGGAATGAATTACACGAGGTGATCCGTTTAGGACAAATGATCAATCACTACATCCAACAAACTACCCAGTTTGTGGCAAAATTGAGACAGGGGGATTATAACCAGGACTTTGTATTGCAAGGCGAACAAGATCATCTGAGAAAAAACCTGGTAGCACTCGCCCAATATTTAAAAAAATACCACCAGGAAGAACAGATAGCCCAATGGCAAAACCAAGGTTTATTGCAGTTTCGTAATCAAATCAGGCAGCATTCCCATCAAATAGAAAATCTTTGTCAAGAGGCGGTTGTTTTTCTGGCCAATTATCTCGAGGCAGCTCAATGTGCCATTTACACACTTGAAAAACCGGAAGACTCAGAAGATGCTTATTTCGAGTTAGGTGCTTTTTTGGCCTATGACCGGGTAAGATATGCCCAAAAGAAATTTTGTACCCAAGAAGGTTTGTTGGGAAGAGTGATGTTTGAACAAAAAACCATACACCTTACCGATCTTCCTTGCAATTACCTCCAGGTGAGGTCAGGGTTAGGCGATGCTCCTCCTAAGACATTGTTACTGATCCCTTGTATGACTCAGGAAAAAATAGAAGGTGTATTGGAAATGGCATTTTTTAATACACTATCAGATGCTCAGATAATATTTCTTGAGAAAATTGGGGAAGACATTGCCAATTCTATTGCTAATCTAAGAGGCAATAAAAAAACACACTATTTGCTTGAATTGTATAAACTACAAACCGAAGAACTGAGCGCTGCTGAAGAGGTGATGCTACAGCACGTAGAAGAGTTGGAAACAACTCAGGTAAAAATGCGGGAAAGGGAAATTCAATTGGAGGTTTCGCACGAAGAACTTTCTCTTAAAAACGATATTTTGAAAGAGCAGTCGCTTTCTCTAGAGAAGTCATACGAAGAAATCAAAGAAAAAGAAGAAGAGCTAAGAACCAGTATGCGACAGCTGGAAGAAATCCAATTGATACTGGTGCAAGAAAAGGAAAAACTGGAACGACAAAACAAGCTCATTACCTCAAGTATAAAATATGCACAAACTATCCAACAGGCCATTTTGCCTCATAAGGGCGTATTGAATAGCTTGTTTAGTGGCCATTTTGTAATTTATCAACCCAAAGACATTGTTTCAGGAGATTTTTATTGGACTACCCAGTTTAAGCAGTATGTGTTTGTGGCTGCGGTAGATTGTACGGGGCATGGGGTGCCAGGCGCTTTTATGAGCATGATTGGCAGCAACTTGCTCAATCAGATTGTAAGTGAGAACGGAATTATAGATCCTGGGCAGATTTTGACTGAATTGCATCTCAAGATTAGGTCGCGTCTCAAACAAGCCGAAAAACGTAACAGCGACGGAATGGATGTTTGCCTGTGCCGCATTGAAAAAATAAATCATCAGCAATGTGAGGTATTGTTTTCGGGAGCCAAACGTCCCTTATACTATAGCCATCAAAACAAGATTCATAAGATTAAAGGAGATCGTTTGAGCATTGGTGGAGTCCAACTAACTGCTGAGCGTATATTTTCTACCCATCAACTACCACTCGATAGTCACAAAGACACCATTTATTTGTCCTCGGATGGGTTTGCTGACATGCCCAACGAACGACGAAGGAATTTTGGTGAAAAACGTTTATTAAAGGCCCTGGATGCTCATAGACATAAACCTATGAGTATGCAAAAAATCGCCCTTCAGGAAACCTTGTTCAGCTTTCAGGGCAATACTGAACAAAGAGATGATATCACCCTATTGGGAGTGAAAGTTTAAGATCACACAAAAAGGTATGATTATAGCGGATTCATAAGATTATTCTTCAGTTTAAGTCTGGCAATTTTTTTTCAAAAATTGAACAAAGTCAAAGTCTATGAAGTACATCATTACCTTATTTTCACTACTCATCTGTTGCGTATCTAACACATTGGCTCAAAGTTTTGAGCAACAATTATTGCAAAACGTCATGAAGACCTTGCCTAACTCTTTGGAGATTTCTTATCTCATTAAAGATGTGGGTATTCAGTTTCAGAAAGATTTGCTCAACCCGGTTTCCAACGCTCAGTTTTATCGGACTCCTGCTCAGCAGGCACTCAATTTAGGGGTATATAGTACCGATTTGGGCTATATCAACATTTACAACGAGAACCCTAAAGCCAAATCACAAGCTTTTATTCATTTAACCGCTGTAAAACGACTTGCTGATAGTTTACATTCGGTAGACTTATTCAACTTCGAAATCATTCAGCGCCTGGTGCTACACAGCAACGAGTTGGACTCTTTATTTGCCATTACCAACGATATTTTTGCCAAGTTAGACAAGAAGTTTCACGAGCGAAAACAGCCGGAACTTTCGCTGTTGAGTTTGGCTGGAGGCTGGGTAGAGTCTATGTACCTTACGGTAAGCATGGACCTCAAGAAACCCAACAAAGTGCTTACCCACGAAATCATCGCCCAGAAGTTAATTCTAGAACAAATTGAAGCCTTGCTTTCTTTTTATGATAGCAAAGCTTATGTTCATAAAATGATTCTGGAACTTAAAAAACTGCACAAAATATTTGATCAGGTAAAAACTACCAAACAAGTTACCCGAAAAAGGGCTGATGGTACCTTGGTAATAGAACAGCAAAAAGAGGAAATTCCAAAACAGGTACTCAAACAAATATTTCAGGAAATTACGGTTTTGAGAAACCAGATTATCAAGCCTGGTAGTTAAGGTTCATTTCAAAAACTATTACTTTTCGTATTTCAACCAGCCTATCACCTCACTCATTTTGATTTTTTTTCATTAACTTTCAACCAAAATCACAAAGTCGAATTAATATTTTTTATGCTAACAAAGAAACTTTTAATAGGAGCATTGTGCCTTATCACCAGCTTTAAAATTAGCGCACAAACATTTACCGAAGTGAACAACCCAGTGGGGGGCACTTCCAGCTTTTTGGGTATTTACAATGGTACTCTGGCTTGGGGAGACTATGACAATGACGGAGATCTGGACTTGGTCATTGCCGGGTTTAATATTGTAAGTGGTAACAATACTGCCACTACCCAACTGATAACAAAGCTATACCGTAACGACAATGGTTCTTTTACCGATAGTGGGGTGGAACTAACCGGAATACAAAAAGGCGCTTTGGCTTGGGGAGATTATGACAACGACGGTGACCTGGACCTGGTTATTACCGGAGAGGATGCCAACCGTGAAACTTTTGCCCGCATCTATCGCAATGATGGAGGCTCTTTTGTAGATAGTGGTATTGGCATTGTGGCAGTATCGTCTAGCTCAGTGGCTTGGGTAGATTATAACAATGATGGTTTTTTGGATTTGGCAGTTTCGGGCACTAAAGATGGCTTACCGGCTGGAGCCAGCACCATTATTTATCGCAACGATGGGCAGGGGAACCTAACAGATAGTGGTATTGATAACATTCCTGGATTTTACAATGGCTCTATTTCGTTTGGAGATTATGACAACGATGGTGACAGTGACTTGGCGTTTATTGGTACTACCAATGGCTTTTCTACTGGGGTAACTACCCAAGTTTATCGGAATAAAGGCAACGGAACGTTTGAAAATAGTAACCTTACCGGGTTTAAATCGGTAGCTTGGGGATCGATTAGCTGGGGGGATTTTGATAATGACAGTGATTTGGATTTATTGATCACTGGATGGGACAGTACTCAGGCGGTCACTAAAATATATCGTAATGATTTGGTTGCCGATAGCATCGTTTTTACTGATTTGAACGCCAACGTGGCCCAATCTAACGAAGGGAAGGCATTGTGGGGAGACTACAACAATGATGGTAATCTGGATATTTTGCTTACTGGTCGCAATGACTCACTTCGACAGGTGTATTCTTTTGTGTATCAGGGAGATGGCGCAGGCGGTTTCAATATTTTAGCGGCAGATACTTCGGCCAGAACTATTACCGAGGCTCAAATAAGTAGTGCAGCCTGGGGCGATTTTGACAATGATGGAGACCTCGATATGGTGATTGCCGGGCTGGACAGTAGCAGTTTTGACGGCCAAACCAAACTCTATCGTAATGGTACTACTAACTTTACTGCGAATACCAAACCTAATGCTCCTACTGACTTGACCGCTACTATTACTCCAGCTCAATCCAATACAATTGTTATCAACTGGACGGCGGGCTCGGATGGGACTACCCCCCAAGAAGCACTTACCTATAACTTACGGGTGGGACTCAAACCAGGAGAACAACAAACCCAATCTCCGCATTCGAACTCTAGCACAGGTGTCCGGCAAATTGTAGGCAAAGGGAATATTTTTGGAGGCACTACCTGGACACTGCGAAACCTGGACTGGGGAAAAACTTATTACATTAGTCTACAATCTATCGACAATAGTTTTGTTGGCTCTGATTGGTCTGAAGAAATATCGATTACCATTGATCCAGGCATTAACCGAAATGCATTCTTACCCAATACTTTTACCCCCAATAGTGATGGTACCAACGACTTTTTCAGAATTGTTACGCACGAAAATGTCAGCGAAATCAATTTCCGAATTTTCAATCGCCTGGGTACCCTGGTATACCAAACCAGTGATGTAAACGAAGCAACAAACTTTGGTTGGGATGGTAAGTTCAATGGCAAAAACCAACCTGCTGGGGTGTATCTTTGGTATATCACAGGCAAGTTTAGTGATGGCACCAATATTCGATTCAATGGAAATAATAATGGAAGTGTGATTTTAGTCAGGTAACTTGTCTTTACTTATTCCATAACTCAAGCAGACCTTAACCATAAATAACTCAAGCAATGAAATTATTTTACAAAATATTAGTTATAAGCTTTCTTTGGATTACCACCTTTGCTCCTCAATCGGCCACCGCTCAAAATATTCAATATTCGCAGTTTCACCATAGTCCGATTATGCTTAACCCCGCTACGGTAGCTATGAAAAACGAAATGTTGGTGATGCTCAACTATCGCACCCAATTTACCCAGAATGGGCAAGCTTTTTCTACTCCGATGTTCTCTTTTGTATTGCCTTTTGTAAGCAAGCAAGACCGGGTAAGCGGCACTTTTGGTAAAGTAAGTCGAGTACACCGTTGGGGTGGTCTGGGAGTTTCACTTTTGCAGGATTCTCAAGTGGCCGGTGACCAAACCAAACTTCAAACTACCGGAGGACATTTAACTTATGCGCATAATCTAGACATTGGAGGGTTGAGCCATTGGAGCATGGGGATGCAGGTTGGTTATTTCAACCGTCGTTTAGTAGCCGATTTTACTACCGAAAGCCAGTTTGTGTATGGAGGGATAGATCCTTCACTACCTACCAATGAAAACCTAGTGGGAAACTCGATTGGTTTTGCCACTTTTAGTGCGGGTACTATGGTGTATTCGGACGACAAGCACGCTCGTATCAGAAACTATTTAGGAATTTCGATCTATAATTTTAATCAGCCCAATGTTACCTTTTTTGAAAAGGCTGCTGGACAAAACAGTGATTTATTACCTGCACGTATGATTTTGACAGGTGGTTGGCGCGTGTTTGATAATGACCAAATGACCATTCAGCCCAATGCTCGCTGGATTTTGCAGGGCAATAGCAGCCAAGTAAACGTAGGGGCTTTGACTAAGTTTTACCCCAAACATGAAGAGGATCCTTATACCAACTTAGGGTTTGGGCTTTGGTATAGCCTCGATAATGCGTTAATTTTTTCGTTTGAATACTACAACCCACATTTTATCGTAGGATTGAGCTATGACCTACGCTTTGGCTCTAGTCTGCCGCTCAATGAAAGCAATGGTATTCCAGAAATTTCTTTGGCTTTTCGCAAAATCATTAAACATAAGAAAAAACTCTATCGCGCAAGCATAGATTAATGCTTGTTTAAACTCACAAAAAAAATCCCGATAGACAGGCCTGTTTATCGGGATTTTTTATAGCTCTCTAGTTTTCATCAATGCAAAGCCGCTCTCAACTCTAAACCTTGCAAAATCTTGGCTTCTTCTTCTACCATATAGGCCAGACGGCTTTCCACGTCTTTTTCGGGTAGATAACGAAGTGCCATATCGATAAAACTTTCACCGTGGCGGGCTTCCGACTCCCACAATAATTGGTAAAAACGTTTCAGGTCAGGGTCTTTGTCCACATCCAGGGCATCGGCTACCATTTTGAAACGCTCACAACCTCGCCATTCTACTAAAGAAGCCAATATTAAGCGATCCATAAAACGTTCTTCTTTGGTAGAACGACACAAATTGACCAGGCGCTTGATGTACATATCTTTAGCCATACCTTCGGGTAGGTGTACTCCACGCTTTTCCATTATTTTATACACTTGTTTGAAGTGTTGCAACTCTTCTACTCCAATATCTATTAGCTCAGGAATGATTTCTACTCGGTCGGGAAATTTGGCTACAAAGCTCATGGCCATGGCCGAAGCTTTGCGTTCACAATCGGCGTGGTCTTGCAAAAAAGAATCAAAATCCCCCATCACCATCTCTAACCAGTTTTGGCTAGAGGCTACCTGGAGCATATTTATGTCGTATTCCATTGTTTTCTAATTGTTTAGTTTATTCAAACTCCCCTTACACTACATAGGTTTGATGCCTTCGGCCAATAAGTAAAGCACTGCCATACGTACCGCTACTCCGTTTTCTACCTGTTCTAGGATAATGGCGTGATCCGAATCGGCCACATCGCTATTGAGTTCTATGCCACGGTTGATAGGGCCAGGATGCATAATGGTGATTTCTTTGTCGAGACGATTCAAGCGTTTTTTGTCTATACCATAATACAATGAATACTCTCGCAAAGAAGGAAAGTATTTGATTTGCTGACGCTCGAGTTGAATTCTCAATACATTGGCTACATCACACCATTCCAATGCTTTTTGTACATCTAGTTCTACCTTTACCCCCAGTGATTGAATATATTTGGGCAGTAAGGTAATGGGCCCACACACCATTACTTCGGCTCCGAGTTTTTGAAAAGCAAAAATATTGGATAATGCTACTCTGGAATGTAAAATATCTCCCACAATTACCACCTTCTTACCCGCCACTTCTCCTAATTTTTCATGCACCGAAAAAGAGTCCAACAAGGCTTGAGTGGGGTGCTCGTGGGTGCCATCTCCTGCGTTTACAATGCGTGCATTTACCCTTTTGGCTAAATAATGTGCTGCTCCTACGCTCGAGTGGCGCATAACGACCATGTCTACTTTCATGGCCAAAATATTATTGACCGTGTCTAGCAAGGTTTCGCCTTTTTTGACAGAGCTACCCGATGCTGAAAAATTGATTACATCTGCCGAAAGTCGTTTTTCGGCCAATTCAAAAGAAAGCTTAGTACGGGTAGAGTTTTCAAAAAATACATTAGCAATCGTAATATCCCGCAATGAGGGTACTTTTTTGATGGGGCGATTGATTACATCTTTAAAATGGCTTGCCATCTCAAATATGCGCTCTATATCATTTTTCGAAATGTCCTTGATCCCTAATAAATGCCGCATGTTGTGAGTTTTAACAGTTTTTTTGGGGATTGAGCCAAGGGTACTTGCACGCTTGAGACTCAATGCCTCTATGCTACTGCCCCGCAAGTTCGGGAATTTGGTTTGTTTTACTCAAGTTCATACACATATTTTTTGGGTTGGTGGGTAATTTCTGGTCGTTCACCTATTTTTCTTACCCTATTTGCTAACTTTCCGTCCAATAAAACGACCTGTTTTTTATATCAATTGTAAATCTAAAAATATGAAAAAACATTTTACCAAATTAATTCTAACCATTGGTTTGCTTTCATCTTATTGTATAGTACAAGCGCAAGATACCACAAGCACTTCTCCCTGGACTAAAGGGGGCTTTTTTAGACTCACTTTCAACAACACAGGCCTTAGCAACTGGGCAGCAGGAGGGGAAAACTCAATTGCCTTGGGAGCGGTGGTCAACCTCACTGCTAAACGTGAAACCAACAGTAGTATTTGGGATAATTCTTTGGTAGTTGACTACGGTTTGGCTCGAGTAGGAGATAATGACCAATTGTTCAAAAAAACCAAAGATCAGTTGATTCTCACCAGTAAGTATGGGTATAAATTGACGGAAAACTGGAACATTTCGGCGGCTTTGAACTTTCAAACGCAACTTCAGCCGGGTTATACTTACAAAACAGATTCACTGGGTAAAGAATCTATCGATCAAAAAATTTCAGACTTCTTCTCTCCTGCTTATATCTTACCAACTGTGGGTCTGGGGTATCAAAACAAGTTATTTTCGGCGGTGCTTTCACCCATTGCCAATAAGATTACGGTCGTACTGGATGACTCACTCTCTCAAGCAGGTGCTTTTGGGGTAAGTCCAGGAAAAAAAGTGCGGAATGAGTTGGGGATTGACTTTACCTTTAAACTCAAGTTTAGTCCTATGGAAAATGTTACCTTTGATACATTCCTGAATCTCTTTGCTAATTATGAGACTATGGAGTTTATAGACGTAAACTGGACTACTAACCTGGTATTTAAAATTAATAAATATCTGAACGCCAGTTTTGGCACCCAGTTGTTGTACGACAACGACGTGCTCATTCCACAAGAAGATGGAGCCAGTGTTCGGGCCATCCAATTTAAACACGTGTTGGATATTGGTTTGCTCGTAAAGTTTTAAATTATTGTTAACCATTGCATTTATAAATACACTCAAACCTATTAATATCTTTGAATTATGGAAAAGTATATTAACCAAATTACTCGATCTGCAGTAGATTATGCACCCAAAATTTTACTGGCAGCTGCTACCTTAATTATTGGACTCCAGATTGTAAAAATTGTTGCTAATCTTTTTAGAAAGAGCCTGGACAGGAGAGAAACCGATGCTACAGTCAAAAACTTCTTGGTAAGTTTGGTAAGCATTGCCCTCAAAGCCGCAGTTATTATTAGTGTGGCTTCTATTGTGGGCATCAAAACCACTTCGTTTGTAGCCGTATTAGGAGCGGCAGGTTTAGCCGTTGGTCTGGCCCTACAAGGAAGCTTATCTAATTTTGCTGGAGGCGTATTGATCTTGATTTTCCGTCCATTCAAAGTAGGAGATTTTATAGAAGGAGGAGGACACGCAGGTGTAGTACGCGACATTCAAATCTTCAATACTATTCTCAAAACACCTGACAACAAGACCATTGTAATTCCTAATGGTGGCTTGGCCAATTCAAGTATTGTCAACTATTCAGTAGAGTCTCAACGACGGGTAGATATGGTTTTTGGCATTGGTTACAGCGATGATATTGCCAAGGCTAAGGATGTTTTAAATCAGTTGATTGCCAATGACAAACGTATTTTGAAAGAGGAAGGCAAAGCACCGTTTTTGGCCGTATCAGAGTTAGCCGATAGCTCCGTAAACTTTGTAATGCGCGTATGGGTAAATGCCGCTGACTACTGGGGAGTATTTTTTGATATGCAGGAGAATGTGAAATTGACTTTTGATAAAGAAAATATCAGTATTCCTTACCCACATCAAGAAGTATACATGCACGAAGTGAAAGATGCTTAAGCTTTGTATAAACATCATACTACTAGACATTTTTCGTTTGTGGAGACACACACGAAGGCAGCCGCGCTGTTAGCCGTGTCCTCACGGCTAACTTTAGCTAAAATGTCAGTAGTATGCGTCAACTTATAAAAAAACCTCCTTTGGGAATGTTTCTCAAAGGAGGTTTTGGTTTATAAATATTACCTCAAGCTATACTGCCTTATAAGTGGTTTTTTTTATGCCCTGGTTCATATATCAATCTTAAAAATGAGCTAAAGCGTTCATTTTCCCGATGAACAGGTATGCCTACCACAATGCCTATCAGCAAATTATCGGCAACACTCACCCTCATTTGCGGTCGGAGTGTCATGTCAAAATCAGCTCTTTCCAATGTTTTATTAAATTCCACCCCGATAAAGTTTTTTGTACCAGGAATCATATAATGAACATTGCTATTGATCTGCCATCTGGTTTGTATTGAATCATCTTGAAAATGATGCTGAATAGATGGTCCAGTATATACCAAAGTATGAAAGTTGTGTCCCCACCTTTTGGCCGCTATCAAAAAAGGGTTGTATACGTTCCCTGTAAAAACCTGGGCTTGATTATAACGGGCAAAATCGATCAATTCAAATTCGTGAATGTAACCAATGGCTAAACTTGTGCTATATTTTTTGGATACAAAAAACGAATACTGAGCCGCCAGTTTTACACTATTCAATCTACTCCCTGGCGCTACTTCATTTCCGTTGGTAGGGTAATAAAGTGAAAACGGTAATTCGACTTCTAAACCCAGACGATCAATTGGTGCCCATTCGTATTCTATCAAGGCTTCGTATTGGTCGTAGGTTTCATTATCGGTAATGCCAAGTCCTACGTTCCATTCCTTTTCCCCTTTGCGCGCACCAAGGTCCCTTATCAAGTCAATGTATAAGGGTTCGGCATGAAGCACTTTATCTGGCTTCTGCTTCGCTTTTGGGGTTTGCACCCGAATACTATCAGGGGTAGTTGTAGGTTGAGAAGATTGTGCTAAAGCACTGATAGACAATAATAGTATAAACAAAGTGATATATGTATGATGAAGTATTTTCATTATTAGTTGATTTATCATGAGACAATAAAATATCAGGCTGCTTTTGGGATAAAGCAGCAAGCGTAGTAAATCTTATGAGTCTATCAAACTTTAGGGGGTGGGGAGGGTATATCCAGGTATTGGATGGGGAAATAGAATAAATACAGGCCTCGTTTCAGTGCATCTCTTTGACTAGCTAAATCTACGAGCCTGTTATTTGCTTCTGGTAAAGTATAATTGTCCAGCGTCAGAGGATTCTTAAAAACGAGGCTTTGATCAGTTTCTCTATCATCATACTCTGGTATCGCGTTTTCATACCCTAAAACTTTTTCAAGGATTACCTCCGCGATACTTTCTTGATCGTTGTATGATAAATCTTCTGGCATATGATGAAGAAACGCATCTGGCGCATCTATACACACGTTTAGCATGTATATTGCCATGAAGCGGCAAAAAAAGATAATAAAACCACTGTTTCTTAACTTTCTCATCATTTTATTCAAGCATCGCCTAAGCGATTCGCATCAAACTCTTAACTCTTTTTTGCCTTCAAAGTTTATTGGTGTTATAAAAAGTTACCTACTTTTCGTCAAATCTTATGCATACCATATAACTGTTTACTCAAAGTAGGTAGCACGTTAATTGTTATTATTTCCCGAATTTTTCTTCTGCTGTTCGCGCAGCTTTTTCAAATACTCTTCTTGTTGTTTCTTAATCCGGTCTTGCTGTTCTTTGAGCTTACGCTGATATTCTTCTTGTTGCTTCCGAATACGCTCTTGCTCTTCTTTCAGTCGTTTTTGATACTCCTCCTGGCGTTTTTTAGCCTGTTCTCTCAACTTACGCAAGTACTCTTGCTCTTGCTCGTAATAGGCCTTACGAATTGAATCTTCTCTCCTTCTTAATTCTTCTAACTGAATCTTATTGCGAATCCCCCAGTAAGCATCCCTGGCCGCAATATGGTTGGGGTCTTGATCCATGGCTAGCTTTAAGATCTTCATAGCCTCTTGGTCGCGGTTTTGGTAAGTATAGCAAAGCCCCAGATAATAACGCGTTCGCTCAAACTTGGGGTCATACTTGCGAGTATTTTCTAAATACCCAGCGGCTTCCTTATGCTTGCCCAACTCAAAGGTATAACGCCCCAGGTAATAACTTGCCTGATAAATTTCAGGGTTAGTTTCATATGTTTTTTTGTAATAAATCCGGGCACTATCTTTTTTGCGTCTCAGGCGAAATGCTTCAGCTTTGTTATAATTAAGATAATCATGGGTAGGATCATACTTAAGGCCCATACTGGCATACTTAATGGCCGTTTTGTGCATCTCGTATTGGTTGTATAAGGTAGCCAGGCTATTGTAAGCATTGGCATAATCGGGACGCTTGCGAATAGCCCGAAACAAAAAGTATTGGGCATTGGCTGAATCTTTTCGCTCTAGGGCCAAGTTTCCCTTGATAAAATCAATACGCGGGTCTTTGGGCAATACTTCAGTAGCCCGATTGAGTGTTTTGCCTGATTCATCAAATTTTTTGTTGATCAGTAGCAACTCTCCCGACTGAATCATGACCTCAGGGTTTTGAGGATCTAATTTACGTGCTTCTAAGATGGCTCCCAATGCTTTGTCAAACTCTTTGTTTTGCTGGTATACTTGAGAGAGCAAAAAGTAAAATTTCGATTTTTGATTATCTCGCTCTATGGCTTTTTGTAAATCATCGAAAGTTTTAGCAAAATCTTGTTTTTGGTAATAATATAAGGCTCGCTTGTAATAATTTTCACCACTCTCGGGATAATCTTCTACTGCATCATTCAAGGCTTTGAGACTAGCCTCTGACACGTAATTTTCAGGATTGGGCACATCATAAATGGTGTCGTTTTCGCGCACGTAACGATCACAAGACCATAAAATGGGAAGAGCAACCAACCATACCAATAAGCTTTTTCGCATGGGTTATGAATAATTTTGAGTTTTATTGGTAATACTTTATCAGCAAACCAGCAATGGAATACAAGCTTTGACTGTTTTGTGAAATTAGAACGAAGTTAAGGAATAAAATCAAATCCTAAAACAATCACCCTTATGTGCCCCCTATAGCACTATACAATTTTATCTTCTATGGCAGATCCACAGCACTCATCGTAGAATATAAAGCTTTCCAAATCCATTTTTAAAAGCCTTATCGGCACTCGTTTTACGCTGTTCTATCGCCTGCCCATTCACCTTCATAATCACCCGATACAAATACAAACCATTCGCCAACACATCCCCATACTCATCACGACCATCCCAAAAATACTTCGTTCGGTTGTTCCCAATCACTATCGGCCCCAACTCATCCTGGGTGATCTCCCGTACTACTTTACCCGTCACGGTCATGATCT
>DMXI01000156.1 GCA_003483885.1 Microscillaceae bacterium
CTAAAAGTCGAGACGACTTCTAAATTAAATCATTTAGGTTTACTATATTTTTTGGGAAAAGCTTTAGCCTCAGGTACAATTAAAAACAAGCCAAAAGTACCACTTTTGACTTGTTGCCAAACTATGTACTCTTCTTTCCACATTTTTTCAAGTCAATCTCTATCAAGACGCCTTGAAACTCCAGTAAGGGTTCAGAGTATTTTATTTTTAAATAAGGCCATATGTGCTCATAAAAAGTAGCCATGCTTCTATACCAAGACAACCAAGAAACCTTGAGCGATTCACCCATCTTGAATGTTTCGATCACGACCAGCTTAGACACATATTGGCCTTGTGATGGTAAAGTTAAATAGTGCCTCACAAGTAGAAAAAAAAGCGGAAAATATGGTGGTTTTATGGTAATAAGTGGTTTTTGTGGATTATCACATTGAATAAATAGGTATACCCATTCAAGGGAGTGCTGTTGAACATAAGGTGCCCGTCTTCATTAAAAATCTCAAAAATTTAATCATAACTGGTCTTTTTAAAGATAATTCGGATTCACGAATAAAAACAGGGACATCAACTCGGTTTAGCGCCTCTCAATCACCTATTATGCAGGCCCAATAATTTAGTGCTTTTGGAGAATTCGGCAGGCATCAAAACCAATCTGGTAAACTTCTGGAAAATTCGGTCGATTTACAGGAAAATTCGGCACAAAAAACACTCGCCCAAAAACGATAAAACACACTTAAACACCTGTTAAACAGTGATTTATATAAATAAAACAGCACTTGGTATATTAATAAAAACCATTACTCTAAATCGCACCACAAAAGAAAAAACCTCCGCGTAAAGACTCAACAAACAATCAAACATTTATTCACTTTTTAATACATAAGTTTTATGAAAAAGTATATCTATTTACCCCTGCTTACAATGGTTTTAATTTCGTTCATGGGTGCTTGTAAGAAAAAAGATGATCCTACACCTAAGCCCCTTACAATTGCCGATAAAATGGTAGGAGATTGGAAAGCTACCAAACTCCTAATAGATGGGACTGATGTTACTGCAGTTTTTAGTTGTTTAACAGATGATATAATAACCTATAAGGCAGATGGAACCTATAGTGATGTTGTTGGTGCTCAAAAGTGTGATGATGACGAAACCAATGAAAACGGCTCCTGGAGGGTAAGCAAAGAAGGCAACAAAGATATTTTAACCACAACTACAGGGGGAATATCTGAGCAAGCCACCATTATCTCATTGGATGCTAAAACAATGGTAATTTCCCTGACAAAAGACGGCATTGTGCTAGAAGCAACGTTCTCTAAACAATAAAATATAACCAATAAAGGCGTCTAACAATAGATTTTGAACTGTTTCACTTCTGTGTTTACTTAATCACAGAAGTGAAACAGTTTATTTTGTAATATATCGTGAAATAATATTGCATAAAAGATCGAAACACTCCTTTTTTTCGTTAAAATCTTACACACCAAGGTGTTAGGTGTCTTTGCTACTTTGGTTTACATTCTGTTATTTAGAAGTGCATAAATACACAATTGAGAAGTATTAGGTTGAGAATTAGAATATAGATATTGTTGCGCTAACTACTTGTTTCCATGATAAAGAAATTACTTTTTGCTTATTTTCCATTCCTTATCATCCTCTTTTTACCAGCCAAATCATTTACGCAAACTTATACTGATCATTTATCATCTATTCGGGAGCATACCAATCATTTCTTGCATTTAACCCCTGAAAAAGGTCTCTCACAAGGATATGTTACTTGTATTTTTCAGGATTATCAAGGGTTGATGTGGTTTGGTACCAAAGATGGGCTGAACAGATATGACGGCTACGAATTTAAACATTACAAATACATTCCTGAAGATTCCTGCAGTATTGGCAATAGTTATATTTTAGCCATTGCTGAGGACGCTCAAAAAAGACTCTGGATAGGAACAGTAGAAGGCTTGTATTGTTTTGACCCCGTCACAGAATGTTTTCGCTTGGTAAGTGACAGGGTCTTATCTGCTGATTATCTGTTTATAGATAAACAACAAGCAATTTGGGTGGGAGACAATGATGGCTCTTTGTATCATATAAACCCTGAGAACTTGTCTATCAAAAAATATAGCCCCAAAACCAAACAAGAAAGAGTTAGGGGGATTCAGGAAAGTAAATCTGGCAACTTATTATACATATTGAATGGGCTTAACCGTATAGCTGTTTTCGATAAAGTAACCCATCATTTTCGCAAAGCTTCTCAAGTGCCACCTCCTAGGGATTCCTGTATTCGTCAATTGTTTACTGATAAAACAGACAAAGTATGGGTATTTTGCTATGAAAGTACCAAAGCCTCTGAACAAATAAGAAAAATAGACCCCGTAAGTGGAAAAATCACCCATTTGACCAAGCCGACTCCAAAAGGCTCCATAAATCCGCTGAATACCAAAGGTACTTTCACTCAGGATTCCCAGGGAATGGTTTGGATCAATGGTAAGTCTAGTCTCATCAAGCTCGATCCTGCAAAATCATCCTATGCTGATTTTTTTCCCCACTTAGGAAGGTATCCTTATGTTTTAAGTTTATTCGTAGATCGCTCGGGCATTGTATGGGTAGGTACCCTTGGTCATGGCATATTTGCAGAAAACCCTAAACAAAATAAAATTCAGAATTACCAAAAGAAAAAAGAAGGCGAACAGGCCTTAAGCTTTGCCAGTATTAGGGCCATTCATGAAGACCCCCAAAACAACTTATGGATAGGTGGTTATGGGGGATTAAATATGTTTTCTTCTGATACCGCGATTCATTTTTCTGAAGTCCCTCCTCTGAAAAAAGGCTTCAGCATCTACGCCCTGTGCGACGATCCTGGCGAACCCCAAAAAACACTTTGGATGAGCGTTATGCATCAAGGGCTCTATCGCTTTGATAAGGAAAAAAAGGTCGCTTCTCAGGTTTTCCCTACAGGGGCCAAAAAAGCTGAAGCCACCATCATTTTTGATATACTACCCGATCAAAACAATATTCTTTGGTTGGCCACCTCTCTGGGCTTATATAAATTTAATACCCAAACACTGGGGTTTACACTTTATAAACATTTACCTAATAGCCCACTGAGCATTCCCAAAGGAGATATATTAAGTGTATATAAGGATCGTAGAGGCACATTATGGGTAGCTACGCAGAATGGATTCGCCCGTTTTGATCAAAAAAGTGGTGAATTCACCCGTTATTTTCGAGATGCCTCTAAGTCAAACTCGCTCAATTGCAATTATGTATATGCTTTGTACGAAGACAAAGCAGGGAGATTTTGGGTGGCTACTGGTGGAGGTGGGCTCAACCTTTTTAACCGCGAAACTGAGAAGTTTCAGTATTTTACTGAGAAAAACGGACTGCCTAACAATGTGGTATATGGAGTTTTGGAAGATGATCAAGGCAAGCTCTGGCTCAGTACTAACCTGGGCATTTCGGGGTTTGACCCGGTTCACCGTTCATTTACTAATTATGATAAGGGAGATGGTTTGCAAGGCAACGAGTTTAACCGTCATGCTTTTTATAAAAGTAGGGCCAATAAAATGTTTTTTGGAGGCACCAACGGCGTAAGTTCTTTTTACCCCAAAAACCTCAAGAAGAACAACTATTTACCGCCAATAGTCATCACTAAGTTCAAAAAATTCAATCAAGAAATTCCATTCCATCAGGTACTTTCGCCTGATAGTGTACTGCAGCTTTCGCACAAAGATGCCGTAGTATCTATCGAGTTTACGGCGTTAAATTACTACAATACCCATAAAAACCAGTATGCTTACAAACTCGAAGGTCTACATCAGGACTGGATACAATTAGGAACACGTCACGAGATTACTTTTGTAGGATTGAAGGCTGGTGATTATACCCTGCATATCAGGGCTTCCAATAATGATGGCCTATGGAACAAAAAAGGTAAAATCATAAAAATAAGTGTAGTTCCTCCCTTTTGGGCTACCTGGTGGTTTCGCATAGGGGTTGGAGTAATGCTATTGGGGCTCATCATTATTGGGTATTCCCAACGTTTGCAAAGCATTAAACGACGACAACTTACCCTCGAAAACGAAGTAAATCTAAGAACAAAGGAATTGAAAAAAGCCAATCAAACCAAAGACAGGTTTTTTAGTATCATCGCCCACGATTTACGCGGACCTTTGGCCTCCTTTCAGGAGATAGGCTACCTTATCAATTACTTCTTAAAAAAAGGCGAAACCCATCAGATACAAAAACTGGGCACCCAAATAGATCAATCGGCCCAAAAACTACACGGATTGCTCAATAATCTTCTCAACTGGGCCTTGGTACAGCAAAAAGCCATTGCCTACCATCCTGAAAATATTTACGTACAGCCGCTCATAGAGGAGTGTTTGAGTAATTATCAAGGAACCATTCAACGGCACCAAATCAAGGTAAGTGTCAATATTCCAGCAAATTTATCGATCTGGGCTGACTATAACTCTATCACTAGTATTCTGAGAAATCTGATAAGCAACGCACTAAAATTTACGCCCAATTTGGGACAAATTGACATTTTAGCTAAAGTTGTAGAGGAAGAAATCGTGCTCTCTATTAAAGATGAAGGCATTGGCATGACCTCTCAGGAGTTGAACAAGATATTTGACATTACTCATAAAAAAAGCAAAAAAGGCCTGCGAGGAGAAGAAGGTAGTGGGTTGGGCTTGACTCTTAGCCGAGAATTTGCCCGATTAAATCAATGCAAACTTGCTGCAGAAAGCATTCCTGAAAAAGGCACTACATTTTATCTAACTTTCAAAAAACAACCAGCAAAAGACCTTGTCCCTTCATAAATTATCAATAGATGAGTAAAGGAATGATCTAATAAAATTTGCCCAGTAATCACAAGCGATTATAAATAACTGACATACACTCAACAAGTAAAACAATGAAAGTATTAATTGTAGAAGACGATGCCATCTATGCCAGTGCATTAGGGGCTATGATGGAGGAAATGAATTTCCAGGTAAGTGGTACTACGGGAGACTCTAGTGAGGTGCTTCGCCTCATAAAAGCTACTCGCCCAGACTTGGTATTGATGGATATTTGTATTGGGGGAAGCCAGGACGGAGTAGAGCTTGCCGAACAGATAGAAGATAAATTGCCTGTGATTTTTATAACTTCTATGCAAGAAGATGCTACTTTCGAACGGGCCAAAAAAACCCAACCATTTGCTTATGTTACCAAGCCGGTAGACCGTTTGGCCTTGCAACGAGCGATTCAGCTAGTCGAATACCAACAAAGCCAAAATAAGGCTTCGAAATGGGCAGATGATGATGCCTTATATATCAAAACAGGTTATCAGATACAAAAAGTAATGATCTCCTCGATTTACTATGTGCAAGTAAATCAAAAACACATTACGCTTGGACTACAGGATAAGCAAATAGACGCAAAAATTGCGTTTAAAGACATCAATCAAAAATTAGTTTCGAAAAACTTCCTCAAAGTTCACCAGTCGTTCATCATAAATCTGCAAAAAATAGAAAACGTGGATTTAGATCATAACTTGATTCAAATGGGCACTTATGAAATCCCCATTAGTCGCAGAAATAAGAAAAAGCTATTGACTGCGCTCAATAATTTTCCTGCTTCTGATAATCACATTCTATAACCTAATACAATCTATTCGTTTACTAAGAAACTTACTGCCTATAATGCTCAGAAGTTTAATCAATAAGGCCAGCCTACATCACTTCCCCCCTTTCAGATTGCCAATTCCTATGATGAATATGGCATAGCCTGCCTCAAGACATTGAAAACACAGGTTTGACTTTCTATAAAGACGCCCCCATTATGACCAAATATGTCATTAAACAAACCGCTTTTTCTCTTTTTTTGGGAGGGCCAATCACAAGCATTAAATTAGTGATAAACGGCTAATTCTTGAGCAATAATTGATGAATCAGCCACCCAATCCTAAGAAAAGAAACATAGTTTATTTACTAACCATTGAACTGTTTATGTTAGACTCTAACCCAATAATTGCCCACATTTCAACATTCTTCAAAACCTCTATTCGCATTTTGGAAGCAATAAAATTTAGCTAATACTTAATTGCTCATTGAGTTTATCTTAGCCTGAGACATCATAATGCTCACTCATCTAACCGATGGCTTCCAATTTTTCATCAAATAATTCGATGCCAGAAAATGCCTGTGAGATTTATGTACCTACACTAGGATAATTTCTATAATGAAGAATATTTTTCTTTCCTGGCTGATTCTGTTAAGTGCTTTAACAACAGCCTTTACTCAAAATCATACATTCTTTGTTTCATCACAACCCGAGGGAACTTATTTACTAGGAGAAAAACTGGAAGTTTTAGAAGATGCCTCCTCAAAACTCACCTACCCATTAGTCAAAGAACACACCTTTGTTCCATTAAAGGAATTTAAAAAGAAAATCAACCAAGCTTACGCTTACTGGGGGAGGTTGACCTTAAAAAGCAATCTTTTGCATAACCAAGACTTCATACTCTTCCTGGGTTCGGCTAATTTTTGTAGAGCGTTTATAGAAAACGATACTCAAGTTACCGAAGAATATGCCGGGAGATTGGTCCCCATTTCTCAGAAAAAAATCAAAGAAGGGCGAAATGTTGCCATCCCTGTTTCTTTCTCTGCTTCTTTGCTTTGGCAAACTGAACAAAGTCAAATTACGGTTTACTTCAGGTTTAAAAATATAGATAATCGCCCTCCCAAATTTAACCCAGTTTTATACACTCAACTTACCTGGTACAACAAGTTTAAAGTAAATCATTTAAAACAAATAGGCTTTTTGACCTTACTTTGGACACTTGTGATCTACCAATTGACCCTGTTTATACTTACTCGCCAAATATATTATCTACATTCCCTTTTATGCTTTTTTATATTACCCATATTCTTTTTAGCCACTTCGGGGGTACTTACCGAATATGTGTTGGGAGAACATCCCAAAATAAACGAGGTAACTTATATGTTAGCGTTTGGCTTGTTGAACACAATATACCCGATGTTAAACCGCTCTTTTGTAAACACCACTGAGTACTTAAAAGTCTGGGATAAGATATTTAGCGGGATCATCTTATTATCAGCTTTACAATTAGTGGCTGTTACATTGCTCTTGAGCTTTAACTTTAACTTGGGGCTGGCATTAAAAATCCTCATTTTTGGAACGATTCCCTCAACTATTTTAAATCCTATTTTTGCCATTAAGGTATTACAGAAAAACATCAAAGGTTCTAAAGTTTACGCAATTGGAATATTACAACTAAGTGTGTTTTTTATTATTAACCTGGGGCAAGTTGTTTTGAATAATACAAGCGCCAACGACTTGTCATTATTTATGCTGGGGCTGGCTATACAAGGCATCTTCTTTACGGTGGCGCTCGCTCAAAGAATGAAAATAGCCGAAGCCGAAAAACATGAAGCCAAGACTGAACAACTTCGTTTAATTGCTGAACAAAATGACATACTAGACTGGAAAGTAAAAGAGCGTACATTGGAGCTTAATGAAAAAAACCTGGAGATTCTGGCTCAAAACGAGGAATTACAACAACAACAAGAAGAAATAGAAACCCAAAGAGACGCCATTGCGGCCCAGCACCACGAATTATTTGAAAAAAATCAACTGGTTGCCAAAAGCATACATGCGGCTCAAACTATTCAGCAAGCCACCTTGCCTTATCAAGACAAACTAAACAGTTTACTCAAAGACTACTTTATGATCTATCGCCCCAAAGATGTTGTCTCGGGTGATTTTTATTGGCTACATCAAATAGATGGAACGCTGTTTTTGGCTACAGTAGATTGTACCGGACACGGAGTTCCTGGGGCTTTTATGTCGCTTATTGGCAATATGCTATTAGATAGAATTATCAGTGTAAAAAAAGAATTTAACCCGGCAACTGCCCTACAGCAACTACACGATAACCTGCTCATGGTATTACAACAAGAGCGAACCAAAAATCACTATGGAATGGAGATGGCTTTGTTGGCAATAAAAGCGGATAAGGGCCAATATATGATTCAATTTTGTGGGGCAAAGCATTCTCTGCATTATATGTCTTCTTCAACAAAAGATTTAAGAACCCTAAAGGGGGATCGCAAAGGCATTGGAGGCATCCAACCCAAAATTGCATTTACTACAAAAGAAATCACATTGCCACCCGATTCATTGATTTATTTGGGAAGCGACGGATTGGAAGATCAGAATAACCTAAAACGGAAGAAGTTTGGTTCTAAACGCGTGTTGCAAATTTTAAGTAACATTGCGTGTTTACCCCTCGCTGAACAAAAGAAAGAGCTTGAAGGAGCATTGGATGACTTCATGAAAGGCACTTCGCAACGTGATGATATTATGTGGATGGGGGTAAAATTATAACAAAATAATAGTTTGCCGTATTTCACTGCGTTGAGTTTCCTTTAGTCGGTTTTCGTCAAGCTCCTGACAATGTGTTTACATAAAACACTGATTACTAGCCGTCTTTAAACCCAGTACGTCTAGTTAATGTTTATCAACAAGTTGTCATATTCATTGATGTGCCTTGAATTTCAAGAACCAAAGGGTCTTTGCCCGAGTTGTAAATGCCGATGCATTTGAACAAAGCATTATAACCCAGAACTATACGTCGATAGTAAAGTCTTTAAGGTAGTAAAGCGAGTAAAAACAACCTTACAAAAGTTATTTTATGGTTTGAAACACCACCTATTTATCCCTTTTTTTTGCAGCTTTTGCAAATTTTAGTCTATTGCCTAGAGAGGTTTTTCGTACTTCAGTCTTAAATATAATCAAGGAGTATTTAGTGAAACTCACCCTGAATGTATAAGCAGTTGGTAAAATCCTCATTTCTGTGTTTAAAATTATTTGCTTATTTTTAGTTTTTAGCCCGCATTAACAAATAGTCTTTTAAGTATTTGAACTACTCCATCATCACCGATTATTTGTATAAATACCACATAAATTTTGTTCACCAGATCCTGATTACGCTTGCAAAAGATTGTCAATATTGATGATTAAGCCAGGCAGTGATCAATACGTGTTTCATCCTTAGCCATTCATTTTTGCATAATTGAGAAATTATAGAACACGCTTTTTTTACTACTTCTTTTGAAAGATAAAAGATGGTCAATATTGATGATCATCACAGGCAATGATCAATACGCATTTCATTCTTAATCAATCATTTTTACATAATTGGGCGATTATAGAATATATCTTTTTTACGACTTCTTTTGAAAGATAAAAGATAAGATTATGATACGATTGAAGAATATAACAACCACAAGAAAAGTAACCAGAAGAAAAACAACCACAAAGAAGATAGGCAGATTAGTCTGTTCATTGGCTTTAGGGCTAGTTTTACTTGCAAATACGCAAAAAATTAAGGCCCAAACTATCACCCCGAGCACTACCGTCCTCGATGGTTTTAGCACCAACCAAGGAGTAGCCTCCACCACCCAATCGGTAGATATTACCAGTACTGGCCTCACCGAAAATATAACGATCACGGTTCTTTCAAATTTTGAAATATCGGTAGACGGAGGAGCTAATTTTGTGACCAATACCACCACAACGGTCACCACTATCAATACGACTTTTACCATTCAGGTAAGAGTAGCTGCTTCCAGTCTCAGAGGAATGCGTTCAGAAACATTGACCTTTTCAAGTACTGGAGTAAATGCCAGCATTACCTTAAGGAGTGTCGTTATTCCGGCAGGCAACATCACCCTTGTTTCTCAGTTACCTAACAATGCTCCTCCTAATAGGATTACATCACAGAATTTCACTGATCTGGGTGGGATAGTATTCTCGGCAGATGACTTTACAGTGCCTGCTGGGCAAAGCTGGCGAATACAAGAAATCAGCACCATAGGATTTAAAAATGCGGATCCTATCAATCAAATAATGGTACGCATCTGGTCGGCCAATGCGGCAACTGGTTTGCCTGATGGTGTCTTTCACCAGGAAACATTGACCGCAGTTAATGGTCCAAATGATCCTAATTTGACCTTGTCGCTTTCCGCCCCTTTAGCGATACCTGCGGGGACTTATTGGCTTTCAGTCGTGCCTATATTACCTTTTAATGGAGCACAAGGCCGTTGGTTTTGGGAAAGAACAACCAATGGAACAGGAAATGAATTTCATATGAGGGATCAACTCGGTCTTCTTGGCTTCGGTACTACAAATTGGATACCAGGAACTAATGTTGCTGCAGGAGCTGAACAGCTCGTATTTAACATTGCTGGTACCAATGATGTGACCGCCCCTACTGTTACATCAGTTACCGTTCCAGCCAATGCAACTTACATTGCAGGTCAGAATTTAGACTTCACGGTGAATTTTAATGAAAATGTCAACGTAGTAACCACGGGAGGAACGCCTCAACTAGCGATTACGATTGGTTCCACCACACGTCAGGCCGCATATGTGAGTGGTTCAGGTTCGAGTGCTTTGTTGTTTCGCTATACAATACAAACTGGGGAAACCGACAATGACGGTATTGTGGTAGATGCTTTAACAGCCAATGGAGGAACCTTGAGAGATGCATCAGACAATAATGCAAATTTGACCTTGAACAATGTGGGGGTGACTACTGGGGTATTGGTAGATGCAGTAGTGCCCACTGTTACATCGGTAACGGTTCCAATGAATGCTACTTATAGTAATGGGCAAAACTTAGACTTCACGGTGAATTTTAATGAGAATATTACGGTAGTGACCACTGGCGGAACGCCTCAAATTGGGGTTACGATTGGTTCCAACTTACGTCAAGCCACTTATGTGAGTGGTTCAGGTTCCAGTGCTTTGCTGTTCCGTTACACGGTACAGGCTGGAGAAACCGACAATGACGGCATTGTAATAAGTGCATTAGCAGCCAATGGTGGTACGTTGCAAGATGGCGCGGGCAATAATGCGAACCTAACCTTAAATAGCGTAGGGGTCACTACTGCGGTATTGGTAGATGCGGTAGCGCCTACGGTAACAAGTGTAGCGGTTCCCGTAAATTTGACTTATAGATTAGCTTTCGACTTAAACTTTAGGGTTAGTTTCAGTGAGAATGTCACGGTGGTAACCACTGGAGGCACTCCTCAATTAGCGA
>DMXI01000683.1 GCA_003483885.1 Microscillaceae bacterium
ACTTCATACACCCTCAAATAGCGTTCAGTCATTTCCCAGCCAAAATCAATCACCTTGGGATGCTCTACAAACATGTAGCCCTCAAAAGCTCCACGATCCCACCAGCTTCGATGAAAGTTATTCAACCGCTTTCGGTAAATGCCCAACAATTGATTAACGTGGGGGTCACTGTGCCGTACTATCCCTAGCCAATACGCCATTTGGTAAATGTCAGATTTTTTGGCAACGCGCCACACCAAGTCTCGAGTTACCTCACTTTTGAGTTCAAACAATACTTCGGCCATTTCTTGTACCTCATGAGCAGCTATTTGAAAAGCTTTTCTACGATGCAAAAAATCAATCGCCCGAATAATTCTACGAGAGCGTTGTCCTTGCTTGAGCTTATTCATCACTAAGTGATACAGGGTATTGGTAAATCGACGATACCAAGCTCCACTTGATTTTGCCTCAGAAGATGCATTGATTCCCAGGAACTTGTTCATCCAATTCAAGAAAGTGTTAGAGGCATTGGCCACTGGCGAGGTAGTAGTCGATAGCTGGGTGCTAATGTCAAAGTTGCCATAAAACCAGCGATGAGCAATGAGTTCGGGGGGAAATTCTACTGTATTGGCGTGTTGATCTATGTACGACATCGTGGCTCGCTTAAGCCATACCGAAGGGCTCTCAAAAAAAGTGACCAATCGTTCATTGGATATATTTTGAAAGGCTTGCTGGTTTCTGGTTAAAATTTTCACGGCAAACTCGTGGATTTGCCAAGGAAAACTTCTACGAAGCAATTGATGCAAAAAACCAAATTCCCAATCCCAAACCTGGCTCACCCCCTCTTCGCGGTGGTGTAGTTGAAAACGATTGTTGTAAAAGGCATATCCTCCTTGTCCGTGGCCTTTTTGGTAACAACGACGCGATTTACCCAATATAATATCAAAGGTGATCCAGTGATTGTCATAATCCAGGCTATTGGTAGGCGCATTGTGGGGCTGTTCTTGGGCCAACAAGATTTTTTCAGCCACCATCCTATACCAATGTGGGGCTTCTTTGGCCAAAAACCACATCAGTCGTCGCCCTCGGCGTTTCATGTAGCGCATCGTGAGCTTGGTAGGGTATTTACCCTTTAATCCTTGAATATTTTGCTGATCGAGCCGAATCAGGAAGTGCACCATCAATGTAAGCAGTTGATGACTGGCCGGATCGTCCCAGTCCGTAACTGCTCGCAAAGCCTCTTCGGTCATTTTAAAAAGTTTTTTCCAGTCTTTCCAGTAATCTTCCTGAAAAGGAGTGGTATCGATATAATGTAAAACTTCTTTGGTTTTGGCCAGGCCTCTTTTGGCATCTATGGTGGCCGAAAATTGCTTGAATAGTTCCTGCGTGTTCATAGTATACGAAATTGTAAGCTTGAAAATTATCAATACCAACCACTTGACTACTTACTCGCTAAGTATCTGTAAGCCTCACTGATGTGGGGAAGTGAGGTCCTCACGTCACATAAGATTGCGCGAAAGGTAAGGGCTACGCCCTGTTTAGCTACCTTTCGGAGAAGCAATCTTACGACATCACGACCCACTGATTGTTAGGGTAACAGATGAAGATTGGAAAGCTTGAATACAACTGCGACGAAGCACCGCAATACATTGCTAACCAAATGGTGGTAATTATGATTGTAGCTTTGTTACTAACTTACTGAGAGTCAATCCTAATCACTGAAGGTGGCGTGGTTCAAAAACACAATGCTTAGTATTTCTTTGGAAGAAATCGTTTGATTTAGCTGAAGAAGAATAACAAGCATTCGGTTTTTGAAAATAAGCGCCACTAATGGAATTAGCATTGATGAGGTATGGAGAGCTTTACTAACACTATGACGAAACATCATAATAGAGATGCTAACAAAAATCTTTTAATCACTATCCAAATATACGCATATTTGCTAATTAAAACAAATCAATGTTAATTTAGTTAGCAAACATATCTTTTAATTTCACGCTCATATTTTTTGATACAACGAAAAGTCCCGAATATCATCTAGTACACTTGGTACAAAGGCATTTTTGCCAAAAAACCAAAACTTCCACATAAAAGCCGTACCAGGATTTGCGGTTTGAAAATACCTTACTTTGAGCAAGCTATGGGTGGCATTGGCGTAGGTGTGTACTTTATACTTTTTAGGGCGGTGCTTCCTGAAAATCGCACGATAAGTAGTCGCTGATTTTTCTGCATCTACATTTAAGTCTTTAGCGCCAAACAAGGCAAATATTGGACATTTAACCCGCTGAAGTCCCGCCCTGGCATCGGCCTGCATATTTTTTTGCACAAAATAATAGCGCTGTCGAGTCATTAAGCGAGGCTTGGTACCCGACTTAACCGTTTTCTGATGCTCATAAGTTACGTATGCTTCGTAAGGCTTGTTTTGAAGCAAAAAACGATGATCAGCTTTGTTTTGAGCCAATCCTTCGGTAAGCTCAGCCCCAGCTTTACCCTCGTTCTTCAATCGTTGGGTGGTGAGGTAATCGCTTTGTTCCATCCAGTTAATAGCACCTGAAGCAATCATCATAAAATCGGGAGCCTGAACCTTGGAGTGATGCCCTATTAAAGGCAATACCCAACCTCCCTGGCTAAACCCAATGACCCCAATTTTTGAGAATCGCCATTTTTTAAGATTACGAGCATACGCTATAGCATCCCTCACCTCCTGGGCGCGATCTTCCATATTTTGAGACAACCAATTGCCTTGCGAACTACCCACTCCTTTTTTATCCCAGGATAAAGTAGCAATGCCGCTTTCTGCTAAATGGCGCCAAATGGGTTCGTAGTACCCATGAGCATTGGCGGGTAAGGCTCCATCGCCATGTACAAAAATCAACAACGTGAGGGAGTCTTGGGGCCGTTCGTCGGGTATGTTGAGCAGGCCCGACAATGTGTCTTGCTTGCTCAAAAAACGCATTGGGTAAGTGGTATAATTGCTTTCGGGTAGCCATACAAAAAATGCGACTAAAAGAAGAACCAGCAATAACAATATTCTTTTGATCAGCTTTTTCATCATGATAAAAACTTCTAAAATTTGATGCCTATGGATAGTTCAAAACCCCAATCGGTGCTAAACATACGGGAAGTTTGTAATCGCTGATATACCCCCCCTCCCAGCACCAAACCCAGGGAGCTTTTGGGGATGTACATCAATCCTTGTTTAGAGCCAATGCCTATCAAAAAGTTTTGCGACCTTTTCTCCTGCCGATCTCTCAGCATCTCTATTCCTATAGGAATATTTAAAGTTACATTGGCATAAAAATTCGGCAAAAGTTGGATATACACCTGACTCCCAAAACTAAAGGTATAAGCATCTACTACTCTATACTCTGAACCTCTGATGGTAGCTTCCTTGGTTTGGGATTGCCCCAACGAAAATATAAAAGGCACGATGATTTCTTCACGGTTAGAAAAACCAATGTAGCTCACCTGCCAACCTTGAGTATGATGCCCCATACTTCTTTTAAAAGTGATTAGATTGTGCCAATGCCCCAACGATTTACCTTTGGTAATTTCCAATTGATCTATGGTGGAGGGTTTGTCCAGTACTTTTGGGTCTACATACTCAGTCTTAAGACGCTCTGTCTCTCTTTCTTCTCCAAACTTTGTCAAACAATGTTCTAACAAGCCCCTGATTCTTTTCTCTTGGGCATCCAGGATACGTGACTTTCCCGAAGTAGGAAACACTTCATCTTCGTAATGCTCAATGACATATATTCTTTTCAACCTGGTGGCCTCTTTTTCATAAAAAGCCAGCTTTATTTCCGCCCGAGCGGTAACCTCTGAGGTAGAGGTTTGCTCTTCTTTGAGTTTTAAATACAGTACTTGCAGGGTAATAGGCGCAGCCTCAGGATTTTTCACAAGTGATTGATTTACAAATACTTGAATAGCTTTGGATAAATCAGGGGATAATTTAATGGCTACTTTTTCGTCTAAGCCGTTTTTGGTATAGCCAATATTTTGCGGGTCTTTTCTACCATCTACTACCTCTTGTATATAAAAAGAAGGAGCGTCTACCTTCCACTGAGAAGGTTTTAAAACGATGCGTACCTGGGTGTAGCCAAGTTGGGGTGTGGCCCACCCAAAGATGATCAAGCAAGTAAAAACTCGTGTTATATTTACCAACATAGCACGCTTATTTAGTGGGTACGTAGTGAATGTCTATCTCTCGCATATCCTCAATATCTGCCTTCATGACCAAGCGGTTGGTTTTCAAAACCCGAACAAAAAACCTGATAGATTTTCCCTGCTTATCCCAAAACCTAATGTACTTGCCATTGGTATTCAAACTCCACTTTCCAGTTTCGGTCTTTCCTTCACTTACCGATACATAAGTCTGGTTATTTCTCAATAAAATATAGTCTCCACGTTCCTTGCTAGAGGGTTTGTGCCAGGTTTTACCATATTGATATCCAACCAATTTCCATTTTTTAGCCAAGCTTTTTTTGTCAATTTTCTGAGCTTTAGCGCCATAGCAAGTCACTACTAATAAGCTCATAATCAGTAAAATTATTCTGTAGTAATTCATATAAAAAAGTTATGAGGGAACCATAGCGTCAATCAAGGTAGTTTAAATATGCTGGTATACCTGACTGACTATTTGATGGCTCTAAGATAGGAGGTATTGGTGCGGGGGTAGTGGTTCAAAATGGACAAGATCCATTGGATACGTTATAAAACGCTGTGAAAACCTAGAAAACACTTTTAGAAGTGAATGAGCAGCAATCTGTTTACTCGTTAATTACATGTTTTCTTACACATTATCAGGCACTAACTTTATATAATAAAAATAAATCGTATCGGCATTAACAATACAACCGATACGATTTTGAGTTTAATCATACAAAAAACGTCCTATAGACTGTCTTTTGAAATAACTGTAAGTTATCGCAGGAAACAATCAGCAATAAGCCACCACACAAATCCTAAACTGGGGAGGCAGGTTATAATATTCTGCACAAGTAACGACGAAAGGCCCATTGTATCCATCACACCGTCCACCACCTTTAATGTTCTGCTGTTCTGTTTTAGTGAGTTGTTTTAAGGTTGAGAATCTATTCTTCATAAGAATATATGTTTATTTGTGTTAATTAGGATTCCTGAACATTTAAAGACACTCAGGGTTGTGTCTGTTTCTTTGATTATATTTCTGTATGCATCCTTACAACATCGGGTACTCTACCCAGCTTCTTAAAAAGCATTCTCACTAAAATAGTTGGGTAGCGTAAACATCAGATTGAAGAGCACACAAATTATGCATAA
Organism: Microscillaceae bacterium; assembly: GCA_003483885.1. Taxonomy (GTDB): domain Bacteria; phylum Bacteroidota; class Bacteroidia; order Cytophagales; family Microscillaceae; genus Microscilla. The sequence continues at coordinate 5,281 of DMXI01000683.1, forward strand.
AAACCCTACAAAACGTCTCTAATTGTTTAAAGAGACCTTTTATCTCTCAATGAGACTAAAATTCTGTCAATATAATTTGTCAAGTTCCTGAATGGAGGTATGTATCCAGCACTTAAATGGCTGAAAGCTTTTGGGGAGGACAGGTTGGCCTTGGTTTTAGCTTCATTGTGGTCTTGCGTGCTAAATCTTTATAAGCCTTCATATAACTTTTCAGGCTACCAGACATTTTGGCTAAAGTGAACAATGTAGTTGTCTTGGTTAATTTATTACTGCCGAAAAATGTCTGGTAATATCTTCAAAAATTTAGCTTTTCTTAAGCTTCAACCACTTTTCGTTTAATTGTTGTAAATATTCAAGGCCATAATTTCCCGCTTCCAGTTGCTGGTACAAATGATCGGGTAGGTTGTTTTCTATGGCAGCTACATGAACACTTGCTCCCATAGCAATGGTAGCTACAGTATCTACATCCCCAGTATAGGCTATGCAGGCCTTAAGCATGTCGGCCAAATTAGTATGGTTTTTCATCGCGGTAAATGCAGCCCTTACGCTCATCCAACCCTTTTGCCCCACAAACTCTTGATAAGGCGAATCCCATTCACCCTTTACATGAGATGCTACAAATTTGCCTAAATCGGCTACCTCTCCTAGTTGATAAATACAATAATGGGTGGCCAATGCAGTAGCTATTGATGCTTGAATGCCTAGCGGGGTATTATGAGAAATTTTAGCTTGGATAGTCGTTCGCTCAATCAATTCGGGAATGTCGGCAATAATGCCCAAAGGGCAAGCACGCATAGAAGCTCCACTGGTATCGCTCACCGGATCAATATTTTCTAAAAATTCGGCTCCCGTGGTAGAAGCATGCAACGCACTACGTACCCGACGAGAATAACCCGCCCGTGGATCACGATGGTAAACATCTACAAATTTTTGGGCAATGTTTTTGGGAGTCCAATCTCCCCCTTCTACCAACAACTCAGCAATGGCAATCGTTTGCTGGGTATCGTCGGTATAGTTTCCTGGTGGCACAGTGTCTTCTCTTACCGTAGCATATTGTAGGTCATTATGCGCAGCTACTAAATCAGGGTCGGCAAACTCGTATTGAGCACCGTAGGCATCTCCAATGGCTAACTCTACTAACATATATGGGGTAATTGATTGGTTATGAACGGCTTAAGATAATAAATTTTGTAAGATAATCCTATCTTATAATAAAAAGTCGAGATGACTTCCTTTGGGATTAGCTCATTGTAAATGAGGCAGGATTTTTTTTGCTCTAGACTTAAACCCCGCTGAACCATAGGGCAATTGGGCTTCAATCAGCAAGCGAAGTTCATTTTTCAGGTCAGGCTCTTTTTTGGTAATATTAAACAAGATCGTCATCGAAAATACCTTGACAGCAATAGGCTCCTCTCCCGATTCCATAAACTGAAAACACACATCAGCCAGGGGTCCCATCAAATCTTCGGGAACATCTACATTTTGTAAAATACGCACCGTATTACGCTTTACTGCCACTGGCACCTCCTCTTGTAAATTATAAATGACTTTCTCTAAATATGGTAACAATAACTGAGGGTGGCGATCTACCGACTTAGACAATACCCAGGCCGCTCGTTGGGTCAAACGATATTCATCCCCTAGAAACAAAGCCATGAGTTCGGCAAATCTATCCGGGTCATCACCAACGTATTGGGCAATATTCTCCGCATGTTCCTTAGCACTTATTTGTATGAGTTCATCTTTAATATTCATGATAATTGTTTCATTGTTCTATGGTTACATTGTTCCGCCTTCGGCTGATTGTTGCATTGTTGCGCTACGCTTATTGTTCTATTGTTAGTTCCTTCGGCTACGCTCAGGACAACGTGTTTCGCGATGCGATGATTAATTATTGATGTTTGATTATTAATTTTGCAAATATGAGAATTTCTATTGCTCTATTGTTTCATTGTTCTATAGTTCCACGATGCATAGCAAAACTATGAACTACAAACTAACCAGCCAAAGGCCAAAAACTAAAAACCAATAGCTGATAAGCGCTACAAACTACCAACTCCTAACTATGAACTAATCTCCGCTTCGCGTCAATCCAATCACAAAAGTTTCGCCTTGATTTGCTCCTCTACCTCTACCAATAATTGCTGGGCTTTTTCCAGTTTTTGGGCAACGCTATCAGTAGCCAATCCACCATTTTGTTGGTTAAATGCTACCTGAATCTTAAGGTTTTCGGCTTGGGCAGCATAATCTTTACGCAACTGCTCTTGATGGTGCTCTAGCTGGGTCTTCATTTGCTGCAATACGTGAGAAGCATTATTTAGGGTTTCGGTTTGGTTGATGGCCAGTTGCAGTTCTTGTGCATACTGGTTTTGCTTCTCTAGACATTCCTGACGCTTTTGGTTCGCTTCGGCAAATTGTCCTTCCAAAGTAGTGACTTCCCGTGCCAGGTCTTCCAGTTTTCCAGCCTCAACTGCGGTTTTGGTTTCTTCCAAATCTTGCTTACGTTGCACCAACTGTTCCTGATTATTCAGCAATTCATTCAGACGCTTTTCTTCTTCTTCGAAGCGAGCCAATTCTTCAGCATTTTTGGCATTTTGTTCTTTCAACAATTGTTGCTGCTGCAAAATCTGAGGCATTTTGGCTTTGGCATTGGCCAGCGCCTGATTGAGACGTTCAATTTGTAGGTTTTGGCGGGTAATCAGTTGATGGGTGTTTTCTTCCAGTTTTTCGGGAGTCAGCAGGTTTTTGTTGGCTTCTACCCAATTGTGCTGGATATTGATGGCCTGATACAAACCATTGATAAAGTATTCCAGGTCAAAATCATCCAGCTTGCTCAAAGATTCGGCATCGTATACCGCCGTCACTTTGTCCAATACCGTAGCCAATACACTCGAAAGCTTATCCAATTGGTCAAACTCGAGCATGGCTACTGGTTCATCAGGCAGTTGTTCGACCAGCGATTGTAGTTTTTTCTTGAAAGAAATCATTTGTGTGCGATCAATGGTGAATGGTCAATATTCTTGATGACAAATATCGAGGACTAATTTGCAGAAATGTTACAACTGTTGCAAAAATGCCGCGTCTTCTTTAGTATAAGCCCGCACATTATTGAATATCCTCCATCTTAAAATGTGCTGGATTTGTTGGTCGTTGATTTTTTGGTGGTGATAATCCAAGATGTCCTCAAATCGAATCCAGTCATTTTTGAGTTTTTCATTTTCAATCCCCAGATAACTTTCCGTCGAAAACGCTCCCTCCCCTTGCTCTTCGTGCCGAGTGAGGATCGTCAAACTATCGTAAAAAATACGCTTCACCCTCCAATACAAATCCGACTTCATCATCATTTCTTTAGCCATCACAAAGGGGACTCCATTCAGTATTTGCCTGGCCAAACCAACGTTGGCTTCTTCTTCGGAAGTAAGCAATCGCCATAAATTTTCTTTAGGCCAATTTTCCTGGGTCCAGCTTTCCTGCATCATAATTCACTATAAGCTTTGGGTTTACTTTGGTATTAACTAATAAAATTAAGCAAACCATCAAGAATAAAGCATTTTTTGTGGATTTTTTTGAATTTATTCATTGAACTTGTTTAAGGTTTAGCTTCGCAGAGCTTGCCCTAAAGGGCTGCGGTTCTTCAAATGATTCAAAAATGTCCTTTTAGGCGCAGGTTTCGTTGTGAAAATACTCATTTAGCACAGCTAAACTCCGCTTTCCACGCCTTACCTGTACCTAAAATTTCTAATTTTGTTCTCAAAGCAAAAACCCTAAACAAGCTCATTGAATTTGCCAAACGCTCATAGCTTACTTTGATGGTATAACTTCCTTAAGCTCACCGCTAAATCATACAGCAATATAGCCCTGCAACTATTAAACTTTACTCATACAAACCATCGGGAAACAAGTCACCTAAAGGCACTTGCCAACTACGAGGGCTGTGGGCAATTTTTTCCTGAATGACCAAATCTCCGGTGTTAGCATCTTCCATAGAGAGACCTATCTGAAAGGTAACTCCAGTAGGCAAATCTGCAGGTGAGGTCACTTGGTGGCGAATGTTCAAGCGGGTTTTGCCCTCAAGCAAAATATATCCTTCTAATGAAAAATTATCTAATCCAGCCAAATCTACTTCTTGGGTCAGCATAACTGGTGTTCCAAAGGCAATTTCATCACCTGCATTGATCACAGCCACACTGCTTTTCTCCAAAGTGGCCAGCCCTACCGCATTCTCTGGTGGGACGATTTGGTATACATCTATAAAAATACTGTGGGGGTAAGTCATTTTTTAATCTATTAAATTGTTGAATTGTTCTATTGTTACATTGTTTCGCAATGCATCGCTAAACAATAGAACAATGTAGCAATGTAACCATAAAGGATAAATCATTAATGATCATTTTTTCTCTTCTGGAAACAACTCGCTTAGGTCTACTTTGTGTACTTGTTTTTGGCCGTTGCGCACCACAAACTTTACCAAATTAGAGTGGTTAACTTCGATGCCTACTTCAAACTGGGTTCCATCAATAAAATCGGCGGGCAACTCAATTTCTTTCTTAAAATCTACCCTTTTGGCGCCTTCCAACATCAAATATCCCTCTAGAGGCACCGTATGATTGTAAATCTTAGCCTTGGAAAACTGCGGCTGATTGGGCAAAAAGTCGGCACCAGCTTCAATCATGGGTTTGGCCACTTTTTGCAATTCGTGATTGACAATTTTTAAGGCATTGAAATAAATACTATGGGGATAGCGCTCCTTGATTTGCACCTGATTGGCCGCTACCAATGTAGCTCCAAACGAAATAGCATACAAGCGATCTTTGCGCGACTCAAAGGTTTTTACTTTGGGTGAATCGGCCTCAAGGCCAAAGTAATCCAAGATGGTTTGACGTGTTAAAAAGTACTGGCTAAAACCTCCTACAAACAGCACTGTGTCAAAATCAATGTCACCCGAGCGCTTTTTGATATTATCGAGTACTTTTACAATGCCTGCCTTGATTTCCTCAAAGGCGGCAAAAATATCATGAGCAAACACCTCCAACTCATTGTTGATTTTGAAAACGGGCTTAGAAAGACGCATGTCTTTGGCATAAATCGTTTCCAGTTTTTTGGCGTAGCCTTTAGATTGTAACAGTTTGTCCAGCTCTAGCAAATCACGGTGTTGGCGTTCGGCTTGCTGTTCGGCGGCAATACCATTTTGAGCATATATTTTTTCCAAAATCAACTGCAAATGCTTTACCCCTGCTTGGTTTTCGTTGCCCTCGAAATCGAGTACCTTAATGCCTGGTTTTTTGACCACACACAACGAAATATCGATGGTTCCTCCGCCAAAATCACATACCAGCACCTTCTTTTCCTGAGCATCTTCCGGGATTTCTTTCCATACGTAATATGCTACCGCGGCAATAGGTTCGCTTAATAATTGCCTTAGAGGCAAGTTTAACTCCTTGAAAATATTTTCCAGGTTTTCGCCTCCAGCATTGATAAAATTGGCCTGCCAAAGCTCCGGTACCGATACCACCAAACCCTCGATGGCTCCTCGGTTGAGAGCAAAACCATCTTCGTTTTTCAATAAGATTTGCTCCAGATAATCACGGGTAACCTGATAGGGTGTGTGAGAAAGCTGCCAGTTTTTTTGCTGCCAATCTTGCTGATGTGCCAAGCCTAGCAAGGTTTTAAAAAACCGGGCTAAATGTAGCTCTTGATTGCCCGACCATAGCTCAATAGCCACGTGCCCAATGTCCATGAGGTCGGCTTCGTCGTAGGCTACTGCGGTGGGTGTATATTCGCTTTGCCCCCCGTATAAAAACTCTTTGGGAGCTTGTGCGCTTTCATCCCAATAGCTAATAATTGAATTGGTAGTACCAAAATCAACACCTATTTGCATTTTCTAAAGTTTGTAAATTTGAATGCGATGCTACTTCTGATAAAAGTCTGATCGCTCACTAAAAAGGAACATAACAAAGTAGTTAAATTGGGAGTGAATACAAAAGGGTTATTGGGATAAATATTTCAAAACAATGAGAATATTTGGCTAACTTTGCCTTCTCTTTTAAGAAACTCCAACCGCCAGCGAGTAATCTGGGTAATCCCTTATATTTTCGAATTTCCTTTATATTTTGTAGCATTCTAATGACATCAAAATACGTTTCAACTCAAAAAAAGATCGAACGATGAACCACTCACTTTTCTACATTGTCAGGCTTACAAATTCAAGCAGCAAGTAATTAATCATCAAACATTTACAATTAATAACTAACAAATGATCAACTCAGAAATAAAAGCTTACTTACACGATTTTGCCGCTGATGACCTAAAAAAAGTAGTGGTACTTACGGGAGCTGGTATCTCGGCCGAAAGCGGTATTCCTACCTTTAGAGGACCAGAAGGCTATTGGCGGTCCGGGTCGGTGAATTATAAACCACAGGAAATAGGCACTTTGAAAATGTTCAAACAAAGCCCTAAAGAGGTTTGGAAATGGTTTTTGTTTCGTAAAACAGTATGCGACAATGCCCAACCCAATCCGGGGCATGTAGCAGTGGCCCAAATGGAAAAAATGCTGGGTAGTGCCCGATTTACCCTGGCTACCCAAAATGTAGATGGCTTGCACCTACGCGCTGGAAATACGCTACGCAATACCTTGCTTATCCACGGTGACTTGACCCACGTGCGTTGCAGCCGCCCTTGCCGCAAGGAACCAATGTCTTTTCCCAAAGGGTTTGCCCCCAAAACCCGCGAAACCGACATCAGCGACGAGGAATGGGAATTGCTCAAATGCCCACATTGTGGGGCCTTGACTCGCCCTCATGTATTATGGTTTGACGAATACTATAATGAAGATTATTACAAATACAATACGGCCCTTACCCGCACGGCCAATGCCGATTTGCTTATTATTATAGGTACTTCGGGGGCTACCAACTTGCCCATGAGCATGTACAATACCGCGCTGGACGAAGATGTACAAATTATGCTCATCAACCTGGACGAAAATCTCTTTACCCGATCGCTCGAGCTGCAAGGAGGTGGCTTTATTTTGATGGGGAAAAGTGGGGAAATCTTGCCTGAGATAGTAAGTATTATGCGGGAAAGCATTTAGCGCCCTACGGGCTTAAAGTGAAAAATGAAAAGTGGGCGCGAAGCGAAGATTAGTTCATAGTTAGGAGTTGATAGTTCGTAGTTTCTTTGGTCTATAGTTTTGCGATGCATCGCGAATAATTCATAATTCATCAATTCATAACTCATAATTGACCATTCACCACTCACCATTGATCACTAAAATATAATTCATCAATAATCAGTCATTACCTCCAACACAAAGCCCTTTTTATACACTGTTACAATCTTAAGTTGGGGATCGGCTGCGAGATATTTGCGTAAACGGGTGATGAATACATCCATACTACGACGGTTAAAGTAGTCGTTTTTGCCCCAGAGTTTGTGCAGTACTTCTTCGCGGGTCACAAGTTGGTTTGGGTGCTCGACAAACATTTGCAATAACTGGCATTCCTTTTCGGTGAGTCTTATCAGCTTTGCTTCAGGATGGTGGAGCGTTTGATTTTGCACATCCAGGGTGTATTGGCCCAATGCATATACCTTGGATGTGGTGGCATTGGGTGCCGCTGAATCGTGCTTGACCACCGAACGGCGAATGACAGCTCGGAGCCGAGCTACCAGTTCTTCTTCCTCGATGGGTTTCACCATATAATCATCTGCCCCCAAGCTAAACCCTTTGAGTTTATCTACCTTTAAAGCTTTGGCCGTCAGAAAGATGATGGGTACCTGTGATCCACTGGCTTTGATTTGTTTGGCCAGTTCAAAACCGTCCATTCGGGGCAGCATTACATCTAGCAAACAAGCGGCAAACTGCCCAGCGTGGAACTGTTGCTCCCCTTCTACTCCATTTTTGGCCCAGGTTACTTCAAACTCAAAAAGCTCAAGGTAGGTCTTTAGTACATAGCCCAAGTCGTCATCGTCTTCTACTAGTAATATGGGGTGTTTGTCGGTCATCTTTTATCGTTTGAATTTATACCTTTCCTAGTACGCATTTTTAGTACAGTTATTTCATCAGACTTCAATCACCTTTGGTCTCCTTTCAGTAAGACTAGAGGCCAGAAATTATGAAAGATTAGGTGGTTGTACTACAAATGAGCACCAGCCAAAAAGCCCTCTAGATAACAGGCAAAGCCACAAAAAAGGTACTTCCCTGACCAAGTGAGCTCTCTAGCCATACGCTACCTTGATGGGCTTCAACCACTTGTTTTACATAGTGTAAGCCTAATCCAAAACCCTTGGTATTATGCAGGTTTCCGGTATTTACCCGATAAAACTGCTCAAATACTCGTTTTTGATCCGCTTTTGCAATCCCTAACCCATTGTCTTGAATAGCCAAGACCCATTGGTTGTTTTCATGATAACTTTTTAGTTGAATTTTCAAGGGCACCTCTCGCCTATATTTATGGGCATTGTCCAACAAGTTAATCAAGGCATTGGTAAAATGATGGATATCTATGACTACTTCATCGTTTGCAGATTGCCAGTCAAAAATGTATTGGGTAGTGGGTGTTTCGGTATTATTCGCAAACCAATAGTTTCGAATCGTGTCTTCTATCAAGGGATGTATGTTGGTTTTCACAGGCTGAAGCGTCAGGTTTCCTTCATTGAACAAAGCAGTTTGCAAAATTTGTTCGGTGTGGGCTTTGAGCTTTTGGCTGGCATTGGTGATTCGCTGTACACAGGCTTGCAAACGTTCTTCTTGAGCAACTGTGGGGGAATTTTGCAGGATTTTGGCCGCTACCGAAATGGTAAAAACCGGGGTTTTGAACTCGTGAGTCATATTATTGATAAAGGCATTTTTTTGAGTAGCCAACTTTACCTGTTTTCGCCAACTATTGACGACAAAAGCAAAACAAGCCACCAGCAATGCTATCAGCCCACAACTCACCCAGATGAGTCCTTGCATCTTGCGTACATGAGAAAATAAATTCATGCCAGGGAAATGGATGCCTAGCTGTAGGCCGCAATCTCGACAATTACGCAAAAGAGGAACTTGATAAGCAGGCGATAATTGATCTATAACGGCTTTATTTGGTAAATATAGCGTAGCCTCTTTCCGGTATAACACCACTTGGTAGGGTTGGTCAATCTTGTACAGGCGCATTGCTCTATCAAATCGGGTTCGCAGCATTTTGCGGGTTATAGGCCAATAAGCCGAATCACCTACTTCAGGAGTTGGATTGACTTGGGCCAGCGTATTGATTCTATTAAATAATGTGTCTCCAGGGTCTATAGCCTGCCAAACGTAATCCAGCACTTTGCCTATTTTGTCGTCAAATGCCCGCTGGGTGTATTCATAGCCGCTTTTTACCCAAAGCATTTGCACCATTAAAATCCCAATAAACAAAAGAGTGGTAATCAGGACAATTTTTCGAGCAAAGAATGATTTCATCCAATGAAATTATCAAAATTTTAGGGTTCATCTCACTTTATTAACCTTCTATTAACCAGTTTAACCCTTTATTCACCAGACTTAACCTGGCATTCACCCCTTTGCATTGGCTCATAGACTAGTTTTACTCCCAAAACCATATACCTATGAGAAATCATTGCTTGATCACATTGATCGTCGCGTTTCTGCTGGTTTCACTTTCAGCAAAAGCCCAAATCCTGACTCAGAAGTTAGATCAGGTCACCCAGCAATTTGTAGATTATAACCAATTTGGTGGCGTGGTACTGGTCGCCCAAAAAGATCGCATCATCTATCAAAAAAGCTTTGGGCTGGCCAATCGCTCCTGGAACATCCCCAACACTTTGGATACTCGTTTTCAAATCGGCTCAGTAACCAAACCTTTTACCGCTATTTTGGCGCTTCAGCAAGTAGCTCGAGGTAAGTTGGCACTGCAAGGAAAGGTCAGCGATTATTTACCCAATTACCCTCAAAAAACCGGGCGACAAATCACCATTCACCACTTACTATCGCATACCAGCGGCTTGGTGCATTACAACGACTTTCCGAATTATCGCCGTACTATTTTGAATAAAGCATACACTACAGGCGGGTATTTGAGTGTTTTCAAGGACAGCACCCTCAAATTTAAGCCTGGGGCCCAGTTTGATTATAGCAGTTTTGGGTATTATTTATTGGGAGTTATTCTGGAAAAAGTAACTCAAAAAAGCTACGCCCAGCTTCTACAAGAATACATTTTTAGTCCGACAAACATGACTCATTCCTCACTGGATAATGGCCAAGTAAAAGCCAAACAAGCCATTGCCTACCGTTACAATTTTAATTGGGGCGAATATGGTTATCCAGCTTATCGTCATTATAGCACGGCGTTTTCCACCGGAGGCATTTTTACCACCGCAGGAGACTTGTTCAAGTTTCAGCGTTACCTGATGCAAGGGAAGTTTTTACCCTCAAATTTGCAAAAAATGCTCTTCAAGGTAGTAAAAGGCAACTATGCTTATGGTTGGCTGGTAGAAAACGTAACAATGGGGACGCAAGCTATGCCTCTTTATTGGCACGATGGGGGAATTACGGGCTATACTGCCAATTTGAGAATTTTGCCCAAAGATCAATCTTGTATCATTGTGTTGAGCAATACTCGAGGCTACAAATCGGTACGTTTGCCTGATTATTTGCTCCAAACCTTGTATAAACAACCAGTGCAAATGAAGGCATCGCTTTGGAAACAATTATACCCTGTAGTTTACAATCAAGGAGCCAAAGCAGCCATTGCTTTGTATCGTCAGCTTAAAACTACATCTGCCGAAAAATACGCCTTTGACAATGAGCGTGAATATCGCCTTATAGGGCATCGATTGCTCCGTAATGCCAAAACAAAAGATGCTCAGGCCATTTTTCAGTTTAACTTAAACACTTTTCCCCAATCGGCCAATATGCACGAAGATTTAGGTTATTACTACCGCACCCTCAACAAACGCGGCAAAGCGATAGAATTTTACAAAAAAGCGATGGCTATAGAGCCTAATGAACGACGTAAGGAACAGTTGAATCGGTTATTGCAAGTAAAACCGAAATAGATTGCCTAGTTCGCTTTTTGGTGGCGCTACGCTCAAACACCAAAAAGGGTGAGTTGTTTCATCGTGAGGTTGTTAAATTTTAATCCCGTTTAACTTTTCTTAAATCGCTGATTTTCAGATATTGGAGTATCACCAAGTAAAGTTAAACACTATGATACCTCAAGACTTACAGCAATTCCTACAAGATTTTTACCGTAGTGATCAGAAAATCTTGTTTTTGACCGGAGCAGGCATTTCGGCTGAAAGTGGCATTCCTACTTTCCGAGGCGATGATGGTTATTGGACCATTGGCTCGCAAAACTATACGCCAATGCAAATTGCTACTCAGTGGATGTTTCACCAATACCCACGAAAGGTATGGCGATGGGTGTTGCATTATTTCAATAATGCTCGGCACGCTCAACCCAACCCAGGGCACGAGGTGATCTCCCGACTGGAGCCTTTATTTGGCAGTGAGCGCTTTAAATTGGTGACCCAAAATGTGGATGGCTTGCACTTGGCCGCAGGCAACACCCACGACAATACTTATACCATTCACGGCACTTTGGCCCAGGTACGATGTAGTCATTCCTGCGATCAGATTGTGCCTTTTCCAACCGATCTAGGGCATTATACCAAAGGTGATATTATGCCTGAAGAAGAGTGGGAGAAGCTGGCTTGCCCAGAATGCGATGAATTGATGCGCCCTCATGTGCTCTTTTTTGATGAGTATTACAATGAACCTTATAACAAATATGAGAGTGCGCTCAGAGCGGCTTTTGAGGCTGATTTGTTGGTGGTGGTAGGTACTACAGGGGCTACTTCGCTACCCTGGCTCATCTTCGAGACAGTTATGAACAACGACAAACCCATCATTGCCATCAACCTAGAGCCTACTACTTTTACCCAAACAGTAGAGGTCAACGAATTGGGCTGGGTACTTTTTGGTAAGAGTGGGGAGATTTTACCAGAAATAGAGAAGGTGATGATTAATTATGAATTATAAATGGATGAGTTATCTTTTCTGCAACATTGTTCTATTGTTCCGCCTTCGGCTGATTATAAATTATGAATTGATGAATTATTCGCGACGCATCGCAAAACTATAGACTAAATAAACTACGAACTACCAACTCCTAACTA
>DMXI01000544.1 GCA_003483885.1 Microscillaceae bacterium
GGACGGTGAATCCAGCCACCAAGGAATTGGTAGAAGCGCAAGCCCGTGACCTAAGCTCAAAGCTAGCAGAGGTATATGGGTTTTGCTTGTACAAAAGCCCCAAAACAAAAAAAATATATGCGTTTATCGTAGGCAAAAGCGGAGCGGTAGAGCAATGGGAGCTGTTTGATAACCAAGGCAAAATCGATGGCAAAATTGTACGAAGCTTTGCGCTCAAAAGCCAATGCGAAGGTATGGTAGCCGATGATGAAACGGGCATATTGTATATCGCCGAAGAAAATAATGCCATTTGGAAGTTTAACGCAGAACCTGCCTCAGAAAAAGCCGAGCAAGTGAACGAGGGTAAACGCATTGCCGATTTAAGCAACACTGCTTTGAAAGATGATTTAGAAGGCTTAACGATCTATTATGCTGCTGATAAAAAAGGCTATTTGATTGCCTCGAGCCAAGGCAACAACAGTTACGCTATTTTTGAAAGAACAGGAGACAACGCCTATTTGGGTAGCTTCAGCATTAGTAATGGCGAAACCATTGACGGTACCAGCGATACTGATGGTATTGATGTGATTAGCTTTGGCTTAGGCGAAAAATACCCCAATGGCTTTTTTATTGCCCAAGATGGTACCAACGACGAAAAATCCAAAGAGGGAGGTAAAACAAAAGCCAACCAAAATTTTAAAGTCGTAAGCTGGGAAAAAGTTGTGCAAGCAATGAAGGGTAAATTGATCACCGATCCTACCCAAAACCCACGCAAAATGAATGAATAATTATGCACAACAGGCGCTTATCATTTGATTAACTTTTGTGATTTTGAACCCCATGCTTGGTTGAGTGTGGGGTTTCTATTTTTATCTTCCTTCACTCAGCCTTAATTTACCCTTTTCTAACCCTCATAATGCCCACCCCAGCCTAAACTACTATTAAATAGAAAAATTGATGGATAGCTTTACCCAAAACAAACCATATAACTATGAAAATCATCATCTTTTTGTTTTGGACAGGGTTGCACTTATCTACATTGGCTCAACCACGAGTTTTGCAACAACAAAAACTACCCAGAATTACCTTTGATCATCACCGAATTTTTTTATCAGTTATTGGGGCACAAAACCAGCCCATAAAATTTTACACCGATACCGGAGGAGGGCGAATAATGGCTCAGTCAGCCGTGCGAAAAATGGGTATTGCTCCTGATACCACTTTCGTGGAAAGAGGCAAAAATGTACAAATGGTTGATTTGGCTCCCTACTTTGAAAAGCAAGGCTTGCCCGCTCCAGTGGCATCTCATATGGCGGTAACCGAATTTTCGGGAGCGTCAGAAGGTTTGTTGGGTTCGAGTTGGTTTGCCGATAAGGTTTGGAACTTCGATTACCAAAACAAGACCTTGGCGATCGTGCAAAAAATCAAATGGTCCAAGGCTATGACAAAACACACCGTGAACTTGGGCTTTCAAAAAAACAAGGCAGGGCAAAAAACTACCCACTTTCCTCGCATTCCTATTGTGGTAGAGGGTGACACACTACAAGTATTATTTGATACTGGCGCAATGGCTAATTTAAACCAAGAAGCACAAAAACAGTTCGGTTGCAAAGCCATAGGGGCGAGTTTTATTACCCGAGGCATTTTCAATCGCTGGCGACAAAAACACCCCAAATGGCAAGTCATTGAGAAAGGCAACGTGATATTTATGAATGGCAAGAAACGACTCGAGGAAGACCTCATTCAAGTGCCTAAAGTAACAATTGGAGGCTATAAAGTAGGGCCCGTTTGGTTTGCCAGTCGCCGCGATCAAAATTTTACCCAATGGATGTCGCAGTGGATGGACCAAAAAATTGTAGGTGCAGTTGGTGGTTCCTGTTTTCAGTATTTTCAAACCATCATAGTTGATTATCATCAGGAACGAGCGTATTTTAAAAAATAGAACAGCAATTATTAAATATGCCCATTTCCGACAAATGGTTTAGGCGCTTGGGAGTGCCGTTTATTGGCATAGCCGCCTACTATCTACAGTGGATTATGGCAGCTTTCGATCCTGAACCTTTCAATTTTACCACTTTATTGTACCTTACTTTGTTGATGTTGGCTTTGTATGAAGGCAACCGTAAAATCATTTATTATCTTCAGGTACAACACGCATCCATAGCCAGTTTTCGCCATCGCCTGACCCGTCAATTTTTTTGGACTATTCTGTATTCATTGGTATGTGTCAATGTGTTTTATAGTCTGTTCAAATGGTATGCAGTCGTCGTATGGGGAGCACCCGATGGGCTTACCCTGTATCATTTGGGCTATGCCAATTCACTGGGGCTGATTTTGGCGGTGGTGGTCAATAGTATTCAGCTCATGCTGTACTTTACCAATTCCTGGCAAGAAGAAAGGCTGGCCAAGGAGCAGTTGCAAAAAGAAAACCTGAAATCGCAATTAACTGCGGTGAAGCAACAAATCAACCCTCATTTTTTGTTCAATAGTTTCAATGTATTGGCTGAGTTGATTGAGATCGACCCGCAAAAAGCCAAAAAATTTGTAGCCCATTTTTCAGAAATTTATCACTATGTGTTAAATAGCCGTGATTTAGACTTAACTACCCTGGAAGAAGAGCGTCAGTTTTTAGAATCATTTTTGTATTTGCTTAAGCAGCGCTACACCTCAGGGCTTGTGGTAGCCATCGCTATAGAAGATGCTTATAAAAACTACTGGATTCCACCCATGGTGTTGCAACTCTTACTCGAGAATGCCATCAAGCATAATATCATTTCGCGCGATCAACCACTACACGTAGAAATAAAAACTGAGCAGGAATGGCTGATTGTACGCAACAACTTGCAATTGAGAGAAAGCATCGCCATAGAATCTACCAAAACCGGGCTTCAAAACATCCAAATGCGTTACCAGGCCTTGAGCGATTTGAGTCCCATTGTGACCAACGACCGTAATTTTTTTGAAGTAAAGCTACCTTTGCTTCAGGTTGATTTTCATTGATAGTATATGAAAGTAATCATTATTGAGGATGAAGAACTGGCCAGCAATCGGCTGGTAAGGCTACTAAAAGCCCAAGTTCCTCAAGTACAAATATTGGCCCTATTAGATTCTGTAAAATCGGCGTTAACTTGGTTTAAGCAACATCTACTTACACAACCTCCAGAGCTAATTTTTTTGGACATTCATTTGGCAGATGGGATTAGTTTTGGAATTTTCAAAGAAATGGAAATCAATATTCCAATCATTTTTACTACCGCCTATGACCAATATGCGCTCAAAGCATTTGAGGTAAATAGTGTAGATTATATTCTAAAACCCATTGCGGAAGAATCGTTACAGCTTGGTCTGGAAAAATGGCAAAAGCGAAGACAGACTCCAACTCCAATGCCAGCCTACCAACAATTGATCGAGAGTTTAACCAAATTAGATGAATCCCGTTTTCAGTCTCGTTTTATGGTAAAAAATGGCTCACGGATCAGAGTTGTTCAAACTGAACAAGTGGCCTATTTTTACTCTAAAAACAGCTTGACTTTTATCAAAACCCACGATGGGTTCGATTTTTTGATTGAACAAACCCTAACCGAGCTAGAAGGAGTCGTGAATCCCAAAAAATTCTATCGGGTTACTCGTAAGTTGTTGGTCAGTCTTGGCTCTATAGATCAAATGCACACCTATTTCAAAGGCAGAGTCAAACTCATACTCAAGCCGGGTTTTACAGAAGATATTATCGTAAGCAGTGATAAAACCGCCAGTTTTAAGGCCTGGCTGAATTGGTGATACCAATGAAAGGCTAAATTTCCAAATATTATTTGGTTTTTGGGTGGTATAGCAATATAAGGATTAAGGGTAAAGTGTTTAATTCAAAAAAATATAAGCTATGTAAGTTTTCAAGCCTTTCTTTATTTTGTGCTAATTTCAAGACCTCCATATCAAGCCAAAATCAGGTAATCTGTCTGTTAAAAATGCTTTAACAATCATTTAACAATCAAACACTTGGCACTGAATCAATCTAGTCTGTCTTTTGCAATTATGTAGTTAAGTTATATAAGCTAATATTCAATAAATACAATCAATAAACCGCTTCAAGGCGTTTATTGAGGCTTTGAACTTCGAAAATTAGGAATCTAAAGCATTTGTAAAAGTAGATTGCCAGCCCAAAAGTGTCCACTTGTGAATAGATATTGTTCAATAACGAACATTTTTTTACCAAGGGACACTTTACTTAATCCATTTTTATAAGTGTGTGGTATCAAAAAAAACTTTATTTATATCTCATGTCAGGCATGAACAAAATTAAAATCTTCTGTTGTCTATTTGTACTAATTACCCTGGTTTTATCTTCTTCTACCTTTGCCAAACCTCCCAAAACCCCAAAAAAGGGAAAGAAACCCAATGCCATGCAGGCGGTTAAAGTAAAAGAAAAAATGCGCATTGATGGCGTACTCGACGAAGCCATCTGGCAAAGTGATCAAAGCTTTTATTTTGACAACTTTATTCAGACCAGACCCAATAATGGCGCAAAATCGGCCCAAAAAACCAAACTCAAAATCGCTTATGACGACTTTGCGGTGTATATCGCGGCCAAATTGTATGATAGTGAGCCTCAGAAAATTTCTCGTGAATTAGGCCCTCGTGATGGTTTTGGTAAAAACACCGATATGTTTGGGGTAGCCATTGATACTTACCATAATCGTCAAAACTCCTTCTTTTTCCTGGTTTCAGCCGCTGGAGTACAAATCGATATGTTTACCACACCCCAACAAGAGGATGTTAACTGGAATGCAGTTTGGCAAAGCGCGGTTAAAATTACCGATGAGGGGTGGGTAGTAGAAATAGAAATTCCCTACTCAGCCATTCGTTTTCCTAAAAAAGACATACAAACCTGGGGCATCAACTTCTACCGGGAAATCCGCCGTACCCGTGAAGAGTCCTATTGGAACCGTGTAGATCCCTCTGTCAATGGTTTCGCCAATCAATTTGGAGTGCTTGAGGGACTCAAAAACATTCAACCGCCTACCCGTCTGTCGTTTTTGCCTTATGTATCAGGAGCAGTAACCAACGATGATGCCACGGGTACGAGTTATTCTTATGGAGGAGGAATGGACTTAAAATATGGAATCAACGAAAGCTTCACTCTGGACATGAGCCTCATTCCTGATTTTAGCCAGGTACAATCCGATAACCTGGTGAACAACCTGGGGCCTTTTGAAGTGTTTTTTCAGGAAAACCGCCCGTTTTTTACCGAAGGCACCGAGCTTTTTGGCAAAGGAAATCTATTTTATTCGCGCAGGGTAGGGCAAACTAAAAGAATTTTGAGAGAAGACTTGGGTGATCAGGATTCTTTAGTAAAAATGCCCACCGAAACCCAATTACTCAATGCCACCAAAATATCGGGACGAACTAAAGGTGGCCTGGGAATTGGAATTTTTAATGCGGTGACCAAGGCTTCTTATGCCGAGGTATACAACAAAGAATCAGGGCAGACCCGTGAGGTATTGGTAGACCCACTCACCAACTACAATGTGTTGGTAATTGACCAAAACCTACGAAACAACTCCAACATTACTTTCCTAAACACCAATGTATCTCGCTCAGGTGGATTTGAGCACGCCAATGTAAACGGCTTGGACTTTAGCCTCAATAACAAGCGGAATACTTACAACATTTCTGGATTTGCTGCCGTTACCCAGCGCTATGCCCGCAATACCGAAACGGGTAATTACATTCCCGACTTGGGCTATAAGTATAGTTTGAGTTTTGCCAAAACCAGTGGTAACTTCCAGTTTGACGTGTCTCGTAATGTAGAAAGTGATAATTATAACCCCAACGATTTAGGTTTTTTGCGTGCCCCCAATGAGGTAAGTCATAATTTCAGTGTAGGTTATCAAACCTTTAAACCTAAAGGCATTGTCAACCGATTTAGCTGGTGGACAGGTGGCTGGCACGAAATGCTCTACAAGCCTTTTACTTTTAGCGAAGCCGGGCTTTGGACCAATGCCAACGTGACTTTTACCAATTTTTGGAACGTAGGTTTACAAGTTAATGCTTCACCCACCAATAGTTATGATTATTTTTCGCCTCGTGCGCTCGATCAGGGACGTTATTTCAAAAGGTTGCCTTGGGGCCGGGCTACTTTGAGGATGAGCAGTGACAGCCGTAAAAAGTTTGCTTTTAACTTAAGAGTAGGCGCCTGGACTCGCCCCGCCTGGGATCAAGTAGATAACTGGATTTCGTTTAATCCTCGCTATCGGGTCAACGATCGTTTGTCGTTTAGCCATAACCTCAACATTAGTCGCCGTCGCAAAGAGCGAGGCTATGCCAACACGACCAATGCTGATGTGTCTTTTGCCGGTGATGATATCATTTATGGTCGTCGCTATGTCAACGAAACCACCAATACTTTTGTAATGGATTATGCTTTTAACCACTTAATGAACTTTCGCCTAAGGGTAAGACATTATTGGAGTGATGTGCAATACGATAAATTATATAACCTAACAGCTGACGGTGATTTGACAGAATCGCTGCCAGGCGAAATACAGGACAGGGCTTCTGAAATTCGTAACAACAACGTGAATTTCAATGCGTTCAATGTAGATTTTGTGTACAATTGGCAGTTTGCTCCAGGTAGTTTTTTAACCTTGGTTTGGAAAAACGCTATCCTGAGTCAAGTCACAGGCATAGAAGAAAATTACAATTTTGGCGATAACTTTCAACGCAATGTGATGCAAGCTCCTCAGCGTAATACATTCTCGGTAAAGGTAATTTATTTTCTCGATTATCTATATTTCAAAAAATGGTTTAAGTAATCATCATAAAATATTCAATAACGATCCGCTTGCCAAAGGCTTGCGGATTTTTTATTTTAGATGACAGGCTACATGTGAGATAAGTGATAAAAGGAACTTTTGGGCTAAACAAAACGGTACCTTATAAGTAGTAATAAGAGTTGAGGAGATGCCTTATCGTAAAAACATTCCGTAAAAAATATTCGTCTAGAAATTCATGAATAACTATGTAATTCCACTAAATATCCCAGTAAAGAAAATATTTTATTTTGTGAGCGTGTTGCTGCTTATGGTGCAAAATGCCCATTCTCAGGATTCGCTCAATGCACAATCTGTTCCAAAGGTTAAACAACGCAGTAGGACTAAACTGGTAAAAAAATCTCACGCCTTGAAGATATTTTCGGTCAAAGAACTCAGAAAAGATCTCGAGGTACTTCATCGGGCATTCAAAGAAGCCCACCCTGGGTTTTATTGGTATACCAACCAAACAAATTTTGAGCGTAAATTTGATAGTATCCAAAAACTATTGACCCACCCCATGAATGAATTGGCTTTTTATCGTTTGGTAAGGCCAATAGTGGTAGATGTCAACTGTGGACACACCCAACTATATACCTCTATCAAGTTTAGAAACCATTTTCGCAGAAAAAGCCGATACTTCCCCCTGAAACTAAAATTCATTGATGATAAGGCTTACATTCAACAAAATTATAGCAAAGATTCTACAATACAGCTAGGAGCAGAGGTAGCCAGCATCAATGGGCAACCCATACAACAAGTTATTCAAGCCCTGTTTCGTTATACACCATCCGATGGTTATAATACCACCTACAAATATCGGATACTAGATCAGGACTTTTCTGCTTATTACCCTTTTTATATCAATGCCAAAGTTGATACGTTTCAGGTAACCTACCGGACTGGGCCAAGCGGCGCGTTGCGTACCCACAAGTTGCCGTCAATCAATCGTCGGGAGTACCGTCGGGCAAGCCGGGAGTTCAAAGGAAGCGAAAAACCTGCGCTGGATTTTAAAATTATAGGGGAGGAAGAAGAAGAAATTGCTGGAAACAGTAGAACAAGTAACGACGAGTTGCTCAAAAAAGCTCGAGTAGGCATTCTCACCATCCGCTCTTTTCAAAACAATACCTTACGCAAGCAAGGGTTTAGCTTTAGCCAATACATGCGCAATACATTTCGGGTAATTCGTAAAAGAAAAGTCAAGAATCTGATCATTGATCTACGAGAAAATAGTGGGGGGACAGTACGCAACGGTATTTTGCTTTATTCTTACCTTACCCGGCGAAAATTCAAATATTTTAATTACGAAAAAGTAACGACCAATCGCCCTTACACCTTTATGCGTTATGTCAACACCTACCGAAGCAGAATGGTAAACAATAAATTATTGATAAGAACCGATTCTGGTTACTATATTTCCAACAAGCTTCATTACAATCTAAAGACGCATCGTCCCAGCAAAAATCATTATAAACGCAATTTGTATATCTTGATCAATGGCCGTAGCTTTTCGGCTACCACCCAATTTGCTTCACTAGTACATTCTAAAAAACGCGCTACTTTTATTGGGGAAGAAACTGGTGGAGGCTACAAAGGTTGCACCGCAGGCAGAACTTGTTATATCAATTTGCCGCATACCAAAATGCGTCTTAAAATTCCGCTCATCAAGTACAGCAACGCCGTATCGGAAACTTATGCTACCGAGGGGCACGGAATTATACCCGATTATAAGCTTCAGCCCACCATCAATGATTTGTTAAAAGGAAGAGACACTGAATTGGAGTATACCTTAGACCTGATTAGGAAGCAAATGGAAGACTGACTTAGCTCGACCTTAGCCACTTAACGCTTAACCTACTTTCTCATATAGTAAGGGGTTTAGTTTAACTTATGAGTGCCCAGAGTTGATAAGAAGAGTTCAATATTCAGTCATCTTTTATTATCAGGACTTTCCTTCAACATTACCAATAATAGCGATTGTTGAAGATTTTTCGACTTTTTTTAAACAATTACCTGTTACATTTTATTACCAATTCAGAGACATTTATTAATGCTTTGTTATTAGAAAACTATTTCTATAACAATGCTATTTTTGTTTGTGTTATTTTATCTTCTTTTTACAAGACCCATACCTCTGGTTTGGGTTTTGTTTTTCTAGTCCCATCAAGCTTTTGTACTTCAAGTATCTACTACTGTTTTTACACCTCAAAGTCGAGGCGAATTCCTGGTCTTACAACCAAAGACTCTTCAATGCTACCCATCTTATAACAAATAAAACAGCTTTTTAGCAAAAGTTATGGACTTGACCATACTAGATATTTTGACTAAAGTTGACTGTGTCTTACGACCAGCAGCGCGATTGTCTTCGTTTGTGTTTCCATCATAGCCTTCAGGCTATGAATTTTCTCCTTTTATTTTAGGATTTGAACTTTTAAAAAACAATATCATCGCCTCCGCTTGTGTCTCACAAGCGGATCGAGACCTCGAATAGGTGAAATTTGAGGACTCGATCGATTTGTGGAGACACAAAACCGAGGCAGGAAAAAGTGGATCATTACGTAAATTTTCCTTCGAGGCAGTTAGCCTGACGGTTATGGTGGAGACACAAATCAAAAATGTCTGGTAGTATGTGGTTTGACTATAGAATTTTATTCTGGAGTTTTTGATTCCTGAAAAAGTGCCTGGAAACGACTTTAAGGGTACTTTTTAATATATGAAGAGCAAAGCTTTCAGCTTGAGTTGCACCAAATATTCAGGCATACGATAGGGGACATTTAACTTATTAACATCCAATTAACAAAACACAGTGATTAAATCCGGATTGACACTGTTCTTCAAAAAATCTATAAACTCAGGAATCATTTCTACATAAAGTGATCTGATAATGAAGAAAGTGTATGAAAAAAACTATACTAATTTTAATATGCGTACTATGCACCAGCAATTTATTGGCACAGAACCAACGAGTAATCAGTGGAATCATCAGAGACACAAATGGTAATCCTATACCTGGTGCCATCCTTGTCATCAAGGGTACCACCAATGGAGTTGCAACTGATCACAAAGGATACTATCGTTTACAAGTAAGGATAGGTGATGTAGTTATAATTCAAGCGCTTGGACTCGTAACTCGGGAGGTAACGATTAATGAACATAACTCAAAGATAAGTGGTGGCTCTGTATCACTGATGCAGGAAATCACCATAGAAAAGATAAAATACTACGATTATTCAAAAATATTTAAACCCAATAATCAGTCGGCACCTGCCAAAAACAAACCAGGGGTTGGCGTATTAACAGATACAGCCCCTTCATACAAAACAGGGATAATACCTGCCGAAATTGAAAAAATCAAATATCAGAAACCCAGTGTAGAACATCCCAACGGGCATTTTGATATCCAAAGGGTATTGAGGCCCATCGTCAGGTATAGTAACGAATGGAGGTTTAATTGGAAACATTCTACTACCTTAAACCGGATAAACCGACTACCTCACTTGCAAAATGCATACGCTCAAGGTAGATCTGTCAATGGCATTGCACAATGGCAAGGACCAGAAACAGGGGAGATATTTAGTTGGGGGCCTGCCATTGCCAATTTGAATTATGACAACTCAACCCCTTATGCCTATGACCAAAACGGAGCACTTGCCACTAATGGAAATGGCTTGGCGGCTCAAGCCTATGACCCCTTGAAGTTTTTCCGAACTGGACTAACCATCAATAATGTATTGGAAAGCTCTAAACAGCTTTACCAAGGGCAACTTTATGTGCAAGCCAAAGATCAACGCAATTGGTTACCCTGGCCAGGAGCCAAGTCGCGAAATAACTTGGTAAGGTTGAGATGGAACCAAAATAAATTTAGAGCAAATATTCAATATTACAATCAAGGAGCAACCTTGCCCAATAGGGGAGCCAACTGGCAAAACCTGATAGGGAGCGTATTGTCAACTGCTCCTACATTTGACCAAAGCAATGGATTAAAACGCAGAAGTGCCCTCAAACAACGCGATTCATACGTCTTGAATGATGGATCATTGCGTACCCCAGCTCCTGGCTTATTAGATAACCCTTATGGTTTGGTAAATCAAATGCCAGACATTGAAAATCAGGAAAGACTCGTTGGAAGTGCTGGAATAACTCAGCAAATCGATTTACAGAATCTTTTATACAGTCAAAGGGATGTATTATTGACACTGGATTTTGATGTCAATTTTGAATCAGGAGGGAGCCGTTATTTGTTGGGTTTGCATCCCCAATCGTCTGGAGCAAATCTAGGTAGAATGACCCAACGCGACCAAAAAAAACGCTTACTGAACTTAAATTTAAAGAGTTCGATCAACCCTAAGTATTGGAATGAATACATGAAGTTGAGCATTCAACAAAGCCTAAGCTTTGAGCGACAAACTGTCAATCGTCGAAATGCCTTTGGGTTTGATACTGGAAGCTTTGGAAACATAGCTTTGGCCAGCCAAATAGATGATATAGAGCTGAGAAATTTTCGTCGTGTTTATCAACTCATGCCTTCTTTGGAACTTAAATACCGATTGAAAGGATGGAACCTGGCCTTAGATCTGGCAAATCAGTTTTACTTTTCATCCACCCTCGCAGCGGCCCAAAATACCAGGTACTTGCCTGCTTTTCAGTTAAGGTTGAGGCACTATGGTTTTTCTGGGATTCCTGCGTGGTTTTCGGCAAATGTAGGCTACACCAGAACCCTGCGCGAAACCCCGCTGATATACAACCAATGGCATTACAATACCACCAATGTTTCACTGGCCAATTATCAACAATATTTTGAGAGCGCTGAACTGAGTTTTAGCACCGAAGTTTCGCCCGAAATCCAAGGTAGCTGGGAGTTTGGGATATCTTTTGAGTACGACGACGTAGTCCGTATTGGAATTAACTACCACGATCAATTGACCAAAAATCATTTGTTGCCACAATTGAATACCACGGGCAGTTTTGATTGGCGTAATGTAGGGGAAATTCGTAATCGTGGTTTTGAAATTTTTCTCAATGCTCGAGTTGATTTTGAAAGTGATTACTATTGGAAGTCTTACATCAACTGGTTTCGATATCGCCCAATAGTAACTCAGTTGTACAACAATACAAGCCAGGTGCCCCTGACTGGTTATCAAGAAGTAGGAACCCATCTGGTAGCAGGCCAACCTTATGGAGTAATTGTTGGAAATAAATATGCTCGGGTAAACAATCAAATATTGATTGGCGCTGATGGTTTTCCAGTAACTGATCCAAATTTAGGCGTTTTGGGAAATCCTAACCCTGAATGGGTATTACAATGGGGAAATAGCCTTAAGTTAAACCGCTTTCAGCTTGATTGGGTACTGGCTTATAGACACGGTGGACAGCGCTGGAACGGAACTCAGGCAATGCTCGATTATCTGGGGGTATCACAACAAACTGCTGACCTGAGAAATACCCAAGGCTTTGTGTATCAAGGGGTAAATGCCGCAGGTGAGCCCAACCAGGTGGCGGTAGATTTTGCCAATGCAACGAATGGCCTAAGCGGAAATCGCTGGGTGCGTTATGGGGTAGGAGGTGTGGCCGAAGACTATATCCAAAGCGCTTCTTCACTGCGCTTCGAAGAAATAAAATTGAGTTATCAGGTAGGCGAATTTTTGGGTATTGCCGCGAGCCGATTAGTGGCCGCGATCTTTGTGCAGAACCTTTTGCTCACAACTCCCTACCAAGGACTTGATCCTAATACTACTTTTTTGAGTGAGCCTACTCACCAAGGCTTGGATCTATTTAACACTCCAGCAATGACCAGTTGGGGAATACAATTCAATATTTCTTATTAAAACAACCTATGAAACAACATTACTATGAAGTTTAAACTCTTACTTTCAATGATTGCCAGTTTCCTGATACTGGGTGCTTTTATTGTACTTACTCCAGGACTGAGCCCTTCAATTTCGTTACCAGATGATTCTTTTATAAAAGCTGCTAAAGAAAAAACAGCTGATTATCATCAAAAACAAGCCTTTGAGCGGGTGTACCTACATACTGACAAAACCCTTTATGAACCCGGAGAAATGATTTGGTTTAGCGGGTATTTACAAGCATTGGGACAAAAAACAAGCCGCCTGAGCAATGTAGTGCACGTAGCCATCAAAGACTCTAAAGGAAATATTGTAAGCAATCTGGTTTACCCTGTAATGCAGGGAAAAATCAAAGGTAACTTTTTAATTGAGGCTGACAAACCAGGAGGACTATATGAAATAATAGCCTACACCCAATGGATAAAAAACCAGGGTGAAGCACATTATTTTCGTAAAAAGATCCAAGTTCAAAAAGTGATCAAGCCCCGTTTATTGCTCAAATTAGATTTTAAAAGAGAGAGCTATGGGGCCAACGATTGGGTAGAAGCCACTTTAAAGGCTCGGGACACAAAAGATCAACCCATTGCTGGGGAAGAAGTAGGTTTTCAGGCGAGCCTATCAGGAAAGTTGTATAAAAAAGAGGTAGCCCTCACCAATAGAAAAGGAGAAGCACTGATTCGTTTTCAGTTGCCCGGAAAGCTCAAAAACAATGATGGTTTGTTGAATGTAGTCGTAACTCACAAGGGTGTTTCGGAATCTATAGCACGTTCTATACCATTGGTTTTGAATAAAATAACGCTGGATTTTTATCCAGAAGGAGGCAATTGGGTCGCCGGTACAGAAGGTAAAATGGCTTTTAAAGCCTTGAATGAATTTTATAAGCCTGCCGACATTGAGGGGGTGGTATTAGATGAAAAAGGAGCAGAAATACAAAGCCTTAAAAGTTTTCATCAAGGTCTGGGGGCTTTTAAAATGACCCCAAAAGCTGGCGAGAAGTATCAAATAAAAATTACCAAACCCGCTGGTATTGATAAGTTATATGCATTGCCCAAGGCCGAGCAAAACCAAGTGGCCTTATCTATCAAATCCAGAGATACTCAACAGCTGGTAGTACAGTTTTTTACGCCTAAAACCGACACCTTTTACCTGGCAGCCCAAAGCGGGGGCAAGATGCACTATATGCAGAAGGTTTTGGCCAGACGAGGCGTATCTCAGCAAAGTATTTCAATAAAACAATTTCCGATAGGCATTACCAAAGTTACCTTGTTTGATCAAAAGCAACAGCAAAGGTGCGAGCGTTTGGTGTTTATAAACCCGCATAAAAAGCTTAAAATTCAGGTAAAAATGCCTCGTAAAAGTTACCAACCAAGAGAAAAAGTAGAGGCTGAAATTCTGACTACCAATGAAGCAGGGCATCCTGTAAGTGCAAATATATCGGTAGCCGTGGTAGACGATAAGATACACACCCTGGCCGATGATAAACAAGACAATTTATTGTCTTACATGCTCATGAGTGAAGAACTGATAGGGAAAGTGTATGAGCCTAACTTTTACTTTAAAGAAGACGAACCTAAAGCCAAGGCGGCACTAGACTATGTCATGCTGACTCATGGCTGGCGTCGTTATGAATGGAACAAGGTATGGGAAAACAAGGCTACTAATTTTACTTTCCAAAAAGAGTTTTTTGAGGAAATATCTGGAAGAGTTTATGGAACCAAAAGCCGAAGAGACCAAAAGAGCAAAGGAAGGCCAATAAAGGCAAAAGTGACGTTGTTTGAGCTTGGAGGCAAGAAACGTGCATTGCAAATTAAAACAGATGCAGAAGGGAGGTTTACTTTTAGAAATATTGACCCTTTTATAGATGTACAATTAATTGCCGAACGCTTGTCTTTTAGTAGAAAAGGATGTGTGATTGAAATTGATCAGAAAAATTCGAGAAAAAACTCGAAGGCTCTAGTTAATGCCCTTTCAGGACGGGTGGCTGGAGTACAACTGGCAGTCAATAATGGGGTGATTAGCCGTAGGCAAAAGCAAGTAAACGAAAGAAAAGCCATTATACCAAATGGATCATCAATACCCAATAACGACTTTAGCCTCAACAATAGTACGGCAAGTTTGAATGAAGTAGTGGTAGTAAGCTATGGTGTTGTACAGCGTAATCGGGCAACAACTGGCATGGTTGCTACTAAGAAGCGAAACAGCCTTGCTGGACAAGGTTATTTGTATGTGCGTGGAGCTTCTTCTGTTAGTACAGGTATACAACCGTTATTGGTTATTGATGGCGTACCAATGACGAATCAAAGCTTTACTTCCAATTTTTCTCCCGACGATTTGCGTTCTGTTCAGGTATTGAGAGGGAACCAAGCAATGGCTTTGTATGGTGTTCGCGCACAAAACGGTGTAATTTTGATTGAAACCAAAAATCAGGTAGAAAAAACACAATTTGCCAAAAGCTGGAAACCAATAAAACGGACCCGTTTTGCACAATACTATGTACAGCCGTACAGTTTTACTCCTGCTAAAGTATTTCGAGCCAGGGAATATAAGCTACATGAGCAAAATCCTAAAGATAGAACAGATTTCGAGAGCACCATCTATTGGAACCCTGAAGTAATTACCAATAAAAATGGAAAAGCTAAAATTACTTTTTGGAACAATGACGCACTCACTACTTTTAGAGTAATTGCCGAGGGAGTTAGCCAAAAAGGACGATTAGGTAGAATAGAACAAACTTATTTTGCGAAGTTGCCTTTTGAACTTACCGCTAAAATTCCGCCTTATTTTTCGGTAGGCGACTCACTTAAGCTACCAGTGTATTTGGCCAATAATACCGACAAAACCATTGAAGGTAATCTCTGGATAAAAGCGCCAGGGGCTTTTGTTCTTCAAGAAGAAAACCGCAACGTAAGCATTTCTCCCCAAACGAATCAGACCATTTATGTTTCGGCAAGTGTAACCCGAACTTTGTTGGATTTGGAAAGCAACATCATCCAAGTGGCTTTTGATAATCAACAATACCACGAAAGTTTTCAAAAAGCAATAGAAGTAATAGGCCAGGGTTTCCCAGTTGAAAAGTCGTTTGCAGGCAATGAGGTAAATAACCAATTTCCATTCAATCCTGAGCACATTGTAAAAGGAACATTGAAAGCTGAACTCGTAGCCTATCCTAATATATTCAAGGATTTGACAGAAGGGATAAAATCTATTATACGTAGGCCTTATGGTTGTTTCGAACAAGTGTCATCTAGTACATACCCCAATATTTTAGCTTTGCAGTTCATACAAAAAACGGGTAGTGGTGATAAGCAATTTGCGAAAAAAGCAAAGGAGTATATCAAAGATGGATACAATAAACTAGCAGCCTACGAGACCAGCGAACATGGGTTTGAATGGTACGGACATACCCCACCTCATGAAGGGTTGACTGCTTTTGGACTACTGGAATTTCTGGAAATGAAAAAAGTATATAAAGGAGTGAGCGAAAGCATGCTTGCCAGAACCAAAAAATGGTTGCTTTCGAGAAGAAATGGCCGAGGGGGATTTAAGCAAAAACGAGGAAAGTACGAGTTTGCGGCGGCTTCTAAAGAAGTAAATAATGCTTATATTGTGTATGCGCTTACTCAGGCAGGGGTAAAAGGGTTGACGAAGGAGTATCAACATGTGCTGGCTGAAGCATTGAACAGTAAAGATGCTTATCGTTTGGCTTTGACTGCTTTGTCATCCATTAGTTTAGGCAAAACTGAAGATACACAGGCTTTGCTGAAAACTTTAAGGGGTCAAATTGACCAATATGGATATGGTAAGTTACCTGTAGATCACACTTTGGTATATGCGTATGGCAAGAGTGCCCAAATAGAAACCGCGGCTTTGATAGCAATGGCTGAGATGCGTTTGCCTAAGCCAGATTTAGGAAGGGTACATAAATTGGTCAACTATCTGATTGAAAATCGTAGGAGGGGATATTTTGGTTCTACTCAAGGAACTATTTTAGCCTTACAGGCACTCACAACGTATGCCCATCTTCAGACTTTACAAGTAAATAAAGGAACGTTGGCGGTTTATCAAGGCAGCAAACAAATTGGAGCCATCAGCTTTTCAAAAGATCAATTAGACGAAGCTCGCCTGGCTGGTTTAGAACAATATCTACAGAAGAATGGGGGAGACATTACCGTCAGGTTTGGAAGTAAGAAACAAGTAATTCCATTCAATCTTAATATTCGTTATCAGACCTACAAACCCAATACAAGTACTCAGTGCAATATTGATCTCCAGACCCGATTATCGACCCAAGCAGTGAATCTGAATGAAACCATACGCTTGACTACTATTATCCGTAACAAGCAAGCCAAAGGCCAACCATCCACCATTGCCTTGGTGGGTATTCCGTCAGGCTTGAGTCCGCAGCCTTGGCAATTGAAAGAACTCGTGGAAAAAAAGAAAATAGCTTATTATGAAATTTATGGGAGCTACCTGGTTTTCTATTTTCGGGAGTTAGGGCCGAGTATGGTCAAGACCATTCATCTGGACCTCAAAGCCGATGTACCAGGCATATATCGTGCGCCTGCCAGCAGTGCTTATTTGTACTATACCAGCGAATTTAAAGATTGGGAAGCAGGAACCGAAGTTTTGATTAAATCTCCTGTGGTTAATTGATAGTAAACTCAATGCAACAAAAGCATAAAAAAAGGCAATTCCTGCGTTAGGAATTGCCTTATAATAATTTGATATTCAGGTGCTTCTAATTCAAATTCTTTAGTTTAAATCTTTTAGGCGATCCGAAATCTTATTAGTAATTTCTGCAATCTCTCCCAGTCCGTTGATGTCAAACACACTTACCTTGCTTTTGAGGTATTCAATGGCAGGTTTGGTAGACTCCTCAAACACATTGATACGTTTGATATGCGTTTCAGGG
The DNA here is from genome assembly GCA_003483885.1 of Microscillaceae bacterium. Lineage (GTDB taxonomy): Bacteria > Bacteroidota > Bacteroidia > Cytophagales > Microscillaceae > Microscilla. The sequence goes on from DMXI01000544.1 coordinate 17,544, forward strand.
TTTTTATCATCTTCTCGGGTAGAAGTCTCTGCTCTTTTCTTAGCTCGCTTGAGCAACTCCTCAGTAGGTACTTCAATATTGAGCACATGGGTGATAGGCGTGTTTTTCTCTTGGGCCAATTCCAGCAAAGTATCTACTTGCGGTTTAGTGCGAGGATAGCCATCCAAAATAATTCCTGCTTTGTTCAAGTTTTCATCTATCACTTTACCAAAAAGGTTTTTCATTACCTCATCAGGTACTAGTTCGCCCTTATCAGCATATTCACTCATCAAGCGACCTATATCGGTTTTATTGTCTTTTTCTTTTCTGATCACATCACCCGTAGACACATGGGTAAGTTGATAGTTTTCTTTCAAGAATTCACATTGAGTGCCTTTACCCGAGTAGGGAGGGCCGGTTATAATAATAATATTCATACGTGTATACAATCAAAAAGAAAAAGGAGGCATTACCCTCCTTTTTTCTGGTGGATATTTAATTTAGTTATTGTAAAATTTCGTTTAATGCTTTTACCGACTTCATTTTGGATTTTTTCCTAAGTATGAAGGTAAATGCCTTGTTTTTTTTCACCTCCTCAATGGGCATTTTTTGAAAGTCTTTTTTCGAGAATACCGCTACTCGATCATCTGGCAATACTGCTAAAATACGATTGTTGTTTCCCGGAGTAAATCTAAAACTCTTCCAATCCTGGCGGTTTAGTTTAGCTACTTCTTTGGAGTCTTTGCCACTAATAAGATAAACCGTAACATTGTTGAGTTTTTTGCCATCCAATTGAAAATTGGCTTTGATCTGGACACTGTTTTTATCAACAATGGGGCGAGCAAAACTATAATACCCAATTTTGCTCACTTTAATCGTACGCTCATTGACGATTTTTCCAGTACCAACCTCTTTTTCTTGAGACTTTACCGGTTCCTTTTCATCATCTTTTTCATTGTTGCTGGCCAATTCTTTATTTTCGTTGGCTAACAGTTTAATAGTGGTACGAAAAACCTTTTGACTGTTTGATAACTCTAGCTCGTAGGGGGTGTTGGGTACAAGTTCGGGCTTGGTCCAAAGCTTGGCGGTATTGTCTTTAGAGGCGGTTAAAATATAGCGGCCATTGGGTGAAAACACGGCATAAGAAAATGGACTGTTTTGGCTGCGTAATGTAGAAATCTTGTTACCATTAATGTCCCAAAGTTTGGCGGTGTTATCTTCTGAAGCGGTGAGTATGTATTGATTGTTGGGCGAAAAAGTAGCCGCATATACTGCTTTGCGATGTCTTAAGCGATGCAATTGTTTACCCTCGAGCGACCAAATACGAGCCGTTTTATCAGCTGAAGCGGTCACTATTTTGGCTCCATCCGAAGAAAAACGTGCGGAGAAAATTGCTTTGCGATGCTTGGTTAGGTCACGTACCATTTTTCCATCCAATGTCCAAACCTTCGCTGTTTTATCAGCTGAAGCAGTCAAAATGTATTTGCCATTAGGTGAAAACTCTACCGAATACACTGCTTTTTTATGACCTTCAAGGGTTTTAAGTAGCTGACCTTCCAGGGTCCAAATTTTGGTAGTACCATCTTCCAAACCAGCTACCACTTTGCTACCATCAGGAGAAAAGTTAGCGGCATAAATACCCACATTTTTCTTACCCTCGAGCGTACGCACCAAACTTCCATCCTTGGTCCATATTTTCGCTGTGCCATCTCCCGAAGCGGTCACGATGTATTGATTATTTTTAGAAAAAACCGCAGTTCTTATAAAATCTTTGTGGCCTTTTAAAGTAGTGATTAATCTACCCGTAACTGACCAAATCTTGGCGGTATAATCACTGGAAGCAGTAATAAGATAACTACCATCAGGAGAAAAAACCGCGGTAGCCACTGCCTTGGTGTGCCCTTTCAAAACCACATTGGGGGCAAACAGGTTTTGTACCAATTCTAATGCATCCCAGGTTTCGTTGAGCACCCACTTGTTCTCCTCTGAAGTAGGATCGTTCTTGCTGCCCTTGCCGGCATACATCCAGTGGGTATCTTTGTATTTGGCCAATTCGGGAGAAGCTTGCAGGTTGAGTTTGAGCGAAAAGGTGCCATCCAAATTCTTGTTTTCCTGGGGTTTTTGGGAAGCATCGCTGCTATCTTTCGGTACATTATCATTGGAAATCTGTGCTTTGCTACCTTCATACACCAATACCCATTTGCGACTATCAGTAGCATTTTGAGCGTATGCCTGAGTAATGAAAGGTGTCTTTAAATAACTGCTTTGTTCGCCGCTTTCTTCCAGATGATAGAGGTTTTGCCCAGCCTTGATGTTTTTGGGGAGTTTAATTTCCAAATCTTTGTTTTTAGCCAAATACACGTCTTTGCCATTGCTTTTGGCTCGAACTTCTATGACTCCCTCAGTTTCAAATTGTTGTTTTTTGCTATTGGAATAATTGGTGGGAATACCACTGGCCACAATTTCAGAAGCATTTTTAAGCTCACGATATTCAATATCAACCTTACCTTTTACTGTTTTGCCACTAGCATCAACAAAGGCGTTAACGGGTACTTTTATGTTAGTACCATTTTGAAACTGGACATTTCCTTCTTTAGAAACATCTACTCCTGCCGAAGCATAATTTACATCAAAGCTTTTGAAGGTGGACTTATTGGGTGCCTGAGAGGTCTGAGTGGTACACACCTGAATGAGTAACATCAGTAAATGGATGAGCACCACCTTTTTAAAAATTTTCATCATAACGTTCTAGTTAAGTGAATTGATTGAAATATTTTGAGGAACTGCTTTTGGTGTTTTATAAAAGTAATATTTTTTGTGGGCAAACAAATATAAAAAATACTCAAAGAAACCACCATATTTTTGTAAACTCTTATGATTCATTGGAAATTTGAACCAATTATACTGGGAAAAGTGTTAGAGAATTAAGTGTGATTAATAAAGTTACGATTATGGAAGCGACAAAAACTTATCAGCCAATCAACTGTAGTTTATACGATTACCTGGAAGCCTGGGCAGTGAAACAAACCGACTGTGACGTATTGTATCTTAATGAGCAAAACGAAGAAGCACGTTTTACTAAAAAAATTAAAGATTTACGCGTAAAAAATAAAGTAGAGTATGTAGAGTGGAACGATGGCTCCACGATGCGATTGGATCAATTAATAGAAATCAACGAGGTTCGTTTTTGGGGAATGACCTGCTAATTGATATTACTAATGATATCCCTAGTCTATCTTATACACTTAGTGAAGCATTAAACTGTAACTAGTTTGTGGGATTATCAGAAAGAAACTCCTTCTTACAGGCTTGCTCAACACTTCTTAGTGCGGTCATTGAATCTTTCATAACTTCGGACCTTTGATCTTACAGAAAGGAGACCAAAGGCGATGGAACCACTTTTGGGAATCACGTTTATTTTGCGATAAAACGACTTTCAGCTCTTAAGTGGTTTTTCTCGAGGCTTGTATATAGCAGACGTTCGGCAAAGCCGAGTCACTTATCAATGCTTAAAAAGCGATTCTATAGCCTTTTTAAATACTGTTTTGCCTGCTTTGGTCAAGTGTGGGTAAAAATTATATAACTGCATTTCTGTAAAATATTTCACCTTGTCTTTTTCTTCCCCCTGGTACAATATTTCAGCCTCCGAAATCCAGAAATCCCCTAAAATAGTAGACTGCAATTGTAAATATTCAAGTGGAATCTCCAATGCCTCCTCTTTGATCATTTGTTGCGCTACAAGCTGATCAAACGTATACTTGAATTGTGCCTTTCTCACCTGAGTCAAGGCTTGATAGCTTGCTTTTAGTTCAGGAATAGATCGCATAATGTGCACAAAGTTGATCATCAAAAAACGGTATTCATACAAAGTAGTAAAAGCAAACTTCACTGCCTGCATCATTATCTCGAGGCTTACCTCTAGCGATTGCATTTGCTCAAATCCTTGGTCTAGCTTTTCCACCAATTGTTCATACAACTTCATAATGATGGCATTTTTGTCTTCGAAGTGATAATACAAGTTTCCCACACTTTTCCCCATTGCTTCAGCAATATGGCGAGTACTGATTTGCTCACTTCCTTTTTCATTAAAGAGTTGTAGTGCTGTTGCCAGGATTTTGTCTTTGGTAGTAGCCATTGATAATTGTTTGTGAAATAGTTTGAACAAATGTTCTAAAGATTCGTAATCAAGACTATAGAACTTTTGTTCAAATTTAAGTGAATATTTATGAAAGCAATCATTGTAGGTGGAGGAATTGCTGGGTTAGCTACCGCCATCGGACTAATAAATAAAGGTATGGAAGTAGAAGTATACGAATCTGCTGCCGCTTTTAAACCAGTAGGAGCCGCTATTTTATTGGCGCCCAATGGATTGGAGGTACTTCGACAGCTAAGTGGAGAATTGTTGGATGAAGTCATGGACAGAGGTGGCAGGATAGATCAAATGCTGCTCACGACTTACCAGGGAAAGCGGTTGGGAGGCTCTATGGCAAAAGAAGGCAAGCATAGCTGTGCCATACATCGCGCCGATTTGATAGATATCCTGAAAAGTCGGATTCCTGCAAATGCCTTGCATGTAGGTAAAAGTTTTGAAAGCTATCAGGAAAATCCAGATCATACCATACAAGTCCATTTTGAGGATGGCAGTCACGCCCAAGGTGATTTTTTGGTAGGCACAGATGGTATCAAATCACAAGTAAGACAGCAAATGCTAGGAGACTTGCCCTATCGTTATAGTGGACAAACTTGTTGGCGGGCGATTGTACCTTATCAATTACCCAGTAATTATCAAAATACCTTTGTAGAAGCTTGGGGGAAAACCAGAGGACTAAGGGTAGGGTTTGGTGCTGTTAATCCGCAAGATGTGTACTTTTTTGCCACCTATTTCACCGAACCCAACGGTCAAGACAATCGGGCTAATCTCAAAGATCATTTGATGAACCTATATCAGGACTTTATGCCAGTAGTAACCGATTTTTTACAAGTCACTCCTGTAGAGGCTATTCTCAGGAACGACATTTACGATTTGGTGCCTATTCATCAATGGTATCACAAACAAACGGTATTGGTAGGAGATGCGGCCCACGCCACTACCCCCAATATGGGGCAAGGAGGTAACCAAGCTTTGGAGAGTGCCTGGGTGCTGAGCCAATGCATAAACACCAAAGCAAATTTATCGGAGAGCTTTGCACAGTACCAACAAATGAGAGTCAAAAAAGCCCACAAAATTGTCAGCAATTCCTGGAAAATTTCTCAAATGGTTAACCTTAGAGGAGGTTTGTTGCGAGGTTTACGAAACAAAGCAATTCAAATGGTTCCCGACAAAGTTTCACAAGCTAGCTTACGCAAGGTATATGCACTAGATTATAAGTTTGAATGATGAAACCAGCTTGGCTTTTTTATGATCTGCAAAATGAAATCTTTATATTTCGTTCTCTCACTAAAAAAGTAAATACCAATGCTTAATTCATCCGAGTACACCAAAGACTTTACGTACTCACCTGATTTACAAATTAGTAGTAATGCTGAAACAGTAATCATCCGTAGAATTTATAAACATCGCGGGTTATATGCCATCGGGGTTGGGTTCATGTTGCTACTGTGTTTGTTTTTTACTGGGATGATCACAATCATGGCCATTCGCGAAGGGAAGCCTGGATATACGATTAGTATTTTGTTGCTATTGGTGTTTGTAGTGCGGGCATTTATTTGGCTCCGAAAAACCTTACTATCCAAAGAAACACTTACACTTGATTTGGCTGAAAAGAAACTGACTTTTGAAAAAAATAGAGGTCAGCAATATTGCTATCACTTTGATGAAGTAAAGCAATGGTTGTTGGTGGGTAAAGTACAGCGCCAATACCGCGGAGGTAAAGTAGCCACTACTCATTTATACCTTAAGGCAAAGAAAAACTCTAGCCATCGTAAACCTTTGGAAATTTTCTTATTCACACCCAGCATCGATTTTAAAACTACTTTGAATGCAGGCCACAATAACTATATGAGCGTGATGAAAAAAAATGCGAAAGAAAAAGGACAAGAGGTAAGCCAGCGATTAGAAGCCCTGACTCAAATACCATGGCGCTGGCAAAACTACGAACAATATTAAATAATAAGAGACTGATCAAAAAGCCATTGCAAATATGCTACTCATAGGTTTTATCACTAATCTTGAATAAGCGCTAATACAAAAAGAAGTTGTAAAAAACTGTAGAGCCAATAATGACTGAAAAGAAAGAACCTAATAGAAAGACATAAAGATAAGGATGTAGTGGGAGGGTACAGGAGAGTAAAAATTTGCTCAAGGTGACTCTTCTTTCCAGAGAGCTTTCATAATTATGCACTATCTGCTGACTCAGTTCCTGATACAAAATCATTCCATGTTTTTTGTTGCGAACAAAAGCCACATAAATATTGACCTGAGTAATGCTAGAGGCAATAGTAGCTACTGATATAATGCCTAATACAATTACACCATAGAGGTGGGGGATATTGGTCCACAACACTGAAATCACAATCACCAGGCTCAAGGCAAAGTGTCCAAATAGTTTTTTCAATAAATCCCTTCCCAGTTTTTCTTGTTTATCAGACAAGTCATTCAATTCTTCCCAATAAGAATCAATCTTATTAATGACACCATCTTCGGTAAGTATGTAATTGGCGTTATCAGTCATCAGTGTTGAACAAATTTAAAAATTTTGGATACCTTGATTATCCAAATTTAATAGCTAATTTTGTTAAATATGCAATATACAAGTAATTAATATATTTAAGTTTTAAACAAAACCTACTGCAAAGGTATTTATTAATCACTTATCAAAGGTGCTAGTAACCTTTTTTTGTGCAAATTTAACAATTTAAAAATATAAAGACATCAGGTCAAGACTCCTAAATATACTCTTCTGGTCCATCATTTCCGCGGCATTTATCGGACCAGGCACCATCACTACGGCTTCTAGTGCAGGGGCCAACTTTCACCTCCAACTTTTATGGGCCTTACTCTTTTCTACCTTTGCTTGTTTTCTACTTCAGGAAGCAGCGGCCCGGGTAAGTATTGTTTCAGGTTTGAACTTAGGCCAGGCCATTGCGCAAAGTTTTGAAGGCAAGTCTTCCCGATGGTTGATCTTAATCTTGGTAGTAGGTGCTATTATTTTTGGGTCGGCAGCTTACCAAACGGGTAATATTTTGGGAGCATTGGTCGGTATTCAATTAGTATTTGACATTTCTGCCAAAATATTGGTGCTTATCATTGGTTTAGTGGTGGTATTGGTGTTGAGTATTCCTTCTTTACGTATTGTGGCGCGTTTGATGGGTTTTTTGGTGGTATTTATGGGGCTGGTCTTTTTGACTACAGCTGTTTTTGTCGCGCAAAACCTCTCTAGTCAGGAAATATTAAGTGGACTCATTATACCTAAAATACCGTATGAAAGTGGGGCTGATTTATTGGTTTTAGGATTGATTGGTACCACCGTGGTACCTTATAATCTGTTTCTAGGTTCAGGAGTTTCTGATAAAACACATCAGTTACGGGAAATGCGTCTGGGTTTAGCAGTAGCCATCTTTTTGGGTGGTATTATTTCTATGGCAGTGTTGATCGTAGGTACGGCTATCCAAGGAGAATTTTCATTTAACGCTCTGGCAGGAGCACTTACCAGCCAGTTAGGAGGTTGGGCGGTGTATTTGTTTGGTTTTGGTATGTTTGCCGCAGGGTTTTCATCGGCTATTACTGCTCCATTGGCCTCAGCCATTACGGCGCAAAGCCTTTTTGGAAATCAAAACCCCGAAAAGTGGCAACGAAACAGCACTAATTTTCGCTTAGTTTGGCTATTTGTATTGGTAGTGGGGTTGGGTTTCGGCATGTCAGATGTAAAACCAGTACCAGCCATTATTTTAGCGCAAGCCCTCAATGGTTTGGTGTTGCCTTTTGTCAGTATTTTTTTGGTATTTGTCATTAACAATCCTCAGTTAATGAATAAGGAAGGATTGAACAAAAGACGAAACAATATACAAATGGGCATTGTGGTGTGGATTACCCTCAACCTGGGCTTTTTCAATGTACTCAAGGCCGTTTATAAAACCATAGGTCTGGGAGTTCCTTCCGAAAACTATTGGTGGTTTGTGATTGGTGCGGTGGCTACTTTGGTGAGTATCATTGTTTGGGTAAGGGTATATAAAATGCGTCAAAAATTGATTTCCGTTTGATATCCCCAAATGCTGTTTCTAAATCCAATCTGCTACGATAACCCGTACAAGTTTATGGCTGGAAGCCTCCTTCTATTGCTCATTCCGATAAATCGCGAACGTGTATCGCCGCTTGTCTTTGCTTATAAATCCCGACGAGTCGTATGCGCGTGGCAAGTATCCAAGGGCCTTTGGCCCGTTTGATTCTATCAAAAAGACCATCAAACCATTCAGGTAGGGTGTTCAAAATTGATGAATTTTTTCCCCAGGTTTTTATTGATGTTGTTAACGCTCCAACTAAGCCCTTCCTAAATCCAAAACCTTCCCACAGGCTCGCTCAACACTTCGCAAGTGTTGCCGCCTCAAGGAGAGGAACGTTACTCGTAACAGCTCTTCCGCGACTGTTTCTCCCCTTTTGGACGACCACATTCGGGGAACCGACCAACGGGAGCTCAACGAAGTTAATGTGGGGCGAGGCCGAGGGACGGAAGAGGGGCTTTTGATGGTATTTCACAACATACAGAACTCAAAAGGTTATATTATGCAATAGCCTGAGCTTCTGTCAATTTTTAAAGCACTGAATAGCTCTAAAAACGTGGGGAGTTTTTTTGAAACCGCAGAACGAAGTTCAAGCTCTGCGAAGCTAATTTTGAACATCCTACTATTCCTGTTTTCAGTTTTAACCGAGTTTGCGAGCTCACCGTAGGTAATTCCGTTCGTAGTATAAACCCAAACAAAGTGTTTCTAGGCAATGATAATAATCAAGCATAAAAAAAGCCCGGTGAAGACAATTCACCAGGCCATTTATATTGCTAATAATCAATGAAGATTAATTAATTCCTCTAAACATTCTTCCCCAACGAATCTTACCACTAAATAACCCCTTGTTTGGATTAAGTGATAACCAAGTAAACCAAGCTTTACCTACTACGTGGTCGCGAGGTACAAAGCCCCAGTAGCGCGAATCCTGCGAATTGTGGCGGTTGTCTCCCATCATAAAGTAGTAATCTTGCTTGAAGGTATATTCCTTGATTTCTTTGCCATCAATGCTGATTTTGCTAAAGTCAGTGGCTACTTCTACTTTATCATTGTATTCATACTCCATAATTACTGGAGCATACTTGATAATATTTTCTTTGGTCAATTGTATTTTCATTCCTTCTTTGGGAATTGTCAAAGGACCAAAGTAATCGTGATTCCAGGGAAGTGCCGTAAAATTGTATTTTTTTCCGGTTTTGTAACCCTTACTTCTCCAATAACTATTTGGGTAAATATCAAAACTTGCTTTGTTAGGCTCTTTTACCCGCATTTCAGCTTTTACTACAAATTCTTTGAGTTGGGCCTTGATGGCCTTGATATTTGCTGGAGTGGTAAACATCTCAAACACTGTTCGGGAACCATCTGATATGTAGCTGTTTCCAGGGTAAATATCATATTTGGCTAAGAATTTATCATCCAAAGGAGTTTTGGTTTCCACGTAATATTGAAATTGAAGTTTTTCAGGATCTACGGCTTTTTTTCCATTGATGTACACCTGGGTTTTCTTGACCTCGAGCTTATCGCCAGGGATACCAATACATCGTTTGATGTAGTTTACCTTCATATCTACGGGGTGTCCAGCAGTATCGGCGGGCCAGTTAAACACAACTACATCATTGTTTTTAACATCACTAAATCCTGGTATGCGACGGATGGGCAATTGAACCCAGCTTAAATAAGAAGGAATATTGGTTCCCCAGATTTTGTTATCGGTTAGGGGCATGTGCAGCAGCGTTTTGGGGGTGCGTGCCCCATAGTGAAGCTTACTAACAAATAAGAAATCACCGACCATTTGGGTTCCTTCCATAGAGGGGGTAGGAATGGTATACGCCGACATAATCAACCAACGGATAATGGTAGCTGCTACTACCGCAAAAATAATGGAGTCTACCCATTCTCTGAGTTTACTCTTTTTCTTCTTATTTTCTTTATCCTTCTTTT
>DMXI01000364.1 GCA_003483885.1 Microscillaceae bacterium
GTCGTATTAAAAAAAGAACAAACAAGTTTAGCAGACAGTAATATTTTCTTAATTTTGCTGTTTCTCACATCGTTTTCAAAAAAAATTGAATAATATAATGCAAGAGTTTGGATTGAAATCATCTAAAAGTGGACTCGAGGATTTAGGTATTAAAACCGTAAAAGAAGCTCACTGGAATTTGCTTCCAGCCCAACTGACTGAAGAGGCAGTAAAAAACGGCGAAGGAGTAATGACCGATTTAGGAGCTTTGATGGCTGATACCGGAGAATTTACCGGGCGTTCGCCTAAGGATAAGTTCACCGTAAAGGATGAAAAAACTCAAGATACAGTTTGGTGGGGAGACATTAACTTTCCTATTTCAAGCGAACATTTTGATGGCCTTCATCAAAAAATGGTAGCCTTTTTGGCTGATAAAAAAGTATATGTACGTGATATGCACGCGGGTGCCCACCCCAAGTATCGCTTGAATGTACGCGTAGTCAATACTCAGGCTTGGCATAACATGTTTTGTTACAACATGTTTTTGCGTCCTACTACCGAGGAGTATCAAAACTTTGTGCCCAACTTTACCATTATTAATATTCCAGAATTTAAAGCCGATCCGGCTAAAGATGGTACTCGTCAGGAAAACTTCACGATTGTAAACTTCACCAAAAGAATGATTTTGATTGGTGGTTCAGGGTATGCAGGTGAAATGAAAAAAGGTATTTTCTCAGTATTGAACTATACCTTGCCTCACGAAGAAAACGTACTTTCTATGCACTGCTCGGCTAATGTGGGCGAAAAAGGAGATACAGCAGTTTTCTTTGGTTTATCAGGAACAGGTAAAACTACGCTTTCGGCAGATCCTAATCGGGCTTTGATTGGAGATGATGAGCACGGCTGGTCCGACGATAAAGTATTTAACTTCGAAGGTGGTTGTTATGCAAAGGTAATTGACCTTACCCGCGAAAAAGAACCACAGATTTGGGATGCCATTCGCTTTGGAGCGATTGTAGAAAACACTCGATTCATTGAAGGAACCCGCACGGTGAATTATGAAGATTCGTCGGTTACACCTAATACCCGTACTTCATATCCGATTCATCACATTGATAACGCTTTGCCACAATCTATTGCAGAGCCTCCAAAAAACATTTTCTTTTTAACAGCTGACGCCTTTGGGGTATTGCCTCCAATATCTAAGTTGACCCCTGGTCAGGCAATGTATCATTTTATTTCAGGATACACGGCCAAAGTAGCAGGTACCGAAGTTGGAGTAAAAGATCCAGTACCTTCTTTCTCAGCTTGTTTTGGTGCGGCTTTCTTGCCTTTACACCCAACCAAATATGCGGAGATGTTAGGTAAGAAAATGAAAGAGCAAAATGTAAATGTTTGGTTGATTAACACTGGTTGGACTGGTGGTCCATTTGGCATTGGTTCACGTATGAAGTTGCCTTACACTCGCGCAATGATTACCGCGGCTTTGAATGGTGAGCTAGACAATGTAGCATTTACTCAACACAACATTTTTGGTGTAAACATGCCTACTACTTGTCCAAATGTACCAGATGAGGTATTGAGCCCTCGCAACACTTGGGAAGACAAAGAAGCATACGATGCTAAAGCCAATCACTTGGCCAATGAGTTTATCAAAAACTTTGCACAATATGCTGATTTTGCCAATGATGAGATCATGGCTGGTGCTCCAAAAGCGAGCGTAGGTGCGTAGTATTCATTAAGTTAGCATAAACTTAAAACGATTAATAAATAAATCCCCTCTTGTATCGAGGGGATTTTTTGTATCCCAAAACTTCTTTCCCTTCAATTGAATAATGTCAAAAAGCGTCCAGTCGTAAACCATTATTGTAGCGGATGCATATTACTTTGTTTGCGCGGTGTTTTCTTCCACATATTTACCCACCAAAGCCCAAAGACCCTCATCATCGGCCACCAGCGCAGAAGTAAGTATCGTATTGTCTTTAGCGAGCACAAAAGTAGTCGGAGTCATGGCTACATCATAATCATCAAATACTTGTTTATTACCCACCAACACGGTAAAATCATAGCCTGTTTCGTCCAAAAAAAGCCCATTATCTTTAGGAGTGGCATGTAGACGAATGATAACAATATCTATTTGAGGATATTTGGTTTTGAACTTGTGCAGCACTGGATAGTATGCTTTACAATAGTCGCAGTCTACATCAGTAAATATGACCAATTTTCTTTGGTTTTGAGCCAAATCCTGAAGTGAAGTTTTTGTCAATTGGGGATTTGTCAAGGCAAAATTGGGAGCCTTTCCATTGGGTATTTTTTTGCCCTCCAGAGCTGTTACATATTCTTGAGTGCTTGACTCTAAAGTGTTTTCTTTTACTATATCAGAAGTTGCTTTTTCTTTACGTTTGTGATTGGTCGTGAGATAAATATAAATACCAGTACTTAAAAGGCATATACCGATCATAAGGAGAATGCCCATCTTTAGTTTGTTGTTATTCTGCTGCATAGGTCAATATATTTTATAACTGAATAATCTCTTGCCTATGGGTGGTACTCATTGCATAGACAAGAGATAAAAGACTCATAGAATCAATCATCACCCTGAGAGGGTATTTTTTCTATGATTTGCATCTGCTTTTAGTAGTAAGAAGGGAAAATTTGTCCTTCGTTTCTTTTGGTATAAGTTCTTCTGAATTTGGTTTTGCTTTGGGGTAAAAACTGTCTTCTAACTGGATCGTATCTCCACCCGTGGATGTGTTCTAAACGGTGGATTTCTCGCCCAAATCCAGTGAGGGCAAATTCGTTTCTTACTAAATCGTTGCGCCCAGGGTTGGTAACCGCTTTAATAACACGGTTACGGCTTACGGCTCGGTCAAGCCAACGGGCATTGACTACCCTAAAGAAAGCTCCAGGGCCTCCAATATCACGGCATTGACGATACTCAGCATAATTATCATTCAAAATGTTGTAAACTTGCCCAAAAGGAGGGTAGCCGCCATTTTCAATATCTCTGCGGCATAGTATTGGATATTTCAGGCGTTGAATAATGGTGCGAATGTCTTCATTGTAAGAACCAATCAAATAAGTGTCCCAGGCATCATCCCAGGATAACCGGACACCATTAGAAGATGTATAACCAATGCCAGTAGGATCATCTAAAGATTTTACCGACGAAATTTGGTCGTTGAACCTCCTCATGTTAGCGACTACTACTCCATTGTAACGAGGTAGAAAAATGTGTTGACCTGCAAAATTATAGTCAGTACTCATTCGCATACCTTTGCAGGTATTACCTCCACTAGGGGCAGAAAACGACGAAGCCTTATCATTGAATAGGAACTTGGTTCCTCCTTCCCCTAATGCGTTTAGGTTCGGAATGTCTGTACCTTTCCAAATGCCGATACGCTTGCCTTTTCTGTCGTTATCTTCGAACAAAGTACCACAATAATTAGAACCTAATCCATTATCGGTTTTTACTTCAACTTGATCTACATTTGGGTAAGGAAAACGTCCAAAATCTCGATAAATCGCTTTATTAGAACGTCCATAATGATAGTAGCTGGAAAAGCCCCTTCTCAACAAGGTCATAGAAGTTCGGGGAGCAGATTGAATGGCTTGTACGGTGCGTCCTCCCAGGTTTATTTTTACGCTCTGATTAATCTTGCTTACACTAATGTATAGGTACACATAATGAATAGAAGAGCCTACAGTTTGGGTAATAATTCCCAAGAACAAGTTACCATTACGGTCTCCTATTCTATTGCTATTTTTGCCTTTATCCTTAAGAATGACCACTGTTCCCTCAGCGGTACCAATGATTTCTTCGAATAAATCTCTTTCGCGCCAATCGTAGGTTTCATTTTTTTTAAGCAAGACTTTACTTCCTGGGGCCTTGTCTTTGAGCGAAATAATTTTGTAGTCAGATGGGTTGCCATTTTTATCCAGTTTAGAGGATTCACTCACTGGAGGGTTTTGGCTTTGTGGTACAATACGTTCTTCTGAGTTTTTGCAGCCTGCCCATAAGAGCATCAAGAGCAGCAACAATGGATATAATTGTTTTGTAGTCATAAATATTTTATAATAAAAGGTTAAGTAAAAATGCAACCAGCCCTCTAACACTTTCATCATAAGATAGTGTAGGAACTGATTGCTTGGTGGGGCGCAAATACAAGATCAATTGAGTGAAAACCAAATCTGATAATGGTACATTTGTAGTACACAATAGTGGTTTTTTGAAATACTTTTTATTAAGCTAGTGTTACCTGTTTTGTATTTTAATGTCTTGTAAGTCAGTGGTTTGTGTTGGTAGTGTTACCCTGGTATTACTAAGAGAAGTGATATTTATAGATGGGCTAGTTGTAAATAGCAACTGACTAGAGTTGGAAGTCATCCCAATTTTTAATGGTGAACAACGAATTGCTTTACTATTGAGCAAAAGCAAGATTCTTACAGGACAAGTTCTCAACAACATTCTAAAAGTCGAGATGATTTCTTGAATGAAACATTGAAAAACCAATCACTTGGTCCATGGGTTTATCAAAACTTTGCGAAGTATGGCGATTCTGCCAATGATGAAATCATAGCCAGCGCACCTAAAGCTGAAGTTGGCGCTTAATTTTTGAGCTTATTCATTAAAATAACACCTCATTTTTTCTAGACAAAGTCTAGACAAGTCTCTCGAATATCGAGAAGTTTTTTGTTATAATTCCCACATTTTTAATTGAAAATATCCTCCTGAAAAGTGCTTCTATTGTTTCCAAGTGAAGTTTTTTGCTTTATTCTTACTTATTTCAGACTGCTCTAAAATAGCTGTTTTTGGGGTAACAAAAGTGAGCCTAAAAAAAATAAAATAGTACAGTACAAACGATTTTACCCTCTCTTTCCCTAATAAAACACAGACAGTATACAACCTTGTATACAGATGGCCATCTAAACATAATTTGTATCCGCTGTCAGATTTATTAACCTTTTTCACAAAACAAATTTTATTTACAAAATGAAAAATTTACGATTCACTCTTCTAGCCATTTTTGGCCTAATCGGACAAATTTCTTTCGCACAAGATGTTACAAATTATGGAGATGGTTCTGGTACTGGTGGTTCCCTGAGTGTTTATTTTGGAGTAAATACTGGTAGAGTCAGTACCGCAATTTCCAACGTTTTTGTAGGAAGTAATAGTGGATACAATAATACTACTGGTGCTTACAATACCTTTATGGGCCAGGCTACTGGTTATAAAAATACTACTGGAGGTAACAATACTTTTGTAGGGCACTGGAGTGGGAACCGAAATACTACTGGAAACAACAACACTGGTTTTGGTTATCGAACCGCTCGTCGTAATACTACTGGGGCTGGTAACTCATTTTTTGGTTATATGAGCGGCCATGAGAACACCACAGGTAATAATAACTTGTTCTTGGGTTTTCAAGCAGGTTACAAAAATACAACTGGTGCGAGCAATGTATTTATAGGTTACAAGGCTGGTTACAACGAAACTGGCTCTAACAAACTGTACATTGAGAACTCTAACAACCTGACGACGCCTTTAATTTACGGGGATTTTTCTGCCAATGGAGTGGGTATCAATACCAATCAATTAAGCGATGGTTCTACTGATTACACCCTTTCGGTAAACGGGAAGGTAAGAGCTACTGAAGTAAAAGTATACACTGGCTGGGCTGACTATGTGTTTGAAGAGGGCTACCAACTACGTTCTTTGGAAGAAGTAGAAGCCCACATCAACCAAAATGGTCACTTACCTGATGTTCCTTCAGCGAAGGTTGTAGAGAAAGACGGAATCTTTGTAGGAGAGATGAACGCTACTTTGCTACGAAAAATAGAGGAGTTGACTTTGTATATGATTGAGTCTAACAAAGCTACCAAAGCACTACAAAAAGAAGTAGCTACGCTGAAAAAAGAGAATCAAGCATTGAAAGCCAAAATCCAGAAATAATTTATTCACCTTTAATTGATAAAAATGATGCAATATAAAATGCTAAAAAAGGTGAGCTATTGCTGGGTTCTGCTTTGCCTTGCTCTGTCTACCTATGGGCAAACCGATTGTGTAGCCGACTTGGTGATTACCGATGCGGTAACTTCTGGGCAAACCTCTGACCAAATGGCAAGCAACTCTATCAGTGCCAGTAATGTGGTGTCTGATGGTGCTACCGCGAATTATCAAGCAGGAAGCTTTATTCTGTTGACGCCTGGTTTTCAGGCTACCGAAGGCAGTACTACCTCTATGACCATTGCTCCTTGTACGGGTACTTCTAGTGCGCGAACTACTAGCCAATCTATAGAACTAACAAGTGAAAGCTTAGATATCTCACTGTATCCGAATCCTACGGGGGGGAGCTTCACGGTTCAAGTTCCATCCACTAAATCTACTCAACCACAATTGGTAGAGGTTTACAATTTAGCGGGAGTATTGGTGTATAAGAAGCGTGTATTAGCAGGAGAGCAAGTATTGATTAATTTACGGAATCATGCTAAGGGGCTTTACCTTGTAAAATACTTTTCAGGTAAGCAAGGCATTACCAAAAGAGTGCTGTATAAGTAATCAAGTTTTTTCTCTTAGGAGGAAAGTAATATGATCATAGGAAGTAATAGGTTGACAAGTACTGTTAACTTATTACTTCTTTTTTTTATAAAGGATTGTAAGCGATTATACAAGTAAAAAAAACTTGAGAATCTATTGGAAGGTCTTTCCTCTGATCTATCTGAAGGCTTACATTTTTTAGCAAATTTACCCTTTCCAAACTCTTCCAATTTACTTTCCTAAATTGACCTATATTATTTGAATTTTAAATAGATTGATATTAGTATAGTACAAATAAAATTTTATGAGTAATATTGGGTAAAAATGAGTAAAAGTGCTGTTTTAAAACTTGAACAGCTTGCACATTTAAAAACATATGATGATATTGTAAGTAATAAATACCTAGCGAATATACCTAATCAGAAATTATTATGACAATCTTACACCAACAATCAACAACATCAGTCTCTCAGGTTTTTTCCCTTTACATGCACGCCGTTTTATTACGTACCTAAATATTTTTAACTCCTAAAGTTTTATTTTTTTTATTAACCGTTTTTGAATATTCAAGAACAGGAACGGAGCCCTATATACCAATATTGTTTCCTTAACACTCTTCTAGCCTATATGGCGAGTTGCTCTAAGTCCGATTTCATCGGGGATGGTCAGGAATTGACAACATTCCCCGAATGCTAGATGAGCTGTTTGAACCCATCAACTCCTTAAGGAAACAGCATTGCTCTATATATCCTTGTAGCCAAACATTGGTTACAGGAGTGTACTTCTATATTTATAACCTACTTAATTAACATAATAAACACTTATTATACTTAAACAATTAAATTTTGACAATTATGAAAAATTTAAGATTAACGCTCTTGGCAGTTTTATGCCTGTTTGCACAATTCACTTTTGCCCAAACTACAAACTTTGGTATTGGCTCTGGTACAGGAGGGGCTAATGGTAGTTACTTTGGTTCCAATGCTGGACGAGTAACCACTGGCATATCCAATACCTTTATAGGAGCGTCCAGTGGTTACAACAATACTACTGGAGTCTACAATACTTTTCTGGGGCAAGCTACTGGCTTTGTAAACACTACTGGAAGCAACAATACCTATGTAGGTCATTGGAGTGGAAACCGAAACACTACTGGAGGCAACAATGCCGCTTTTGGATATCGTACGGCGCGATTCAACACTACTGGATACGCCAATGCCTTTATGGGGTATATGAGTGGCTATAACAATACCACTGGTTATCAAAATACTTTTATGGGTTTCCAGTCTGGTTATAGTAACAATACCGGACGTTACAACACTATGTTGGGGTACCAGGCTGGCTATACAGCCACTACTAGTATTTACAATACCATGATTGGATACCAAACAGGTTATGCCACAACTACTGGAGGTTATAACGTGATGGTAGGTCACCATGCTGGGCGTTATACTACCACAGGTGGTTTCAATGTATATTTAGGTAACTGGTCTGGCTTTAGAGGGACAACAGCCCGTTTGAATGTAGCAGTGGGGTATCGTGCTGGTTATAACAATTTAACGGGGGCAAGTAATGTATTCATTGGCCCTTATGCCGGATACAGCGAAACTGGTTCTAATAAATTGTACATAGAAAACTCTACCAACTTTACTTCTCCATTGATTTTTGGTGATTTTGCTGCCAATGGGGTAGGGATCAACACCAAGCAATTGAGCGATGGCACGACCAACTACGCCCTATCGGTAAATGGACGTGTACGTGCTACTGAGGTAAAAGTATATACTGGTTGGGCTGACTATGTGTTTGAAGATGACTACAAGCTTCGGTCATTGAATGAAGTAGAAAGCTTCATCAAAAAGAACAAGCATTTGCCAGATGTACCTTCGGCCAAAGTGGTAGAAAAGAATGGGATTTTTGTAGGAGAAATGAACGCTACGCTTTTGCGTAAGATTGAAGAATTGACCCTTTACATGATTGCTTTGAAAAAGGAAGTAGAAACACTTAAAAAAGAAAACAAGGTCTTAAAGGCCAATATCAAGAAGTAAATACAAACATCTAAAAGAAATATTTAAACGTATGAAAATACTTAACAAAATTTTCCTTTTAGGGTTTGTGCTTAGCACAGCTTGTGTGTTGCATACCAATGGACAAGGTAATACGCTATTGAAAAGGAAAAATCTCGACCCAAGGGTAGACATCCGTATTGATAATATGAAGTATTGGCGTGAAATGGCTCGTTTGGGCTTAGTAAGCGTAGCGCCCAATGTCAAACCCCCCGCTACGATTTCTCGCCCCAGTCTAATCACAGGGGTAGGAGTGCTTAGTGCAAATTCGCCCGATGTAGTGGTTACCACGGCAGCAAGCCAAAGTGAAAACTCTATCTTTGTGAATCCAAATAATCCAAATAACCCATTAAACACAAACAACTCTTATCAGACGAGTCCAAGTTCGTTTTTGGGAACCAGTGGATTTTATTCTACCAATGGAGGTACTACCTGGGCTGGGCAAACAACTGGCACTGGAGGAAACAACAGTGGTGACCCATCGGCAGTCATTGGTAACAATGGTCGCTTCTATAACGGGTTTATTTCTTCAGGTTTTGGGCAAGGGGTAGCCTATTCTACCAATAGTGGCCTTACCTGGACACCCGTAATCATTGCTCCTAGTGGTACCCTGGATAAAAACCACTTGTGGATTGACAATAAGATAGGAAGCACCTATGAAGGTAACTTGTATAACTCTTGGACAATTTTCAGTGGTGCTAACTCCGGAGCGATTCAAATTACCCGTTCTACCAACGATGGCGTTTCTTGGTCTACACCAGTAGCAGTGAGTAATGCTGTAAGTGCTGGAAGTCATAACCAGGGAGTAAATCTACAAACGGGACCCAATGGAGAAGTGTATGCTGTATGGTCTATTTATGATAGCTTTCCAAGCGACGAAACAGCTCTAGGTTTTACCAGCTCTACCAATGGGGGAGCATCTTTTGCTACTGCTACTCGAATCATCTCAAATATTCGCGGAATTAGGTCCACTCAAACTAGTAAAAACATGCGAGTGAATTCATTCCCTTCTATGGCAGTAGACATTAGTAATGGCCCTAATAGTGGACACATTTATGTAGTGTGGGCTAATATTGGTACGCCAGGTGTAAACACTGCGGGTAGTATTGATATTTATATGATTCGTTCTACCAATGGGGGCACTACCTGGTCTACACCTGCCAAAGTAAATCAAGACCCAATAGGCAACGAAAACTACTTTCCTTGGATTACTTGTGACCCTGTAACGGGTGATTTGAGTGTAATTTTTTATAGTGACCGTAATGTATCTTCTACTCAAGTAGAGGTATTTGTGGCTACTTCACAAGATGGGGGAAATACCTGGAACGACTTCAGAGTAAGTGATGTAGCATTTACGCCAAGTCCAATTCCTGGCTTGGCTAGTGGCTACTTTGGTGACTACTTGGGGATTACAGCGCGCGACGGTGTTGTATATCCTTGTTGGACTGACAATCGTACTGGTACTGCGTTGGCTTATGTATCGCCATTTGTGATGACGTCAACCAATTGCCCTGCTACTTTGACCTTGCAAAATCAAACAGTACCTGGATTTGTTGGGCAGTTATTTCAAGCAAGTAGTACCATCAATGTAGCAGGAGGTAGTACGTTTTTTAATGTAGAACCCAATGGTCAAGCCAACCTAATCGCAGGACAGAGCATTGTGCTAGGGCCAGGGTTTCATTCTAAAGCAAACAGTAATACTCTTGTGAAAATTGGCCCTTGTACCAGCAGCCCTATTGCAACACCCTCGACTGCTCGCCAAACAAACGGTTCGGTAAAAGAGGCAATGGTGGAAGTTAATCAAGATGATTTCCAGTTGTATCCCAACCCAACCGAGGGTAGCTTCACAATAGCATTACCATCAGGAACCGAGGCTGATAAAAATGCTGGCGGGAGTCAAGTAGTAGGGGTATACACATTACTAGGTACCACTGTTTTCAAGAAAGAAGTAAAATCAGGAGAAAAGCTTGTTATAAACCTAAAAGCTATCAAACAGCCTAAAGGTGTGTATTTGGTTAAATATATGAAAAATGGTAAAGTGACTTTTAAAAGAGTTGTATATAAGTAAACCATCCATAAAATATTGACAAGTGAGTTCTTAGCTTGCTTGTCAATTTTTATCTACGACTTATTAAAAGTACATCAAAAGCCATCACTAATCTTTCTTTGTTAAAAATAAGGAAGGAGAGTGGTGGTTTTTTGTTTTGAGAGAAGCCCTTTAGAAGAGAGGAAAAGAAAGTTAAGAAAGGGGCAAAAAAAAACTTGAGGGAAGAGACAGTGTCTCTAACCCCCAAGATCCTTCAACCAGCTATGCAATATTTTATACTGA
>DMXI01000027.1 GCA_003483885.1 Microscillaceae bacterium
TTTACCCGTCGTCGTTTGTGGGAACATTTATTTCTCACTAAAGGCTACTTTGAATTAGACCCTAAAATAAAAGTAAACGAGTTGGCCGAACGCGTGCAAGTAACTGGGGCCTGGATTGAAAAATTCAGAAATTATTGTGTATTGCAAACCGTAGCCCAAGGAAAAACTGCTTTGACAGCAGATGAGTTTCGCCAGTATCTAGTCTCTCAGATTAATACGCACGGAGGATCGCTCAGAGGAAACGCCAGGGATTTATTTAACCGATAGCAGGGATCACTTTCGTAAGGATTTGCTGAATAATTTTCCCTTGCCAGGATATTTTTTTAATATAGATCATTATTACTTACCATTATAAAAACTTACAGTTCATATGAGCATCTTTAAACGAATTGCCGATATCATCAAGGCCTATATCAATGATTTGTTTGACCGGGCCGAAGACCCGGAAAAAATGATCAAACAAATGGTGATTGAGATGGAAGAAAGCGTAGCCAAGTCAACTACGGCGTTGGCCAAAGCATTGGCCAGCGAAAAACAAATGGAGCGCAAATACAAGGGGTTGGCCAATCAAGCGCAAGGATGGGAACGTAAGGCGATGATGGCTTTGCAAAGTGGCAACGAAGACCTGGCCCGCCAGGCACTAACCAAAAAAGCCAGTGTTACGTCGCAAGCCAATGAGTACCAAAAGATGTTGCTCAATGCACAAAAAGCGACCAAGTCGTTGCGAAACCAAGTAGATGGTTTGAAGGCAAAGCTAAAAGAGGCTCGTATGAAGGAAAGCACGTTGCTGGCTCGTAGCCAAATGGCCAAAACCCAGAAAAAACTAGCCAAACAACTGGGAGGCTTTGATATGAATAACAACTTTGCTCGCTTTGATAAATTTGAAGAGCGTATACTCAAGGCAGAGGCCGAAGCTGAAGCAATGGTAGAGTTGGCCGATGAGAGCGGAGGACTGGACGCCGAATTTAAAGCACTGGAAAATAGCCAATCTATTGATAACGATCTGGCACAATTGAGAGCCAAAATGAATATGGGTGGTATTTAGTACTGGCCTATGAGCAGTATTTTAAAGAAGCTAAGCGATATATTATCAATCGACTTAGATCATGAATTAAACAAAGCTGAAGACCTTCACGGATTTCTTCTTCAATTATTGTTGGAAGCCAAAGAAGCCGTAAAACTGGCCACAGTAGAAGTGGTAGATGCCATTCATATGGAAAGAAAAATCAAATGTATGATTGATTATCTCTGTTCTTTGGCCATAAAATCTTCTGATAATCATCTTCAGCTTTTTGTGACACATTATCAAAATTTAGAGATGGATGCGACAGAAATAGTTATTTTGCTCAAGTCCAGGTTAGATGCTGTGAAACAAAAATTGAAAGAGATTTATGATAAAATGTCTATTGTATTTTATAGACGTGTTTTTCCACCACAACCCCAACAAGGTTATGAAGCTATTTTTTTGAATCAATATGATTTGAGGGGTAGCTTTTTCAACTTTAGACGGTTTGAAGAAAAAAACAGGCAACTAGAAGTTGAGCATGAACTTACTGAGAATGGATTAGTGAGTGACGATTATTTAGAGGAGGATGATCTCTTCTTTGTTTTTCTTGAACTGGATACTGACCTAAAGAATATATTAGATAGAGCATTGACAAAACTCAAGGCTAAAATGAGTCTGGGTGATATTTAATTTTGATCGATGGGCAGCATATTAGAAAAAACAAATGATATATTATCCTTAGATTTATCTATAGAATTAGATAAAGCCGAGGACCTGGGGCAATACCTTGATTATTTATTGTTGGAGGTAAAAGAGTCCATAAAATTAGTAACGGTACAAATAGCCAATGCCATTCATATTGAAAGAAAAGTTAAACGTACCCTTGACTATCTCCACTCACCGACAATAAATGCTTCTAACACCTACCTGCAATCTTTGATTACTTATTATCAAAAATTAGAGATAGATGTTTCGGAGATAGCTACTTTACTCAAGTCCAGATTAGACACGATCAAGCAAAAACTTGAAGAGATTGTCGACATAAAGCTTCTTTTATATGCAAGATCGTGTATTACAAGATCTGTATATCACACTCCTGATCAATTGAGGAGTAAGTGGCTCAATCGATTTACAACGAAGGGGTGTTTTTTAAACTTCCAATATTTTGAAGAGCATATATCGAAAATTGAAGCAGAAGCTTTAATGGCCACAGGTTTAATAGATTTTGACCATTTAGAAGACGAAGAAGACAATGATATGCTGGATGCTGATTTCAAAATTCTAGAAGGGATTAATCAGTCTGTAGACGATGATCTGGCGCAATTGAGAGCCAAAATGAATATGGGTGGTATTTAACTATTGGTAAAATATTTTATGATTTCATTGATAAAAGCAAAACTTCTGCATTAATTTGTTTAATATTTAAAGCAGAACTAATGGTAAAGTTTGATCAAAAATGACTTGAAATGAAATTTGCGATGGTTTTCATTGTTTTAGGTTAAATTTTAACATTTGTAAATATGGAATTGCCAATAAAATTCATATCTTTAAT
>DMXI01000158.1 GCA_003483885.1 Microscillaceae bacterium
ATATCGTTGCACGCGCTTTGGATGAAGAAGGAGTAATTTGGGAAGGAGACGGCTTCAGTAGCCTCGACGAAGCCATGCAAGCCCTGGAAACAGGTATTAAGAAATGGATCAAAGATAATTTTTAGATAATGACCGTTGGCGAGCGCTAACGGTTTTTTTGTGTCTATATGACCACCAACCTGGTGAGTTCCCATCATTAATCTCCAAGATTTTTTACACCCTTTCTCTCCTAAAACAAAACCATACCTTTATTATTATCCTTAAGTACTTAGTTTACTAAAAAACCTCTCTCATTTATGCACTAATGCCTCGCTACAGTTTAAATGACTACTAAAAATCAAACCTACAAATGCTCTCTTGCCTCTTCACTATTGGCATATAGCACCGCGTTGATTTTCTGGAACTTGGTACCAATATGACGACGGAAAAAGGCATTGGTAGAATAACGGGTAGACGAAATAAAATACTTGGCATTGTTGCGCTTCACCATATCCAGAAAGGCTTCTTCGGCCTCGTCGGCAATGTGGAAGTTGTCATAGTTGACAATGATGCTGAATTTTTGCGGAATCTTCTCAAATTCTTCTACCAATGCTACTTCTATTTCTTTTACCTCTTCTACATTCATCATCACGATTCCCTCAAGGTTGATATACATTGTGTTGGTGGCTTTTTCATAAAGTACCCGATCTTCGAAAGATACTTTCTCATCTTTGCGAATTTTCATGGGCTGGGGTAAAAATATTCGAGCATCCATGATTTTCAAATCTGACGACATGAAGGGTTTGAAGGTCATCTTGTCCAAAATATCTTTTTGTAAATCAATGCCTGGAGCAATTTCGATCAATTCTAAGCCTTTTTCGGTGAGTTTAAACACACAACGCTCGGTAATGTAATAGACAATCTGCTGACGAGAACGAGCATAGGCTCCATTGAAGGTAATTTGCCCTACTTGCTCTACAAATTTGAGTTTATCACTGTCTTGCAAGATTTTAAGCTGGCCATCTTCAATCACGATTTCGGCTTTGGCCGTGAAGGTTCCCATAAAATACACCGCCTTAGCATTTTGGCTAATATTGATAAATCCACCCGCGCCAGCAACTCGGTTTCCAAAACGGCTCACATTCACATTGCCTTGCTGATCAGCCTGCGCCATTCCCAGAAAAGCCTGATCGAGCCCTCCCCCATCATAAAAATCAAATTGTGAAGGTTGACTGATAATGGCCTGGGCATTGGATACCGCTCCAAAACTGAGTCCTCCCGAAGGAATCCCCCCAATGGCCCCTGGTTCTACGGTAGGAATGATATAATCCAGAATGTTTTCTTCGTTGGCTACAGAGGCTACCCCTTCGGGCATCCCAATCCCCAAATTGACTACTGAGTTGATTTTCAAAAACATCGCCGCTCGGCGAGCAATCACTTTGCGGGCATCCAGTGGCATTCGTTTAATCAGCGTTTTGGGCACAATAATCTGCCCAGTATAGGCCGGATTGTATACTTCATCGAAGGTTTGGTGATGGTGGGCGGGATCGGCTACCACGACTGAATCTACCATTATGCCAGGAATGACCACCATTTGAGGATTGATATGATGCTGGACTGTTACCCGCTCTACCTGAACAATCACAATACCGCCTGAGTTTTTCACGGCTTGAGCTATAGCCAAAGATTCAAGGGTGAGAGCTTCACGTTCCATAGAAATGTTTCCTTCTTCGTCAGCAGTAGTGCCTCGCAAAAGCGCAATATTGATCGGAAAGGCTTTGTAAAACAGGTAATCTTCGCCTCTGAGCTGAATCAACTCCACCAAGTCTTCTTTCGTTACATCGTTCATTTTACCTCCTTCCAGGCGAGGGTCTACAAAAGTATGCAATCCTACTTTGGTAATCGTTCCTGGTTTGCCCGCGGCCACATCTCTAAACAAGTGAGAAATAGCTCCTTGTGGAAAGTTATACGCTTCTATTTTATTATCAATGGCCAGTTTTCCTAATTCTGGTACCAGGCCCCAATGCCCGCCTACTACCCTGCTCACCATCCCAGGGTGCGAAAAATGATTCAGTCCACGTGCTTTTCCATCGCCCTGTCCTGCTGCATACAATAAGGTGAGGTTTTTAGGTGATTGGGTGGCTAAAAAACGCTGCTCGATGGCAATGGCCAGGGCTTCGGGAAATCCTATACCCACAAAGCCTCCGGTAGCAATGGTGTCTCCATCCATAATAACGGCCGCCGCATCTTCAGCTGAAACAATTTTGTGTCGGTTCATACGGTTAGTGATTAACGATCAGTGGTAATTGACTCATTTTTAGGCATAAAACTAAATATAGTAATTTTTTACTTTGTCCTTGTTTGATAAACATGAACAAAGTAAAAAGGCAAGCCTTATCCTGACTTGCCTTACAATTACGAGCCTAACCTATAATTAGGGTCTTGGTACACAATCTGCATCCAAGAACAAACACCGCTGATGGCGAACTGGCAGACTATAAAAAAAGTCACAATCAGACGTTGTAGGCGGTCCATTATAATCCTTACAAGCTTCGCTATGGCTCAAACTACCTCCTAAAATCTTTTTTTGTTGGGCCTTGGTAAGGGCTTTTGCAATGAAAGCTTTTTTATGCATCATGCTTTGAAATTAGTTATGAAAAATCCCCTGAACAATTTTAAGACACTCAGGGTATATGTCTCTTTTTGATCATTTTTTTTTGAAAACCAGCCTTAGGAGGACAAATCCAATACCAGGCTATTTTAAACCTTTATAAAAACACAAGTCTTTGATAAAGAGCAGTTTGGGCAACATAAAAGTATCAGACAGATCGTTTTTGTATACAACTCGGCACTGAAAGCCTGAGCAACTGGAATGTCACTTTTGACGCTAAGGAAAATGCTTAGAAACTGGAAACTGCATTTTAGGAAAATAAATAGAGGTGTTGCCTTTGGGAGTGATGAATAGCAAATATAAGGTGGCTTTGTAGCTCTTGTACAAAGTATGGTCTGATGGTTGGGAATATCTCATGCATAATAAATAACAAGCTAGTAATTGTAGAGCATTAATTTACTCATAAATATTCAAAAAAATCAGTGGTTTAAGTTTTTTTACAGATGATCTAAATCCAATTCTTTTCTCAATAACAGCCACCATTTGCTTGCTTTATCGCAGACTACCATGTAATTTTCGGAGATGAAAAATTAGAAACAAATTATGAAAAAAATTATTTGGCTTTGGTGGCTTGTGCCGTTATTAACTTTATCTCAATGTAAATTTACTTCCAACAAAGCAATTCGCTACAACAATAAAATCATTCGTTATCAAAAAAACATCAATAACGAAATCTCTTCCTTTTTTAAGGTACTCGAGAAGTCCGATTCCTCTAGTACCGACTCAGCTAAAGTAATTCCTGCATACGATGCCCTTGTCAAGCAAGTAAATAGTCAGTTAGACAGCACCCGTCAATTGAAACCATTGGATAAAGACAGTACCTTTAAAGTAGCAGCAGTCGAGTTGTTTGAGTTTTATCAGAAAATAGTACAAGAGGACTACGCTCGCCTGGTACCTTTGGTAATGCAAAAAATGGTAACTCAGGAAGAACAAGACTTGATCAAGAATACCATGAACCGGATCAAGAACGAAGAAAACGTTCCTTATCAAAAGTTTAAAAATGCCCAGTTGGCTTTTGCTAAGAAATTTGGTTTTGACAAGCAAATATCCAATCAATAAGCGTAAGGCACTTTAGATTTGATAGGTAGGGTTTCAAACCCTAAAGAAGGCTCAGTTGATAGAATAATATATCTATCTGAGTTCTTTAATAAAAATGGATGTTGTGAAATACCATCAAA
>DMXI01000149.1 GCA_003483885.1 Microscillaceae bacterium
GAGCTTGCTTAAATTTTGTTTTCAACGCTAAAAATAATGAACTATTCATTCAATTTTAACTGAATGATAAGTGCTGTATTACCTTTGAAAATTAATCACCAAACTAATTTTTTGTGCTGATGAAGCAAGTTTTTAAGTATGATAATAGCCCGTGAAGTACAAGTCATTGTTACAAATCAAGGCTATGGCTTTGCTACCCGAAGTCTTGCCAGCAGTTAATATTACTTAAATCAGCACGTAAATATCGTGTTTTTAGACTAGATTATAACAAACTCTAAAAGCGAAAAATATAAATTCAACATGAGGCAGAAAAAAGCAAATTGTTTACCTCTGAAAAGTGAATTCTTGAAAAAGAAGTTCTTGAAAACAGAGCTGTCATGTCTTTTTTTGATCTTGGTTGCTTGGGTTACTCCGCAAGTACAGGCCCAAAACGACACCATTATCATATTTGACAACGACCTCATCAAGCAGAGAGAATACAATTTGTACCGCCTTCAGTATAACCCCGCCGAAGCATTGGCAAACGATACGGCAGCCGTTGAACTCAAAGATTCACTATTTATACCTCAGTATATGGTTAACTCTTTACTGGACTCAGTGTTTGGTCAGTGGTTTCCTGATGGTATTCCTACGCAAAGATTCAAACGCCAGCAAGGTTATCGGGTATTGGTATACCGGGGGCGTTATCGTAAAGAAGTTCAAGCTGCCCGTGATCTTATTTACAAACACTTTGACCATTGGCGGTCTTACCTGGATTTTAAAACTTCGAGCTACTTTCTTAGAATTGGTAATTTTGAAGAAAAATCAGAGGCCGAAAAGGCCCAACGTCAACTCAATCGGTATTTTAAAGACACCGCCATTGTGCCAGCGCGTATTACAATTTGGTACGCTACTTACCTGAATGGCTGGAATTAGTAGAAGCGACACCTCGTCGCTGGAAAATAACTTGTATTGACAACTTAAGCATCAGAATTGCGTCTCAAGTTGAAGTTATTCACCTATTATTTCAGGATTATGAACAAACATCTATTTTCTAAACTAACATTATTATTAGCTATTGTATGCCTGGGTTCTTTTGCTGCCAAAGCGCAAGAAACCCTCACTAGCCCCAGTGGATTAAAAGTAACTATTCCCGCTGGTTGGAAACACCAAGTGGGACAAGATGGCGAACTAAGTATATTTAGTGCCGACGAATTGGCTCATTTTATACTGGCTGATATTCCATCAAATACTTTGAGTGCAGCCTTGGATGAAGCCGAAAAAGAGATAAAAAAAATTGTCACTGACCTGAAGGAAGGTGAACCCCAAACGAACAAACTAAATGGATTGGATGCTATGTTTGTAGATGCCAAGGGGAAGGTAGAGGGAGAGCCTATGGACTTGGGATTGCTACTGGTAAAAAACGGCACACATGTGTTGTTTGTATTTGGCATTGTGGCCGAAGTAGCTGGCAACAAGCACAACAATGCTATTAATGCTATGATTAAGAGTATTAAGAAATAATAGTTATAAAAAAATACAGAGCGCCCACACCAATGTGTGGGCTTTTTTATACCCAATTGTTAAAACTTAATCCGCATTTGGGCCTTTACTTCAGAACGAATGCTTCCCTGAATTTCTTCCAGGCCAGAACCTACTGTTTGCTGGTTACGGAAACTAAACTGGGCATAACGTAACCAAATATCAATTTTTCGACTAAGGCGATAGCGTAGCAATGCATAATTTCTAAAACCCACACCACTGTAAGCAGGGATAGAAAAAGCCCACAACACATCTTTCTCGTATACGTATTGTCGGTTATTGAAATCCTGGGTGTCAAATACGCTGAAACGAAAGTCTAACGTAAACTTTCTGAACTTAAATCCTACATCTTGTACCAAAGCATAGCCACTGGTTACAGGACCTCCCCCTTCCTGAAAAGTACTCCATTGAAGACGTGATTGTAGTGATAGGACTTTGGGCACTTGATAGTTGAGATTGATGATGTAGTTTCGTTTCAAATTATTGACTAAGAAATCAATGTTGGTCGTATTGTTACTTTGGTTACGTTGCTGAGATTCTTCCCGATATTGGGCGTATAAGCCAATCTGGCGAGAAAATTTATAATTGGCCCTAACCAAAAACTCATAGCCACGAGAAGGGCCGTCTACTAAAAAACGAAGCCAGGGAAAACGAAAACGATCATAGTAAGCCGACAGTTGTACTTTTTTCAGAGGTTTGATTTTAATACCCCAATAAATGCCTTCCTCGTTGATATTGCGGCTACCTTCGCCGAGAGCCGATCCATAAAAGCTATGAAAGTTTTTATCATAATTGCGGTAAAGCATGGCCATCTCCACATTGGGAGCCAAACTAGACACAAAACCAGCTACTGCCCCTCGTCCACCGCTTTTGGATTGACCTCCTTCGCCAAAAAAAGTGAAGTTTTGCCAATTATAATTAAAGTAAGCCCCAAAGTTGTAATTTTCCCGGCCCGAAAACTCAAAACGATTATAAATCCTATCAGTTCTTCGGAGTTCGGTACTGTACTGGGTATGCAAAAACAACGCACCCACCTGTAGATTACGGTCTTTACTTTTAAACAATAAGTTTCCTCCTGCGATGCGCTCTCCAATGTTGCCTTTTGCATTTATTTCGGTAGAGGTTCGGTGAAAACCACTGGTTTGAAACGATTGTATGAAAGCCTCGGTTCTAGAGAGGGTATCAGTACTAATGAGTACATTGGCATCCAGTAAGTTATAAGAATAAAAACCCGTTAACTCAAAGCGGTTGATTTGATAAGTAGCGGCGGCTCCCCGAAAGAAGCCAGACTCTAATGTGGATGTATAAGGCCTTACTCCTAAATTGCTTCGGCGAATTGTTTGTACAGTTTCGGCCCCTTTACCTACATTAAATCCACCAGCAAGAAGCAAGCTTTGACCAAATTGCATTTGATAGTCTCCTATAGCCAGTGCTTTCAAACGACCTTGGTTCTCAAAAAATGCGTGAAATGATACGTAATCCATCCCATACTGATTATTGCCTGGGTTCCAGGCCAATTGTTCTCCGTCGTCTTTTTCAATGGTAAATCCCAGGCTAAAATCTTTGCGATGACTTACCCGATAGCGAGCATACATTCGGCCAGGGGTACCCAGGTAACGGCTATTGGGTTCTCCCCGTGAATTGGTATCAGCAGGTGTAAATCCCCTTTTTTCCTCTAGTACTTGATCATAGCGCAAAATCAGATAATTACTTTCTTTTTCTCGTAAAATTCGCTGCCAAAGCGGGCGAGCATCAATATACAAGCCTGCAGGACGTACAAACACAAAAGGGATGAGCTTGTCAATCGTAGCTTGATCAAAATTAGGAATGGCCTGTAACTCGTAAATGGTCAATAACTTACCATTGGTACTCACATGCTTTAGAAAATTATTGATCTGTAACTCAGACAAGACAAAAAGTGCTTCCAGGTCTTCACGATTGGCCGTGTTTAAGTTCAATGGATTTCTATAAAACTGAAACAAGGTCTCGTACACATCCTCATAGTTGATATCTTCGTCTTGTACCGAGAATAAACCTTGGATAAAATTATCGATGTCAATTTCAGGCCGGGGAAAATCCTGAGCCTTGGCAGGAGTGTAATAAAACAGCCCAAAACCTAAAAAACTTATGATAATGAGGGAACGAAGAGAAGAAGCCAATTTCATGTCTTTGAAGCGTTTAGATTATTTTTTACCTAGTTGATAAGTAAAGGAAAGGTGGTGCGAAACGCCCAAAGCATCATTGGTAGATAGCGCATAGTTGAGATGAAACCAACGCGGGGTAAATCCTACGCCAAAGAAATTATTAAAAGGAGCCGTTTGAATACCTGTTCTTAAAAATATATTTTTTACTAGCTCGTATTCTACCCCTGCTTTAAAAGTAGCCGGCAAATCAATATCTTTTTCTGTTTCAATATTAATCAAAAGTGCTTTTACAGGTTGGTAAGCAAACCCTGCCTTCATAATAACCGGAACCTTTTCAGCGTCTCCAAAAGAAGTATTCAGCCTCCCTTGGTTAAAATTATAAATATGTGCACCAAAAGAAATATCCTCACTTAGACGAGCCACTCCTCCAAACTCAAAGGCAAACGCTCCCTGACTACCCAAGTCTTGGATTCTTACTTGTACATAATTGATTTTAGCCCCCAGACTTACATTTTTGATTTGGTGGCTATAGCCCAACCCCAGCCTTTGTTCACTGTACAAATTGTCTCCAAACTTTGAAACACTCAGTCCGATTACCCCCACTTTGATAGGGGCCACTACTCCAAGAGCAAAAGTTTGAAAGTTGGCAATACCAAATTGATTGTGATAGGCCATTTGCCCAGTGATTTGTTTGACACCAGCCAGACCTCCTATGTTATTAAAAATTGCCCAATGGTCTTTGATGGCTACCGAAGCATTGGCTATACCATATGCTCTGGCTCCCATGGCGGGATTTTCAATCTGTGCTAGGGCAATATTTGAGAGAAGGGTACAACAAATCAACGCAAGAATGTAGGAGAGTTTTTGCATGTTTTAGGAAGCGAAAATTTGAAAAATCTAAGCACTTGTTCAAACAAACACAGAAACAAGAAATAGTTTAAATTTCAAAAAAGCTAATGTGGTTAATTATAATATTGTTAATAAAGCTTTCACCTGGGTAGAATTTAGAATTAAAAACAGACGATGTTTTAACAAGTGACATTACTTAATGGGGAGTCAGTACTATTACTCAATTTTCCTGAATGTGGGAGAAATATCTAATAAGATGCAAGAAAAAACCTTGAAATAAGGGGTATTTTTCGTTTACCAAAAAATAGCGTTATCAAGACCAGTCAA
Source organism: Microscillaceae bacterium (assembly GCA_003483885.1). Taxonomy (GTDB): domain Bacteria; phylum Bacteroidota; class Bacteroidia; order Cytophagales; family Microscillaceae; genus Microscilla. Next base: position 4,842 of record DMXI01000149.1, read on the forward strand.
CAAAAAATAAAAAGATTAACCAGAGCAACCGAGTAATTACTAACAGGTGTAATGTTTTTACAAATGATGAACTATATCTCAATTTCTTAATGATTATTTTTGTGAATAGGCTTAACATAGAACTTTATTTTTTTATGTTAAAAACCAGTTACCAATAAGTACTATGTTGGATTTAACTCAAAGCACGAAATAATACACGAACTATCGACTGAATAAATTGATCAATACTTGACCCTACGAGAAAAAAGAACATGATAATCACTGAATTTTATCGCACCTCATTGTTATGCAATGACTTTCAAGCGTATTACTTTTTCGCTAATATCATCATTAGGAGGTAGTACCTGTTGATCATTTGCTTGAGCCCTGATAAGATTTGCTTTCATTATATGTAAATACAACGAGTTAACGCTTTATAAATATCTGAAGATTAATTTCATGAACTACAAGTTTTTATTTCTACGTGTTTATTTCTTGATGGCCATAATACTCACTAGCCAAGGTGTTATGGGCCAGATTATACCTCCTATTCAATTTGCTGCTGATGATTGTTCTGAGGCAAGGTCCATCAGTTTAGGAGATTGTAATGTATTGTTTGATATTCCAAGTACTTTTACAACCACAGGAGTAGCTGTTGCTGGGTGTACGCCTACTGTAGATGCCTGGGCAAGTTTCACAACCAGTGATGCGGGAGATTATGTAATCCGCTATACTGCTGAAAATGCCTCGCAAGTCAACGGTGACGATGCCGCTATAGCATTATATAGTGGTACTTGTGGTGCTTTGGTACAAGTAGGTACCTGTGTAGACAACGATGGTATTTTTATTACTGCCGATGATCCAGATGTATTGACAGCAACTGGATTAGCGGCTGGTACCACCTACTACATCCGTATCATGAATACTGCCAATGGCGGAACTACCAACGTGGCTATGGAAGGTGCCCTATGTGTAACTCAACGATACAATTATGATGATAATACTGCCGCACTGGCTGGACGTCGGTTAGCCCTTAACTCCTGTAATGTAAGATTTGATGTAAACGGTACCGAAAGCGGATTTGCTGACCCTTCTACCGGATCTTGTGCCAGTGGTAGTAGTGGTATAGATCCTACAGCTTCGGGTACCTATGGTAAGGATGCTTGGGTTGCTTTTGATGCCAATGCTGGGGATGTTATTTCTATTGAATTTCAGCCAGATGATGCCACTAAATATCCCGCTATTTTGATTTATAGAGACAATGCTGGAGTTCCCAACATAGATTTGGATGGGTCTACTGGGGCTATTGAGTCAGCTTGTGACAATGCCAATGCCTCTATTGTTTCGTTTGCCAAGGTTGATTATACTGTTACCGAAACTAATACCTTTTACATTCGGGTAATCAATATGGTAGATAATGACGACATGCCAGGCCAACTATGTCTTTACAGAAGTAACCAAAAAGCATATGATTTCCCAAGCTCAAGTTCTCCTGGTGCTACTGCGTCAAACAATGCTTTAGACAATCTACTTACTATTGGGGATTGTAATTTACAATTCAATATTTTTGGGACCAGCTCAAACAATGCGAGCAGGGGGCCTGCCGCTGCTGCCTCTTCCTGTTCTAGTGGGGGGGTATTTTACCGAGATGTTTGGGGAGCGTTTAATGCCACCAATGGCCAGACTGTAACCATTAAATACAACAACAATAACAATGACGCTACCCAACAAGGAAATGTCATATTGGAGCTTTATAGAGATAATGGTAACGACCCCCTGATTGCCGGAGATTTAATTAGCTGTACAAATAATTTAATAGAAGGAGTAGAAACGCTTACTTTCAACGCGCCAGCTACCGATAATTATTTGGTGAGAGTAGTTTATGAAGTATCGGCCAGCATCCCCGCGAGTGAACTCAAAGGTATTTTTGGTACCTTATGTCTGATCAATGGTTCTTTGGTAGAAGAGGATTTATGTACTAATTCTGTCGCTATTGGGGTAGGAGATTGTAATGTAGACTTCAATGTAACCAATGTAGGGTTTTTAGATAACGAAAGCCGTGCATTACCAGGTTGTGCAGGTGCGCCAGCAAACTTTAGAGATGGATGGATGAATTTTAAAGCCCTGAGTACTCGTACCAATATTCGTTACCAGTACCAGGCTGGTCAAGATGCAGTACTGGCTGTGTATACAGGGGACTGTAATTCGTTGACATTGCTAGGATGCTCTGACGTAGTATCTGGCACAGGTAGTGGTGGTACTGAAACTGTAGAAATTGATACTCAAATAGGCGAATCTTATTTTATTAGGGTAATTAATATTACAGCCACTGGAGATTTGAACGGAGTCATGTGTATCAATAAGGTAGTGAATCGGGATGATTGTAATGATGCCGACTTGCAAGAAGTCAAAGTAGGGGAGTGTACTGTAGCATATGATCTGCCAGCCTCTTATACAGCTTCAAGTGCCGCGTTGGACGGTGGTTGTGGAGTAGCAGCTACGGTTCAAAAAGATGCTTGGGCGAGGTTTACTGGAAACGGAGGAAACATTACTGTGACTTATGAAAGCACCGATGCCAATAGTAACCCAATCGTTGAAGTTTACCGAGGTCCTGGTGGGACTTGCGCTTCGCGAACCTTTGAGGCTTGTTCTGGGCAAACCTGTACAAGCAATGGCAATCAAATGGAGCAAGTAACTATCAACTCTACCATTAATGGAGCTACTTACTATATCAGAGTAGTCAATACCAGTAGTTTGAATAGTGGGATTATGACAGGTTTTATTTGTGTGTATAATAGCAGTACTGTACCTCCTGCCACAGTGATCAACCGTATCTCAAATGATGCTTGTACTGCTACCAATACAATGAATATAGGAGATTGTGGAATCCGAATTAATATTCCTAAAAGTAGTGCTGGGGCAACTTGTGGTAGTACTTTGACTGATTTTACAAACTCCAATGCCACTTTAGCTGGGTGTGCACCTACCATTGCTTTCACCAATACCGATGTAGTAGCTGATGCTTGGTCTACTTTCACTACCGTGAGTGCTGGTACTCATTCCATCGAGTATAGCAATGAAAACCAGGATTTGTCAGTAGCTAATGATGTAGCTATTGCCATATATGGTGGTTCCTGTGGGACCTTAAGTTTAGTGGCTTGTGCCAACGATATTGCATCAGGTGTAGAGGGGATTGAAGCTCTTACTTTTACTGCAACTGCTGGAACCCAATACTATGTACGAGTAATGAATATTTCTGGTAATAGTACGGGAACATATGGACGTTTATGTGTATTTCAGGGAACTAGTCAGGCCAGTCCTAATTGTCTAGGTTCTACCTCATTTGACCTGAATACTGGAGTAAGTGACGTTCAGTTTAATATTGAATCTACCGAAGATTTAGATAATACAGTTACCCCAGTAGTATCCAATTGTATATTGAGTGGCGCCGCCCGAAAAGATGTTTGGGCAAGGTTTGAAACCCGGGCTGGTTCTGCAATTGATTCAGTAATCACAGTAGTATATGACAACGACGATGGTGATGCTATCAGAGAACTTGATCCAGATGTAGTTAATGTAGGAATTGTAATCTATGAAGATAACGGGTCAGGTTGTCCAGGAGGTTTAAGCATAGTAGCTTGTGCCAACGCCGTAGGAGAAGGTAAAGAGGCCATTACATTTAATACCAGAACCGATGGATCAGGCAACGTGGTGCAAACCACTTATCATATTAGGATTATCAGTACCAATTCAAATGATGGGGTACAAGGTAAATTAAGCATTTTCCCATTTGTGCAATGTACGTTAGGAGGAGAACGGGTTCGAGACGGCCACTTTGCTGATTTTGATAAAACCTTTACAGGTTCTAACACCAATACTACTAACCTTGAAAATAAGCAATCGGTACAGGTTTTTGCTACGGAATATGGATACCGCCCTGATGTGAATGGTTCAAGTACTCGAAATGAACTGCACCCTGAAGGATATTACTCAGTATCTCACTCGGCAAACAATACACATGGTGCTTTTTATGCATACGGATATCCTTATACTGGATGGGGGCCTAATGGAACTTATTGCTCTACTGGACCAGGAGTAGGAACCGATGCTTGCCCATTTATATCTCCTACTACTATATTGAACGATCATGGCAATGATGCAAATTTATTAATTGTGAATGGACGTCGTCAACGAGGTAAGTTTTGGTGTCAAACTATTTATCCGATTGTTCCAGGAGGATATTACATTTTTACTGCTTGGTTCAATAGTTTGATTCCTACCGATCGTAGCAATTTGGATGATCCTCAGTTGCGTATTACAGTTTGTGAAGGCTCTCAAAATACACCTTTATTTGGAGCTGCAGCATCAAGTAAAGGAATTACCTTGCCAGGAGCAGACGCGCTTACTTACTACAATGCGTTGACAGTAGGTGATCAGGCTGCGTTTACCACTATTCCAACTGGAGCCGAAAGTGTATTTCATATGCCCGAATATCCAGGAATTAATGGTCGTTCTGGAGGAATTTCTTACCCAGAGTTGGCGCCTTCTACACCTTATGGAGCAGCGAGACCCTGTAATACCAATAACATTGATTTAATTGTACTCAACTCGGATGTGTTTTTACCTGAAAGCCCTGATCAATGGACGCCTATGCGATGTATTTATCAAGCTCCTCCAGAATCTACCCCAGGAGCAGGCGATGGTGTAAACCAGATCAACCTTTGTGTAGAAAACATTTCGGCTACCGCAGTAGGAAACGACTTTGGAATTGATTTTATCTCTTTCAGAGAATGTTCTAACTCTACCGATCCACAAGTCCAGAATACCTTGAATAACACCAACTGTGAGCTTACTGGAAATCCTGAAGTATTGGGAATTCCATTGAATGTACGCCTGACCGAACTCAACGGTGTTTTGAGAAATTATTCGGTGTATTTGGACTGGTTGACGCTTACTGAGCAAGGAGTATCTCGTTTTGAAATACAAAGAGGAACTCCAGGAGGTAAATTTACTAAGATTGGTACGGTGAACGCCCGAGGATATTCAGATGTTCCAAGTCCCTATAGCTTTATAGATGAAAACTTACCAGTAGGGGAGAACTTTGTTTTCTATCGTTTACGAGTAATCAACATTGATAATACCTTTGGCTATAGCCCTATTATTAAAATCAAGATTGAGTCTATAAACAAAGTAGACTTAACGCTGATTAATAACCCTATGATAGATGGTAAAGAAACCTCTTTGCAGTTTAGCAGCCCGCAAAAAGGAGAAGCGACTATTTCAATCATTAGTCAATTAGGTGTAAAACTGAAGGAGTTTACAGTAAATACGACCCTTGGCCAAAACCGAGTAGCATTGCCAGTACAAAATCTACAGGCAGGTATCTACATTATTCGTTTAAATCAGGGAACCATCACGGCTTCTAAGAAGTTAATAGTAAGCAAATAACTTTCGTAATAGATAAACAAATAGGCCAGGCTTGACAAAGTCTGGCTTTTTTGCTTAAGAAGTTGAGATCACTTCTAATAATAGTGGTACCTTTGTACAATCATGTAAACCCAACTCCTTGGTCCTTTAGTGAGAACTTCAAGGAATACATAATGAAACAATAAAGATATTTATGCTCACTGATTATTGGGTAATTTCCCTGTTACTTTCGCAGTTTTGCTCTTTGGTATTATTGACCGGAGCGGTATTGTTGAGCAATCAAATCATCAAAAGATGGTCACCTGGTTGTTTCGATGAATTACAGTTGCAGCTTGAACGTCGGAGTTATTTAGTGGGATCAATTGTTCACTTTGTACTCATATTCCAAATAGCTTCCTTGTTTATGTTTCTAAATGTGGCAAATCACCACCTTACGGAGGTAATCAAAGGAGCCATGTGTGCCGACGGAGCATTGGGCGTAAATACATTTGGCAAAAATCTATTGTATTTGAAAATGGGTGCAGTATTGGTATATGTTGTATACCTTTTTCTAAACTATTTAGACAATAGCGAGCCTGCCTACCCACTTACCCCATTAAAATATTGGTTGATATACCCCATTTTTGTGTTGGTAGCACTGGATTTGGTTGTGATGGTATTGTTTTTTTACAACATAGAGCCCGATGTTATTGCTACTTGCTGTAGTGTTAAATTTGTAGTTACAGGAGCGCAAGGGTATTTTAGTTTATTTGCTTCTGGATTTACTACTGGTTGGCTAGTATTATTTGGCGTTTCTGGTGGGGTACTAGTATTATTACTGTTTTTTTCTAGTCGTCTTCATTGGCTAAAATTGATTATAGGTAGCATTTTTATTACCAGTGCTATATTCAGTCTCAAGTACTTTTTTGTAAAATACATTTATGGTTTACCTTCTCATAACTGTTTGTATGATATTTTCTGGGCTAAACACTACTTTGTAGGATATCTCTTTTTTGGCGGGTATTATATACTGGCTGCTTCGCTTATTTGCTTGGTACTACTTCAGCTTTTTAAAGCACGTTTAGGTAATCTTCACCCCAAATTAATGCAAAAACTGCGTTGGGTTAGTTTCTGGACTACACTAATTTTGATATTCTTGCCGCTGGCTTTTTGGTGGCATTGGGATGGAACCTTATAAAGAAATATGAACTTACTTTACATTCATGGCTTGGACAGCAACCCCCGTCCTGATAAAGTAGCAATTTTGGAAGGTATAGCTACCAATGTTTGGGCACCACAGCTGAATTATCGAGAAAATAACAACGTTTTTGGTGAATTGTTATCTGAGGCCATTCGCCAAGACATTCACTTTATTGTAGGGAGTTCAGCGGGAGGTTTTATGGGATATTGGCTGTCTAAACACCTAAATTGCAATGCACTCTTATATAATCCTGCGCTAGCTTTTCAATCAGTGATACAGCAAATAGTACCTGTTGAAGAAACACAAGCCTATCAGGGTAGATGTCAAATCATTCTGGGGCGGCAAGACAATATTATTCCTCCTCAATCAACCATTGATTATTTACAGAAAAACGACCCATCAGCGCATTATCAAATCGAGATTGTGGAGGGGTTGGGACACCAAATAGATTTGGATACATTCAGGAGCACTTGTCATCAATATATCAATCTATCCCATAGTTAAACGTCCAATCATTGTCAGTTAAAAAGCCACTTGTTTTTTCTTTAGTAGTCGTATATCGTGACCGTGAGTTGCTACGAGTAGAGCGGTTTTTGGACTCTCTACAGCATCAGACCAGGCAGGATTTTGAGCTCATTTTTATTGACTATGGAAGCCAACCAAACAGCCAAAAGGATATACAAACGCTGGTAGAAAAGTATGCCTTTGCCCAATACATATATACCAATACTAGAGGATGGTTTTGGAATCGTTCCAAAGCATTGAATTTAGGGATTCACCAGGCAAATAACGATAACATTATCACCCTGGACATTGATCTTATTTTTGAGCCGGATTTCTTGACAAAAGTGGCCAAGAAATTCTCCCTAACTCATTATACTCGTTTTACTTATTATTATCTGCCCCAAAACTTCCAGGACTTTGCTAAACTCTTCTCGGACAATCATCAACCAGAAAAACATTTAGATAAAACCAATCCAGCCACCAATTTTGGGATTTTGGCTTTTACCAAAGCTATTTTTCTAAAGGCTGGAGGGTATGATGAGTATTATCAGGTTTGGGGATTAGAGGATATCGATTTTGTCAAAAGATTGGAAGCATCAGGAACTACTTCTCAGGGTTTTATTGAGGGCCTGAGGGTTTATCATCAGTGGCATCCAAAATCTCAGCCACAACTTGCCAAGGGTTGGTACGAGCAAATGCATCAATATTTCCAAAAACAACCAGAAAAAAGACCACTAAAAAATATTTTTCAAACGCCTTCGGTAATAACTATTAACCAACGACCTGCCCTTCAGTTGAAAGCCATTCAGGATACAGCTGGTTTTGAGTTTACTTTTCCTAAGGAGTTATCCTTTGTTAGATTTATATACTTGTTTGAACAACTAAAGCCTGGGCAAAATTTGAGAGTGCAGCAACGGTTTGCATTTATAGAGAATCATCAAAGTACCAAGTGGGGGCGTTTAATGCACAGGATCAATCAGTTTTTTATAAAACTAAAGGTTTCTTATCGTTGGGTAGATTTGGATCAATTCAATTCGGAACTGATCTTAAAAAAAGAAGTGAGTGATTTCCTTTTTCATTTTTTGATTGTCTGGCAGAGCCAGATTGCAGACTATTATTTCGATCACCAAACTGATGCTGATAGCCTGGAATTAATTTTAATTAAAAAATGAACCTGATTATTAATGATGAATACCTAAATGTATTTCTGCATTATCGCCAATATTTAAACTCTGGTTTAATCCTTTGAGAGAAGTATCATTACCTATAATAGAACTTTCAAGAATCACATCTTTCAATTCACTAAAAGAACCAATAATGGAATTTTTGACAATGGTATTTTCCATAATGGTGTTATCACCAATGGCCACATTAGGTCCTATGATAGAGTTATGAATTTCACAATTTTCACCAATGCTCACTGGCGGGATGATAATTGTTTTAGGAAACGATGTATACTTTTTATTCTTGTATTCGCTTAAATTTAATAAAATAGCATTGGCTTCTAAAAGCGTTTCTTTCTTGCCGCAATCAAACCAATTATCTACCTGGATGGTAGAAATTACTTCATTTTGTTTGATCATTTGCATCAACGCATCTGTCAAATGAAATTCGTTGTTGGTGCGAATGTTATTTTGTATCAAATACTCGATGGCATTGAGTAACTTTTGCGTATTCGTAATCTTGTAGATGCCTACGAGGGCCAGGTTAGATTTTGGAATACGAGGCTTTTCTACCAATCGTTTAATGTATCCATCTCTTCCTTTCTCTACAATGCCAAAATTGAGAGGATTGCTTACTTTTTTGACACCCACAATGGTATGTTTCGAGGCAAAAATAGTATCTAAGTTTACATTAGCAATGGTATCCCCTAAAACGATCAGTATTTCTTTTTCATCCTGAATATACTTACGGCTTACCCAAATGGCATGAGCAGAACCTTCTCGAGGTTCTTGCACGACAAAGTTCATGTCAATTTTGCCCTTGTACTCATTGATAAGAAAAGACTCTATCTTGTCTCCCAAATACCCCAATACAAAGATAAATTCTTTTAATCCACCCTCTATCAATTGGTCCACTATGTGCGCCAGCATGGGTTTACCAGCAATGGGTACCAAGGTTTTAGGTTGGGTATGAGTATGGGGGCGAAGTTTAGCTCCAATGCCAGCAACAGGTATAACTACCTTCATAGGTGAGAGTAATTTATAAAGTTTAAAGTATTATTATGTTTTCTCCAAAAAATCAATTAATATGCATTAATGTATAAGGAAAGGTGAGAAGAGATTTATTTATGTATTTTCAACTGATTATTAGTTTAAAACAAGCGCAAAGTTAAACATTTAATTGATTCATGGTAGTTACCATCTCTAAAATCCTGATTAATCAAAAAAACAGCATTATCTGTGTGCTAAAAAGAGCTAAATTAAACTTGAAAAATACCTTTTTATCATATCACTGTTCAGTTGTGTAACAGTTACTTTTTTCCCACATATATATCAATTATTTGTTTTTAAAAATATAAAAAGTGTAAATAGCAACATAAATACTTCGCCTTATAGTCAAGGCAAAACATAAATGATATTAAGCAATTATTTCAAATTATTTCTTAATATTACAAAAAGTTTCAATATCAAAAATTCGAATATTATTTACTACTTACACTTGTGTAACAATATGCGCTAGTTATTATGCAAGAGATTGAAATAACACAGTTACGCACCTTAGTCGACATAGTTAAAAAGTACTATGATTATGACTTTTCTAACTATGCCATGTCTTCTTTTCGGAGGCGGATTCAACGAATCATAGAGCTTTACAAATTTTCTTCTATTGAAGCACTTTGTGAACGCTTATCGACTGGTGACGAAAAATTTTTTCATGACTTTTTATCTGAGGTTACTGTAAATGTAACCGAGATGTTTCGTGACCCCTCTTTTTGGCGTGAGTTACGCGATAACGTCATTCCAAACATTCTACTAAACAATAAAAATATCAGTATTTGGCATGCTGGCTGTTCTTCAGGCGAGGAAGTTTTCTCTATGGCGGTTTTGCTTAAAGAAATGGATTTGTTAGATCGGGCTCGTATTGTGGCTACCGACATTGACACTGCCATTCTTGAAAAAGCACGACAAGGGGCTTACTCTTTGAAAAACATGGAGTTAAATCAAAAGAACTATATACGTTTTCAGGGAAACTTTAACCTTGAAAAATACTACAAAGAAGAAAATAATAAAGCAGTAATGGATAAGTCTCTTGTACAAGGAGTACAGTTCAAAGCGCATAACTTAGTAGATGGTTCTTCTTTTTCAAAGTTTGACTTGATTCTATGCCGTAATGTAATGATTTACTTCAATCAAACATTACAAAATCAAGTACTGAAAATGTTTCATGAAAGCCTTTACAAATACAGCTATTTGGTGGTTGGTTCAAAAGAATCTTTAATCTGGTGTGAGATTGCCAATAAGTTTATTGTAGTAAGCAATGAAGAAAAGATTTATAAAAAAGTAAAAGATTAATGCTTTAAAACAGAAGACTACACTCTACGTATCTTATGGCTCATTTTAATATATCAAAAACATATAAGGCAATCGTCATAGGTGGGTCGGCTGGAAGCTTTCAGGTAATAAGCAAAATTTTGAGCAGTTTACCTAAAGACTTTGATATTCCGATTATGATGTGCTTACACAGGCTTCGCCATGTTCGCAATGG
>DMXI01000152.1 GCA_003483885.1 Microscillaceae bacterium
TAACAATTCGCAGACGTATTATTATCAGTTTTGCAATTTTGGGAGCAATTCTGGTAGCATTTACTTTTGTAACCCTGAACGAATTGGGTAAGATTTCTCGAATCAATACCTACATCAATACCACCATCAATCCCACCAAAGTCCATCTTCAGTCCCTAAACGAAATGGTCAACCGGAGTTCCATTTACCTACAGGTGTTTATGGTGTTCGAAAACAACAATCAAAAAGTAGAGGGAGATTACAAGCAAAAACGAGCCTTGGTGTGGAGTCGGGATATTCAAAACATTTATGATACCCTAAGACCCTACGAGAAGCAGTGGCAAAACATGGATATGAAGCTCAAGTATCTGAATTTGCAAACCAGCCTTAAAAAGCTCGAAAACAGCCAGTTGTTGGTAGAAGATGTAATTGCCAAAAAAAGCGATGATATTTACAACCTTGAGAATCTCGAGAACCTGGAAAACACCCAAAATGAAGACTTATCTTCCCCTCAATCCAATAGCCGTGAAGATGCCTTTAGCAAAAGAGTATTGCCCTTGATCAATCAAGTGTACAACGAAGTGAGCGAATTGCAGAGCATACAAAACCAGGAATTGGTGCAAAAGCGAGCCGAGATCAATCGTTTATGGGGAATATTTTGGCTATTGTTTGTGCTACTGGGTACAGTTTTATTCCTCATTACACTTTATCTCATCAGAGACTTATCCAGCAAAATTCTTAAAAATGTACGCCAAATCCGGGATTATGCCCATAATCTGCGATTGGGTAACTTTCCGGTGTTTGCTGCAAAAATAGATGATGAAACCAGTGAGATAGAAGACGAACTGAAAGTGATTGCCCAAAACTTGCGGAAAACCCGCGACTTTTCACTTCAGATTGCTCAAGGTAATCTGGAAAGTAAGTTGGATGTATACGAAGAACGAAGCCAATTAGGAGAAGCCTTTCACCAAATGCACGAAGGCTTAAGTGAAATCGCCAAGTTGGACGAAGAAAGAAGATGGGTAAACGAAGGTTTGACCAGGTTCAACAGCATTTTACGAGAAAGTAAGGCGATTAGGAGCCTATCCGACAATATAGTGACCAGCCTGGTAAGATACCTGGATGCCAACCAGGGAGCCATTTTTATTTTAAATGAGCAAGATTTTGAGATACCACAAATGGAACTGGTATCGGTGTACGCCTTTGACCGCAAGCGATTTATGGAGCGTAACATTCGCCCTGGGCAAGGGCTGGCAGGACAAAGCTGGCAAGAAAAAGACGCCATTTATCTTCAGGAAGTACCCAGCAACTACACCTTGATCAATTCAGGGTTGGGCAGCTCAGAACCACGAAGTATTTTGGTAATTCCTATGATCGTAAATGAAGATCACGTAGTGGGAGTGATTGAGCTTGCCTCTTTCAAAGCGTTTAAAAACTACGAAATCGAGTTTGTAAAAAAACTGGCAGAAAACATTGGGGCCAACATTATGACGCTCCAAAACAACGACGAATCTCAACAACTGCTAAATGAAGCCCAAAAGACCGCAGATAAGCTCAAGCGACAGGAAGAGGAGAGTGCCTTGAGTATGCAAGAGTTGGTGTCTACCCAAGAAGAAATGAGGAAAAACCAACTGGAACTGGTAGGACAAATGACGGCGATTAATACTACCTTGGCCACGGCTGAATTTGATATGCAGGGAACCATTCTCAATGCCAATGACCAGTTCTTGAATATGTTTGACTATACTTTGTATGAAATTAGAGAAAAACACCACTCTATTTTTGTAGATGCAGTCGAAGTAGATAAATCGCGCTACAAAAAGTTTTGGCTAGAGCTACAAGAGGGACTGCCTCAGACGGATGAGTTTAAAAGAATTACCAAAGACGGGCAAGAAATTTGGCTCAATGCTTCTTATACACCAGTAAAAAACGCCAATGGTACACCTTATAAGGTCATCGAGTTAGCCATTGATATTACTGAGCAGAAGCAGTTGAGTATGGACTTTAAAGGAGAGCTTGAAGCCATTAACAAAACCAATGCAGTTATAGAGTTTGATGTAGAAGGGTACATTTTAGATGCTAATAGTATCTTTTTACAATTGATGGGATACCGCCTCAATGAAATCAAAGGAAAGCATCACTCAGTGTTGGTAGATTCTAAAGACCCAGTAGCAGTACAATATCTTCAGGACTGGAAAAAACTGGCTCGGGGGAAAAGCCTTTCAGGAGAGTTTCAATACATTAACAAAGTAGGAGATAAAGTATGGATCAGGAGTAGTTACAACCCTATCCTGGATTTGAATGGCCAACCTTACAAAATCTTAAATTTTGCCCAAGACATCAACGATGTAAAGAAATATGAATCTGAATTGAAGCAAAATACAACCATTTTGCAAAAGCAAAAAACTGAATTGGAGCAAAATCAGTTGGCGTTGACTGGGCAAATGACAGCCATCAACACTGCCTTGGCTACCGCGGAGTTTGACATGGACGGCAATATTTTGGAGGTGAACAATATCTACCTGGATGCGCTCAAGTACAATGTATATGAACTGAAAGAACAAAAAGATACCATCTTACTCGAGGACCAGGATACGACCAAGGTCAACTACAAGAAGTTTTGGAGCGAACTCAGAATGGGGATTCCTCAGATTGGAGAATTTAAACGAGTAGCAAAAGACGGATCTGGAGTATGGCTCAATGCTACGTTTACCCCAGTAAAAGATATTACAGGGGTGCCCTATAAGGTGATTCAACTAGGTACAGTAATTACCCAGCAAAAAGTACTCAATATGGATTATGAAGGGCAAATGTCAGCCATTTATAAATCCAATATGGTGGTAGAATATGATATGAAAGGCTACATTTTGAGTGCCAATCAGCTTTTTCTGAACTTGATGCAGTATGACCTGGACGAGTTGGTCAACAAAAACCACAATGTATTTGTAGATGATTTTACCAAAATATCGGAAGATTATAAAACCTTATGGGAAAGACTCTTCAATGGTGAATATGTAAGCGGTCGTTTTAAGCGGATCAAAAAGGATGGTACAGAGGTATGGTTTAGAGGAACTTACAATCCGATATTTGACCTAAATGGAGAGCCCTACAAAATTGTGAAGTTTGCCCAAGACATTACCGACGTGAAATATTTTGAGGTAAAAGCACGCCAAAATACCCGATGGCTCAAAAAACGTTCGGAGGAATTGGTCAAGGCCAATGAGTCGATTGAAGAAATTCGTAAGTCAGATCAAGCCCAAATGGAAGCCAAAAACAGAGAAATTGCCCAGTTAAAGGCTAAAATTGAAGAATTATCACAGGATAAAGGATAATCCTAAGCTTTTTTTACTAGATTTGCCGCCGCATTCTGACTCACTCTACTGTTAATTAGTGCCAAAATTAAATTAATAGCATTGTTAATTGAGTCCTTATTACTAACTTTGCAATTCAAAAAAAGAAACGTGTTGAGTAA
>DMXI01000659.1 GCA_003483885.1 Microscillaceae bacterium
TTTTACCATCAGCAAACTTGTTATACAAGTCTAGTAAAGCATTATAGTAATGATTTACGTGCTGATGAGGCTCTAAATTAAGTTCTGGAAAATTGCCAAGCAATACCGCACCCTCGATCAATTGATTGGGAGCTACATACTGATTTACTACAATATCGGCTGCCACATTAAAGATTGTTTTCTGGCTGAAGCTTTTATACCTAAATATATGCTTGAAGACAATATGTAAGATTTCGTGTTTGATTCCCCCATATTTAAAATCTTCGTTGGTAAGTGAATCAGTCCAGAATTTTGAATTGATATAAAGTGTAATCAGACTATTATGATATCCTACCGCGAGCGTATCAATGTCTTTTGTTACTTTTTTGATCAATCCAGTGAAAAAGTGTCCATAGAAAGGCTCTTGCAAAAGAAGCTGAATGCTCACTTTTGACACGTCCTCTAATATTTGTTCGTTGTTTTGCATTCTTTTATTCCAATAATATCTATCTGGCTAATAATCAAGTAGAAGATTAACCAGATAAATGTAAAAAGGTTCTCTTCTTATAAATACAAATATACGAAATAAAGTGCAGGATTGATGCCTATTATACAAAGTCCCCCTAGAGGGTTTCTTGCTATTGCTAATCATTTGAAAGAGCCTCCCTCTTTTTATCAACAAATGGCAGGTTCAATCGTGGGCTATCAGACATTACCAATTTCAATCACCTGAGTTGGAAAGATTCCCAGGCTTTTTGATTTGAACATAATTTTTTCTGATAATGGTATTTTTTTGGGTACCGTTGGATACCATTAAGCGAATAGTGTAAACTCCTGGTTTGGTGTAAGTATGTGTTGGGTTCTTTTCTCGAGAGTCAATCACTCCATCATTGTCGAAATCCCAACTATAGTAAACCTTGGCTTTGGGATGGCTTATACTAAGATTAGTCAATTGAATGGCAGCTTTAGTAGTTGCTTGCAAATGGCGGTCATTTTTGATGGTAAAGTTAGCCCTAACAAAGTTCTGAGGGATTGATTCTTTAAAAGTATAAAATTGATCCACTTTTAAATCAGTTTTTACTTCTCTACCTCCCAGTGGCCATTCAATGATTAATGAATCAATTTTTGTGGCTACATTTAATCCAAAATGCACTCGCAAACTGTTTTGACAATTGTAGCCAGGTTGACTCGATATTTCACGCATTTGCCAGACACTTTTACCTTCAATCATCGCTTTGACACGAACTTTGGCACCAATGGCACTGGCATTAGATATAGTGCCTTTTAAAGAAATATTTACCCAATGGTTTTTGTTACCCAAGTTGCGATATAAGGTATTGGCTTCTGCGCTTTGGAAGGTATTGGCAGTGACCAAATCCAGGTCACCATCATTGTCATAGTCACCAAAAGCAGCCCCAAAGGTGTTGCCTTTATAAGTGGCCACTACACTCGTAGTATCTCGGGTAAACTTTCCGTGACCGTCATTAATATACAGAAAATTAATCACTTTATTTTTAGAAAAAGTAGCATTGGCCACAAACAAGTCTAAGTCGCCATCATTGTCTATATCTCCCCAGGTAGATCCAAAAGATAAACCATTACGAGCCAAACCAACTTCTACCTCTTTAAAAGTCCCGTCACCCTGATTATTAAATACCAAGGCCTTGGTTCTAAAATTGGCTACAAACAAATCCAGGTCACCATCATTGTCATAATCGGCCCAACTACTCCCCATAGAAGCGGTTGGTTTAGTTTGGAAATCATTTTTTATTGCTCGAAATCCTGTCTTTGTATTCTTAAATAACTGATTTCCAGAACCATCTTCGTGACTCACGAAAATATCCAATCGCCCATCATTGTTATAATCAACCCAATTTACGCTGCGCGCATCTTTCTTTGTTTGAGTAATAATGCTTTGGGTATTCAAAGAAAAACGCCCATCTCCATTATTTTGAATGAAAAAGTTTTGCTGGCCAGTGCGATTAGGAGAAGAATTCGTGACGTATAAATCAAGATCGCCATCATTGTCAAAATCTCCCCAACTAGCAGTCTCCGAAAATCCTTTTTGAATAATATCCCCCTGAGTTATTTGAGTAAAGTGGCCTTTGCCATCGTTGATATAAAACAAATTAGGCTTACCATACCAATTTACTATATACACATCCAGGTCTCCGTCATTGTCTACATCGCCCCAAGTAGCTCCATCCGAAGGTGCGTTGTCTTGTACCAAAGGATTGTTAGTTACTTTGGTAAAGTTTCCTTTGCCATTATTGAGATATAATGAATTGTTTTGCCCTCCTTTAGGCCCATTGGAAATAAAAATATCTAAAAAGCCGTCGTTGTTTACGTCCACAAAGGCAGCGGTTCGCGAACCATCTGTGACTGCCCCAATCGGTGTATTTTTAACTAACTCGAATTGCTGGCTATTGGCTAAGTTTGGAAAGAAACAAATGATGTAGGCCCATATAATCTGTACACAGGTCAAAACTGTAAATTTCATGCGCGATATGATTTGATGATAAGCATCTAATAACGCACTTGAATAAGTAATAAAGATTAGTGAATCGGTTAACTGAGCCTTTTTTTCGTTTAGCTGTGTTGCAATAGTTTTTGTACTTGAGCTTTATAAGTTCGGCCAGATTTATACTTTTGGCCATTTTTTAAAGTGAAATAGTACTCTCCATTAAAATACGGGGCCACTTCTTTGATTTGTTCAATGGCAATGATGTAAGAGCGATGAATACGGACAAACTGTTTGGGATCGAGACTTGTCTCAGCTTCATTGAGGCTAAAATTAACCAAACTTTTGGCTCCTTTGTGATGCACTTCTATGTAATCACTCGCTCCCACAATAGCCTCTACCTCTTTGATCTCAATAAACACTATTTTATTATTTGCCTGACGAGCTACAAAACGCGTGAGATACTGCCCAGGCATCTCAGATACGGGAACCTTTGCTTGTTCTTTGAGATAGGCATAGTCCTGACTCAATTGATTCAGTTTTTCCTCAAAACTAGCTAAAGTATTTTGCTGAATTTTGGTTAATACCTTGGTCATCATTTGCTCAAAACGTTGCCGAGTGAAAGGTTTGAGCAAATAATCTATGGCATTGAGGTTAAAGGCTGCTAAAGCGTATTCATCGTAGGCTGTTACAAACACAATATACCCTGTAAAGTTTTTGGGTAACTGTTCAGCCAAACTAATCCCAGTTAGGCGAGGCATTTGAATATCCAAAAAAATTAAATCAGGGGATTGGGATTGAATAAACTGGAGCGCCTCCTGGCCATTGCTGGCTTCTCCTAACACTTCAAATTGGGAAAAGTCTTGTAATAAAATTGCAATCATTTCCCGGGCGATGGGTTCGTCGTCTACTATGAGTACTTTTATGGCCATAGGTTGTTTTGTTCCAGAAAGTGTTAAAAATTAGCCCGCAGCTTTTTGATAAGGAAGATACAAAGTCGTGGTGAATCCCCCATTGGGTTGGCCTTCTAATTTCAAGCCATGAGGTTTTTGGTACAAATTATCTAGTCTCTCCCGACAATTTTTTAACCCAATACCTTCCTTCAATGCCTCACCATGTTTGGGTCCTACTCCATCATCTTTTACTTGAATATACAACGTTTCAGCATCGTGATTTACCTGCAAAGAAATACAGCCTTGATTCATATTGGGTACAATTCCATGAATCACTGCATTTTCGGCAATGGGCTGTAAAATAAAAGAAGGCACTAGTACATCTTCGTATAGAGGAGGCGTAGCAATATCTAGGTGAAAACGATCGCCAAAGCGAATTTGATGAATTTCTAAATACAATTGTACCAATTTAAGTTCTTCTTTTAGAGGAATTAATTGCTGATCATTGTATTGCAGGGTAAGTCGTAATAAATCACTGAGTTTGGCAATCATTTCGAGCGATTGATCGTAGGCTTTTTTGAGAATAAGGCCAGAAATTACGTGAAGGGTATTAAACAAAAAGTGAGGTTTAAGTTGTCGTCTTAGTAATTCCAGTTTAGACTCGGCCAATTGACGCTGTAAATCGTGGAGGGCCGCTTGTTGTTGTTTCGCATTTAACTGTAATCGTTGCGATTTTTGCCAATGACGCAAAGCTATCGTGATTCCAGTCAGGGCCGCTAGGATTAGCAAGTTGAGATGAGTTTTGTAGGTTAAAATACTGAAAAAGACTTGATTGAAGGAACGAACTCGTCCAAACAAAGGAGACAACCAAAAAGACAAGGTAGATTCTACCAAAATGTGTAAAAATGCTACTATAAAGGCAAATAAAGTAATTTTGCCAATGGTGAGATATAACTTTTGGTGATGCTCAAGCAAATAAAACAACACATTCAGAATAAATGGGGTAATGATAAGCCATAACAACCAGTTCATATCCCAAATCAACACACGATCCCAAGGTACGGGTTTGTTGCTTAGCTTATAAAAAAACACGCTTTCGCTAATGCTTACCATGGCCACCATCAGCCAAACGGTTGCACTGGCTATTAGTACATATTTGTTTTTGATGATGTTGGTTTGAGGCATTTTTAGCGCGCTTTTCTTGTTGTTTTATTTTACAAAAATAGGAATTTATTCATCGGCATCCGCATTCATAAGATCGTCCTCTTTTACAATTACCCCAATTTATCATCATCTAGGACCTCTTATTACAATACTAGAACGAATAACGCTTTTTATCTATATAATAGCTTTGCAGCTTGTTCTCCCATTTTTCTATGGTTATGTCCAACCTCTGGCACAATTTGAATTTTCCATTGAAACTCTACTCCTATTTCTTTTGCCTTTGCTTCTGAAAATTTATAAAAGTAATGAGCTCGAGCAAGTCTGTGCTTTCCTTGTTTATCTACTGTAGGAGAACGTAAAAGTGTGCCACCTGTCTCAGTCTCATTGTCAAGTGCTCCAATTAATAATATTAACTTTTTAGCAAAAGAGCTACGTAAATCTTTCTCTTGAATACGGGTATTTTGTATGCCAAACGGCATCTTTGTATTGAAATCAGGCAAGGTATAAAACCCTGAGTTAGAGGCTATGATGCGATTTACTTTTGCATTTGGCGAAAAAACGGCTAATCTATGCAAAATTTGGCCACCAGCAGAATGACCAAAAAGGTCGTAAGTGTTTTGAGTAGATTTGGTTGCTTTTACAACCAGATCAAATACACGATCTAAATCTTTAAAGATCCACTGCTGTTGATCAAAATTCAAACGGTAGGTAAAACGATCTTCATCGAGAGTGACCATATTTGTGTTGTTCACCCTCTTTATAGCATTTTTCAGATTACTTTCTTTTATCAATCCACACATATGGTAATCCTCAAAACTGTATGTAGCCTCCTCAAATTTAGGAGAAAGCACAAGCACATTATGTTTTTTAGATGTTTCTATCCAAGCGTCTCTGTAGCTATCCCCGTTGCGTCCTGCACCAGGTATTACCATCAATATCTTTGAGTTAGCAGTATACCCTTTAGGTTTGTGATAATAAACTTTAATAACTTTACCTTCTTGCCCTTTAGCTCCCTCAATCAAGAATACTCCTGAACCTGTTGTCAGATTCACATCATTAACTTGTAATGAAGATTCATCTACCAACTCACTCTTTTTTATTAAAGCCATGTTACAATGAGGGCAGGTGCCTGGTTTATCAAAAATTATTGTATCACAAGGTAGTTTACAAGGTTTACAGACGTAGGCGACTTGCTTTTGCTGGCAAGCAAATATCCATAATACTAATAATGCAGGTACAAGTTTAATTTTCATGTTCCGATATATGGTCTAGTTATAATTGCTGATTTAAATCACCTTGAAATGACACTTTTATTTTTTACAAGGTTGCAATTAAGACCAAATACTATATCAGGATTGACTGCCTCATTAATTCACCTTTACAACTCCCCTCTTTACGATTTTTTCATAAATCAAAGCACAATTGTTCCGCAGGTAATCCACTAGCTCCTGACGTTTTTGTTCATTTTCTTTTTGGGTATTGAAGGGCTTCTGAGAAAGGATTCCTTCAGCTATATATACATTTTGACAGGCCGCCTGTCGGCGAGCCTTGATAAAGTCATCCCCATCGCTATTGCCCAAATACCCACTGACGGCTATGCTATCTGTCGAACCAATGCGCTGCTTAGCAGCCAAGATTCGCTCCTCTACCATTTCTTTCACATCTTTTATGTGAATATCTAAGTGGCCATTGGTATTGTATTTTTGGAACTTTTGTTCTAGTTTTTTCAAAGAACCTGTATTGGTTGAATCTATATCATAGTAATAATTTCCTTGCCCTTTGGTAGCTTTAGCTTCCAGACCTTTGAGACCTATGCCCGCTAAAAAGTTACCCTTAAAGGTAGATATTTCTAATTGAGCTCCCTGTAGATTGGCATTTCTTAAATTTACACCTTGTACCGTATCTCGTTGCCAGATGACTCCTTCCAGAGAAGCCTTACTTAAGTCAGCTCCATTTAGGCTTACCCCATTCAGGTTACTTCCTTGCAATTGAGCTTCTGTCAACATTGCCCCATCTAAGCTATTATTCTCCGAAAAGGTTACCCCATACAGTATTGCTTTATTCAATTTTGCCCCCTTTAGATAACATTCCTTGAAAACTGCCCCCGTAAACGGTAAGCGCTGTAAGTCAGCGTTTTCCAGATTTACCTTTTCAAAAATGGCTCCTTCTAAATTATAGTTTTCTAATTTCAGTTTACTCCAATCCAGTTCTTTCAGGATCGCATTACGCAAATCTGCTCCTTTATGGGCGGCTTTGCGCCAATTTACTTTGGCTAGAGTTACGTAGTGCATTTTAGGATAATGAAACTTGGTATTTTCTATGTTGGCTTCGGTGAGGTTACCCCCATGCAAATCGGCCGAAGAAAAGTCAGCTCCGCGTAAATCAGCCTTGGTGAGGTTTACATTGACCAAATAAGCACCCGAAAAATTGCAAAAACGTAGATCCCTGCCACTAAGGTTAATTCCCCGTGCGTATTCGCAATAGGCTTCTTCTTTGGATTTACCCAAGGCAATAAAACGCTGAATAATTTGATCACTAGGTTCGGCTTTGATCAGTACTTGATTATTTACATTGAGATGAGGCATTAAATACCTTACACTATGCCCATCCGTATTTTTAAAAATGAGTAATACAATCAGGTTAAAAAAAGCAAAGCCCACAAAGATCATCGCCCACCAGGAAACTTTCATTGCTTTGAAAGTCATTTTTAATTGCCCCAACCGCGCTTTAGTCACTTTTATCCCTTTACCTGGCTTTTCTTCTGAATCATTGGCTTCATTTTCTTTACTTGGTTCATTGTTTCTTAGGGTTGGGTTAAAAATCTTATGCCAGGTAAACATTAAAACCAGTGCATCTAACATAATAGAGAAAAAATGCCAAATGGTCATCGAGGCACTATGATACGCCGAAAACTGCCATTGAATAAAACACAACAAAACTGGTGGGAAAGCAAACACTAAAACCCACATTACTAGCTTCAAAAACATACCATTGGGTGTTTTTTTATTAGCCAATACAAAATTTACCACCAAAGGAAAAACAGTTAACCCATCAGGGTCGTTTTCAGTCTGTTGATAACAATGCACTTTCTTGCTATGCTGAATAAGATTGTATAACAGATTGAAATGCAGCATAATTACCAATAAAGGAACAATAAGGTAAAATTCCCACAGTGGTAATGGCACACCCAAAACAGGCAGCTTGACCGTACTGGAAGGAATCAAAATCATTGCATCGGAGGTAGAAACCACAATGAGCAACAAGTAAAACATGAATACCAAATAGTATAAAGTAGATTTGGCATTTTCTACCGAAGAATTGTTGAATGCCCAGAAATGGGCAATGTGGTTTTTTAATTCTGACATAAAGCAACCTTTTGATAGTTGAGAAATGTATTGGGTAATAAATTGCAGAACCAAGCTAAGATAATTTCTGATGTCAGTCCAGATTATAGATATTAAAAAACAAAAAAAATTGCACTCACTTATTTCTAGACCCTTTTTTTTATTTATTCTATTTATTCATTGCTGTTTTTTATCGGCTTCCGGGCAATCCTGGAAGCTGATTAAAGAAAAAGATGGCATTAAAGTATATGCACGCCCTTATAAAAACACCAAACATCGCGAACTGAAAGCCTTCGGGGTATTCAACACCTCTCTGAGTAGCCTGGTAGCCGTGATTAAAGATGATAAATCGGTGCCTGACTGGATTAATCGAATGAAGATTTTCAAAAATATAAAGGTCATTAATGACTATCAGTGGTACACATATGCCGAATTATCACTCCCCTGGCCCTACAACAATCGTGATTTAGTGAGCTTGAATACCCTCAAAAAAACCAAGGATGGGGTTATTATTATTGATATAGAGAATAAACCTCAATTTTTACCTCAAAAAAACAAAAAGGTGCGCATGCAGCATGCCAAAGGCTACTGGCGTTTTAAAGATTTGGGTAATGGGAAAACGTTGGTCACCTATCAATTTTATGCTCAGCCTAACTTAGGACTCCCCACCTGGATTGTCAATCCCTTAGCCACCAAAGGAGTCTACAATACCCTTAAGCAGTTGCGAAAAGTAGTAAAAAGACCTCAATACCAAAGTGCCGACATCTCTTATATTCGCCTCTAATATTTCTAGCTCCACTCTCATTCTTATTTTTTGAGCAACCACCCTTTCCTTGCTCAAATTGTAAACATATTGACTATCAAACCGATAGCATATGATCACTTTTGCCTAACTTTAAATGTTAAAATAAATAGCATTTTTTATGTTTAAAAATTTGGCATTACATCAAAACACTTCTATATTTGTTCAGGATATGAGATTTAACGCTCATAAAATTACCATCACTTACCAATACCCCTTATTAAAAACGAGATATCATGGACAATTCAACACTCAATAACTCTACAAGAGAATTTGTTTGGAAAATTAACAAAACTCCTAAAATGAAGGCAAACACTCCTAAAAAAGAGGAATCTTCAGTAAAAACATTGGTCGAAAAACAATTTCAAACCCTTTCTACGATTCTGTTTGATAAAATTCATTTGTTGGAAAATGAGATCAAAACTATCAAACAACAAAATACTTATCTAGAGCAACAATTAATGCAAGCGCCTTCACAAAGCCAATCCGAAGAATTTGCCTATGAACCTTGGTATCTATAATCAATGCTCAATTTATATCTCAACAACATTCAAAATTTTTAACACACATACACTATGGCAACCGTATCATTTATCTCTCCTAAATTAATGCTTAACAAAATTGCTGAAGCGATTTATACTCCCATCAATAAGCAACCTGAAGAAAGACCTGTGTTTTCAGAGAATTTACCTACACGTAATCAACCCAAGAAAAGCACTATCCCTACTAGCAAAGGGAATAAATTAAATGTCAGCATAGATGATGTTAAAATCATTTCTGCTTCATTGATCCACTACAAGAAGTTTTTGGCTCGGAAAAAACAATTGGACAAAGCCGAAGAGGTTGGAGAAGTAGACAAGAAATTTATGGCATTTATCCAGGCATTGGAAGGGTTTTCAATGGAGGAAGAAGATGTATACACCCCTCCAAAAGTACAAAAACCCCAACGTCAAAAAGTACTCAAACGTACTTTAGTCACGCAAGATATTGACCCAAACAAAGAATATAAAACGCCCAAGCTACCGCAGGAGACCCTCCAAACCGAATGGGTGGTGAAAAAACCCAAGACTAAAAAAAGGTCTGCTCCTCAGTTTGTGCGTTAAAATTGCTATTAAGTGTAGCCTATTGTTTAATTACCCATGACATCGTACTCGCTAAAGAAACCTCCACTCGGAGGTTTCTTTGTTTTAGGACGAAATAATTCTAAATAATATAAAAACACATAATATCGAGTATAATAAGAAACTTCTTATAGGAGTTATAAGTTATATGATCAAAATAAACTGCGCATATAGGTTATTCAAAAATATTTATCTGCTTCTTTGATTATATGCTCAATTGAATTTAACTTAGAAAAACTTGTTACGAAGATAGTTATCAT
>DMXI01000447.1 GCA_003483885.1 Microscillaceae bacterium
TGTTTTGCAGGGTCTCTTTTTTTGTTTTCATCAAAAACAGATAATGCCTGGTCTCGCTCCATTTTGGTATTTGACATTTTCCTTTTGGTTTTATTTTTTACCTGCCAAAAGTACTTTTGAGGTGGGGAAACGATGGGTTTAAATAAAAATCATCTTTGGGTAGCAAATTATTTTGTATCATAGCGATTTAGAAAACAAACTCTAATTACTACCTGATAAAGGTTTCCATAAACTTTGAAAATATCATGAAAGCTAAATTAATCATCATTGGGTTGTTGTGCTTACAAACTAGTATGTGTGTGCACGCGCAAGAAATATTGACCACACTGGCAAAGGCAAATCATTATGACATTCAATTTGTCCAAGGAGCGTTTTCAGGAAAAGGTTGGGCAAAGGTCATGAAAGCTGCTCAAGACCATCAATATTTTTTGATTGGAGAAGACCACGGTTTTGCTGAAATACCTCAGTTTACGGCTGCTATTGCCAAACAAATTCGTTATCAGGTATTTGTATCAGAGATAGATAGCGTTACGGCTTATTTGATGCAGGAATTAGCTAAAAAAGGACCGACAGATATTCAACAATTCCATCAGCAATATCCTTCTGCATTATCATTTTATAGTGCAGTTGAAGAGTTCGAGTTAGCAAAACTTTTGGCCCAACAAAAAGCTGCATTTTGGGGATTAGATCAAGTGTCTCTCTTTTCAACTGGATTGGTGCTTAATCAATTGGCTAAAAAAGCCTCTACCCAAAAAGTAAAAGCACTCGCGCTAAAATTGAGCAAAAAATCAGACCATTTATTTCAAGTAGCTACTAAAACTGGGAAATATGATACCTTATTTATTTTTTCGACGCCCAAAACCACTTTAGATCAATTAATGCAAGCTTGTGCCAATGAAAACGCGCAAGTAAAAGCATTGGCCAGGGAGTTGGCAATAACCTGGACCATTTACAACAAAGAAGGCCACTCAAGAAGGATTGCGCATATGAAGCAAAAATTGCTCAATTACTATATTTCGAATCGTTCTAAATGGCCGCGTAACGCTAAAATGTTGTTTAAGTTTGGGGCAAACCATGTAGCAAGAGGTAAAAGTTTATTGAGTAGTTATGATATTGGCAATTTGTTGGCAAATTTAGCCCATGCCGAAAACAAGCGATCTTACCATTTGATGATTGTGGGAAAAGCAGGAATGATGAATTCTTTTCTGCCTACTAAAGGAATGAATCAAAGCAAATTTGACATTACAGGTAAGAAACATCCTTTAAATGGCTTAAAACCTTTTTGTGAAGATTTAAAGCAAGGTAAATGGGCATTTTTTGATTTGAAATCTATCCGAAAAAAACTCAACAAAGAAAGAGTTTTGATCAAAAATAAAATTCTGGAAAGGGTAATTCAAGGATATGATGGGCTAATTATCATCCCTGAGGTACAAGCTTCTCATTTATTACCAAAACGAAAATAGAGCCATTCGTTGATGGCATACACAATAAAAGTCAAAAAGGGTTTTTTAGAGATTTTCTCAAAATACTACTTCTTGTAAAACTTTAATAAGGCTGTACAAGAAGTAGATTTTAGATCATTATTGAATGGACAAAAGATTGAATCTCTTCATTAATCAATGTCTCCATATTTGCATTCTGGACATCTATCAATAACAATTGAAGGTCGTCCCCCTGTAATTTTTCCTGCTTGTTGAGAAGTGAGTTTTTCAACTTTTTTACCTTGAGTAGCTTCTTTAAATGATCTGATACTTTTCATAAAAGTTAATGTTTAAAATGGTAAGTAATTGTTTAAATATTAACAACTATTCTGGGTACTTACTCTGCCATGGTTATACAAAAGTGAAGCAATAAATTAGAATAGAAATTCAAAATAGCCAAGATGATAAATCATCCAAGTACTTTGAGTATGAAGTGAAGTTGATCAAAAAAACTCGATTTATCAATGCTTGGTATAAGTTTTAACAAAGAGTGTTTTTTCGATGGATACTTTGGTGCTGAGGGGATAATGCCTAACAATATGAAGGTTTAACTCTCCAATACTTTCAACAACTCTTTCAATTCTTTCACTTTTTCATCTTCATTGAGGCGTTCAAAAGCCACTACCAAATTACGCATTACTCGCTGGATAATCTCGAGATGGCTACAGGGATGATAGAAACGATCTGTAGGGGGGAGGTTGAGTTGAGAAATATAATTGTCTATTTCTGATTTAGAAAATACCAATCCACGATTAAAGGCATTGATATAAAACTGGGTTTCGTCGCTTTTATAAGTCAGTACAAAAATATTGGGTAGGTTGATGCCATAAATAGGCATTTTGAGTTTGTGAGCGACTAACATATACACAATACACAGCGAAATTGGATTGCCTTTGCGTGATTCCAACACCGCATTGATCATAGAATTGCTCGGGGAATGAAAGTTTTGGGTATTGGAGCTAAACCCCAACTTGGTGAATAGAATATTATTTAGATTCTTGACTTTGTCATAAGGACTGGCATAGGTACGATGACTCAGCCAAACCTCGTAATAAATCTTGTCTACTTCCTTTTTTATTTTTCTAAGATCAAGGTCGGGATATTGAAAACAGGCTACCAACCAAATACCTTTCATCAGGTCTTCTTGTTCATTTTCTTTCCAATCTCTAAACTTTTCCTTAAGAGCATCTAGTTGCAATGCATGAATCAGGTCCTCGATTCGGCGTTGTACCAAAGGATTAAAATTACCTTCCCAGGCGGTTTCTAAGAATGGGATGAGTACATCTCCCATCGAGATAATTTTGTCTTCAATGTGTTGTATTACTTCGTGGTCCTCGTCATCCAGTAAAGAAACCATCGCTTTTATTTCGTTCAAATCCATAGTAGTATTATTGGTATCTCTTTTATTAATAAAAAGAGCGTGTCATTTGTTGGGAAATGCGGTGGGGTTGTAAATGTTGGCAAGGAAAACGCTTCCTATATAACTATGCCGCAAAATCAAATATAAGCATTTTGGGCGGGAAATTTAAGCGAATACAAGGTTGATTCATAGAATGCAATGATCTGACAATGGTTTGGGAATACAATGTGTGTTACTTTTAATAAGTGTGGAGTAAATACAGATGAGATAAGAAAAAAGAGAGCAGATTTTAACCACTCTCTTACAAATGAAGTCTAATCTGTAAAATGATTTTCGAAAGATAAACTTTCCTGAATTGCCAGACATAATTTATCTAATGCCTCGGGTGGAGTAATAAATGGAGGCATCATATAGATCAAGTTGCGGAAAGGCCTGATCCAGACTTGGTGTTCGTTTACAAAAAACTTCTGAATATTACCTACATGTATGTTTTGATGGCATTCTACTACACCAATGGCGCCAAGCACTCGTACATCTTTTACCTGAGGAGCTGCTTGTAGAGGGGTGAGTGTTTGCTTGAGTTGTGACTCAATATTTAATACTTTGGTTTGCCAGTGGGTCGTTTCGAGTAATTCAAGACTGGCTAAAGCCGCACTACAAGCCAAGGGGTTAGCCATAAAGGTTGGCCCATGCATAAATACACCTGCTTCGCCTTCTGAAATGGTAACGGCGACTTTTTCAGTTGCTAAAGTCGTGGCCATGGTCATTGTGCCGCCAGTTAAAGCTTTACCCAAACACATAATGTCAGGTTGAATTTGGGTATGTTCGGTAGCAAATAATTTTCCGGTACGACCAAAACCAGTAGCGATTTCATCAAAAATCAATAGTACATCATACGCTTTACATAAAGTACTTAGGTGGTTTAAAAATTCAGGAGAGTACATGCGCATCCCACCAGTACCTTGTACTACAGGTTCTAAAATAAAGGCGGCTGCTTCGTGGTGATGTTGTTCAAAGGCTTTCTTGAGGTTCTCTTCGTCTTGTGGATGCAAACCTTCCTCGAAACGTGAAATGGGCTGGTCTATAAAAATTTGTTGAGGCAAAAACTGGCTAAAAATATGATGCATGCCGCCTACTGGATCACAAACTGACATGGCCCCAAAAGTATCGCCGTGGTAGCCTTTTTTAATGGTCATGAGCCTCGATTTCTGGGGTTTACCTAATGAATGCCAGTATTGTAATGCCATCTTAATGGCTACTTCTACCGATACCGAACCACTATCGCATAAAAATACTTTGTCTAATTGATCAGGTGTGATCTCCACCAGTTTTTGGCATAACCTAATGGCCGGTTCATGGGTAATACCACCAAACATCACGTGAGACATTTGGCGAATTTGCCGCTCCATTGCCTCGTTTAACGTAGGGTGATTGTATCCGTGGATGGCACACCACCAGGAGCTCATGCCATCGATGAGATTTTGCCCATTGTCGAGCTGAATGTGCACTCCCTTGGCCGATTTTACCGGATAGGTGGGCAAGGGGTTGGCCATAGAAGTATATGGGTGCCAAATATGTTTTTGGTCAAATGCTAAATCTGCTTCTTGTAACATGTGTTTCTCAAAAGATGATCATCCTGTATTTGTTATAATCTACCAGGATGAATAATGAAACAAAGTCGTAAATTTAATAGAGGATTAATTGGGGTAATTATTTTCGTTGGAATTTTTTAAAGAATCGTTTTCCTTCATTTCCAAAACCTTTTGCTCTACTTGAGTAGGGATTTCGTCGATACCCTTGGCTTTAAAGTAAAGAGGCTGGGGACTAAAGCAAAGCACAAATACCAAGAGAGTAAACCAACCTAAAATTTTACGGGGTAGATTCAAAGGTTGATCTTCTTGAGCAGTTGGATGATAAATGCCCAATATTCTCCCTAATAAAAAAGCAAACACCAACCAACCTAAAAAGCCTTTGATATCAGGAAAAAAGAAGGAAAATAGGAATTGGGCGGTAAAGATGGACAAAGCTGCTAATAAAATGTTTTTTCGTCCTTCGAGTGCTTTGGAGAATATAATGTACAAGAATAGCAAGTATAGAGGTGCATATAAGAGTAAATCTTTGAGAGGTAGGTGAGGGGTAACCAAGCCTAATCCAGCAAAAAACACAAACGCCACAAACAATATAAACGCCACATCTCGATGGCGTTTGTAGCCAATAAGTGCGTATAAGATATGCCCTCCGTCGAGTTGTCCAATAGGCAACAAATTCAAAGCAGTAAAAAATAAGCCAAAAAAACCAGCCATCAGCCAAGGGTAGTGAATCATGTTGTAGTGGCTAGGTACCAAGGCAGGGTCAGCGATGGTATTTTCAAGAAACATGAAAATGAGATTGTTGCCCAGTACCAAATACTCGGTGTTTTCGGTAGTGGCAGTGATAGGCTGTTGAGCCATAATGGTATATAAATACTCAGCGGGAGGCAAATGAGTAAAGCCATAAATGAGCACCCCTAATGCTACTACAAAACCCGCCAAGGGGCCCGCTACGCCAATGTCAAAAAACAATTTGCGAGAGCGGAGGTTTTCTTTGATGCGAATAAAGGCCCCCATGGTACCAATGGTAAAAGAAAAGCCAAGCCAAAGCGGAATATAAAAGGGAAGACTTACTTTGACCTTGTGCCAGCGTGCGGTAAAGTAATGCCCAAACTCGTGTACGGTGAGAAAGCCCAAAAAAGGCAGCGAAAAAGCAAGTCCTCGCAGAAACTTTTCTTTGGTAACCCAGCTCCAAGCCTCTTTATCTACAAAAATTAACCGACCGTGGGTCCACTCAGTGCCTGCCAGAGTGGTGGTAATAATGGTGACCAAAAACAACAACAAGTGAATGCCGTAAGACTTTACTTTTTTGCGCATTGAATAAAATTAGCAAATCAACTCGGAAAAACAAATATCGGTTTTATGTCCGTTTGAATTGATTCAGGATCATTAGACTAGGATTTCACTAAAAAACTGTACCGAGCCATTAAGGTTGGGTACCACATGCAAACCTTGCAGGCCTACACTATTGGCGGCTTGTACGTTTTCTGCATTGTCGTCTATAAACAAGGTTTCGGCAGGATTTAGTTCGTTTTCGTCTACAATTTGCTGGTAAATCTCGGGCCAGGGCTTGCGCTTGTTCATGAGGTGAGAATAATAGGCTTTTTCTACCAAATCATCATAAGTAGCGATGCCATGAGTGCGATGTAAAATGTTGTTAGCCTCCTCGATGTGTATAGCATTGGTATTGCTAAGCACAAAAGTACGATGAGTATTTCGCAAATTATTGATGAGTTCGATACGATCGACAGGTACATCCATCAAAAGGGCATTCCAGGCTTGGCTAATTTGAGCGTCGCTTGCATCCAGATGGAAAGTATCACGGAGGTGCTGGCAAAAAGTAGCATCACTGATGCTGCCTACCTCATAATCTATGAAAAACTGAGCTTTGTAAGTGCCTTTTTGAATCAAATCTTCGTTTTGGGCTCTAAATTCAGGTTTGGCCAACTCCTGAAAAGCAGCTACAGTTAATTGCCAGTCTATGTTGATAACTACACCACCCAAATCAAAAATGATGTTCTTGATTTGACTACGGGAGACTTTATATTCAGTAAAATTTTTCAATTTTTTTAACGTTTTTATTGTGAAATTGCCCGCAAAGATGTAAAATTGCAGCCTCATTTAGCAAATATCAATTATTAATTTTTTGATAACTAAATGTAAGGACCTATAG
>DMXI01000248.1 GCA_003483885.1 Microscillaceae bacterium
TACTACTTCTCTTTCTTAAAATAAAATATTTTCATAGTACTACTATGGCCCGTTCGTCTAGGGGTTAGGACGCCAGGTTTTCATCCTGGAAACAGGGGTTCGATTCCCCTACGGGCTACAAAACCTCTTCAATCAAAATATTGAAGAGGTTTTTGCTTTTAGAGATGATATGTCATCGAGGCAATACCAATGATGTTGCTAAGGTTTAGTGAAGACTTACGCTCTATACTCCATTTACAGTATTACCTCCCCAAGACCCACTACTAAAGGTGTTAGAGCCGACAGCTCGGGCGTTTCCAGAGATACTTATTGATCCTTGTAGCGTGAGTGTTGCGTCTATATTATCAAAGTTTACTTGTTCGGCTTGCGCATTCTCTGTCATTTGAGCTTGCCCACTCATTGTTACCTTTCCTGTTACTCTTGCATTGCCACTTAGTTTGACTTGTCCTGAGATTGCTGGAGCTTGGTAGGTTGGAGGGTTGTTGTCTTTTGTACCTGTTTTGATGACCCCATTTACCAAGGCATGCTCACTTATCTCTACATTATCGTCTGAGCTAGCAGTTGTAATACTGGCGAAGTCGATCACTTGGGCGCTACCCGATATAGTGATCAGGCCACCTGGAGCTTCTATTTTAGAACCATCAGCTACATGGCAATTCCCTTTTAATGTCACGTTACCACTAATTGTACAGTTATCCTCCACCAAAGCAGAGCCGTCAATGACAACACTTCCAGAAACAGTACTGCTGTCTTGTACAATCCCGTTGCCCATAATTTGTGCGTTATCATGTAACTTACTGCTATCTTTTAATTGTCCATTATTTCTTACAATAGCATTACCATCTACAGTACAGTTTATACCCACTTGCGCATTCTCAAGTATAGCAGCTTGGCCTACTACTTGGGTAGCGCACGTATCGCCAACCCCAGGAGAACCAGTAGAATACACGATTGAATTTTCGGTGACAACAGCATTGCCTTTGATTACCACATTACCAAATACCAGGGCATTGTCGTATACCCAGGCAGTACTGGCGCTTGTGTTATCCAAGTTGGCCTCTCCCGCTATCCAGCCACCAAGCTGATTTTCGGCTACTGGTATTCCTGGAGCCATTACATTATCAGGTGTAAAAGAGGCATTTGCTTTTATTTGATAAACAGTGATAGAAGTGATTTTTTGGGTAATGGGGTCATACCAATCAAATTGTTTTGGATTGCTTGTCTGTAACGTGTAACGATTACTTGATTCAGCCATAGTTCGGATAAGTTTAAGGTGAAAAGATTGAATGATTAGCAATAGGTACTCAAAATACTTATTTTTTGACAATTAATAAGAGTAAGTATTGATACCTATAACCCTTTCAACTTACTGGTCTTTTGGTCGCAAAAATATTTCAGGTTGTTGCAATACTTTTCCGATTTGTACTTGGTACTGTGAGGCTTCACTTTCACAAAGTAGGATTTCCCAAATGACAATCACAGCTGTTCATTAATGAACACGTATTAGCGAAAGTGTACACTCACCTGGACTTTAATAGTATTGCAAGTGATTGACTTTGAATAGCTTATATATTTGGCATTTCCTTCGCAAATGTAGGATTGCTATTAAACTCCAATACCATTAAACCATGTTAAGAAACTATATTAAAATCGCTTTTAGGAATTTATTCAGTAATAAAACCCATTCTACGGTAAACATTTTGGGGCTTGCACTGGGCATTGCTACCTGTGTTTTAATTGTTGCCTGGATTCAAGATGAACTAAGCTATGATCAATTTCACACCAAGAAAGAACGACTTTTTATGGTCATGGGCAATGAAACCCAAGACAACACCATTACCGAAGTTTCGGGAACTCCTGCTCCTTTGAGTCCTGCCTTGAAAAATGAGATTCCTGAGGTTGCCCAAGCCATACGATTATATAACACCAAGCACTTACTGGATTATGAAGGCAAGAAAAGCTACGAAAATGGTATTTATGCTGGCAAACAATTTTTTGATATGTTTAGCTTTCCTTTTACTAAGGGAAATCCAAAAACGGCACTTAGTGGGGTAAATGTAGTAGTCATTACCCAAAGTTTGGCCTACAAATATTTTGGCAACCAAAATCCATTAGGCAAAACCTTCAAAATCAGTGAATCATTTAGTGCAAAGGTGACTGGAGTAATCAAGGATATACCTACCCAATCGCATCTTCAGTTCAATTTTGTCCTGTCGGCTGCGTGTCTTCAGAAAGATGTACACCCCAGACTTTTTACTGCCTGGAATCGAGGCAATTGGTTAAATACATATGTGCTGCTGCATAAAAAAGAAAATGCCCGCCTAGCCAAAGCCAAAGTAGCCAATATCATCAAGAAACATTATCCTGAGTCAAAAGTATCACTTTTTTTGCGACCAGTAAACCAGCTATATCTACATAGTCAAGTAGATGGCAAAACTCAGCGCATACAACAAGTGTATATGCTAGGGCTGGTAGCCTTGTTTATTTTCCTGATTGCTTGTGTAAACTTTGTCAACTTGTCCACGTCGTTGTCTTTGCGTAGGGCCAAAGAAGTAGGTTTACGTAAAGTAGTAGGTGCTACCCGGAGCCAACTCATTCAACAATTTCTGGGTGAAGCATTGTTCATTACTTTGATAGCCTCCATCATTGGTATCACCATTGTTGAATTATTTTTGCCGGAGTTCAACCATATGGTGGGCAAAACATTGAGCATTCATTTTTTCGGGATACGTTTTATCTTGTATCTACTCGGTGGTGTATTGTTTACGGGGCTCTTGGCGGGTAGTTATCCAGCATTTGTATTGGCAGATTTTGCCCCTACCAAGGTATTGAAGGGTAAGTTTTCGAAGAGCAAAAAAGGACGAAAGTTAAAGCGAGGTTTGATGATTGTGCAGTTTTCGTTATCCACCGCGTTGGTAATGACTACCCTCATTATTTATCATCAGTTCAACTACATTAGTAATAAAAACCTGGGTTTTAAGAGTGACAATATTATCAGTTTTGGCCTTGGTTATGCCCAGCAGGCAGAAGACCCCAATTACTACCCAAGATTAAAGAATGACTTATTGAAGCTACCTGGAGTAAAAAGTGTTTCGGGAGCACGACATCATATTACCAATTATTTGAGCGACTATTGGATGAATTTGCCAGATGGGCGAAAAATACCTATGAATACTGCCTGGGTGGGGTATGATTATCTCCAAACTTTTGGAATTCAATTGAAGGAAGGTAGGAGCTTTTCTAAAGAATTTGCCCAGGATAAGCAATGCATTCTGCTAAACGAAAAAGCCGTAAGTATGATGGGGTTAAAAAATCCAGTGAATACTACGGTAGACCTGAATGGTAAAAAAGTGAAAGTGATAGGAGTAGTGAAAGATTATCATTTCAAGTCGCTTTACAATAAAATAACTCCCTTGTCTTTTGCGCTCATTTCAAACTTTAATCAAAGTTATGCAAAACTAAAAGGAGAAAACATTGCCCAAGAGTTGGCCAGCGTTCGTAAAGTGTGGCAAAAGCATAACCCCGTGTATCCTTTTGAATATCGTTTTTTGGATGCTGACTTTGAACAATTGTACCTCAGTGAACAAAGCTTATTGAAGGCCATGAACTATTTTGCTTTTCTGGGTATATTGATTGCCTGCCTCGGTTTGTTTGGGCTGGCGGCGCATGCTTTGCAGGAAAACCAAAAAGAAATTGGTATTCATAAGGTGTTGGGGGCTTCTATCCAACAAATCATTCGTTGGATATTTAAGTCTTATGCCATATGGATTACCATTGCCTCAGTCATAGGAATGGCTCTGGCTTATTATGTCATGCAAGCTTGGTTGCAAGATTTTGCTTATCATATCAAAATTGACTGGCGGCACATTGCATTAACGGCTCTCATATCCATAGTGACCACCTTACTCACGATTAGCCCATTTATTTGGCAAACCACCAGAGTAAACCCAGCGCAGGTGTTAAAGGATGAATAGTTTGACCTCAACTGGAGCAATTGTATGGTGGTTTTGATGCTGCTAAAGCACCAATCAAATGAAGCGGATGGAGAGCACACCTCGCATCAAAGATGCTTCTAATAAAGTAATACGCATTGCAAATGCGCACTAGACTTAAAAGCAACTTTCTGATTTTTAGAGAGTTGCTTTTGTATTGATGTGTAATGTTCAAAAGTGTTTTTCTTGGAAATATTATTCGGGTAAGAAAAATTCTTTGTCGATTTTTATTAATTGCTCGCTTCCTTCGCCAACAAATTGGACTTTGAAGGTTTTTTTCTGGCCCTTCTCTACAAACGAGCAAGTTCTTTCATCGTTTTCCCCTTCACATACCAGTGTTTTGGCAACGTCTTTTATAGTATTCAATTCTGTTTGATTGCCTAACTTGAGCAATAACCCAAAGGTGGATTTGATATAAGATTGCGTATCTTTATCACACAACTTTTTGACTCCTTCCAAATCCATGTTCTGAATAGATTCCTGGAATTTTGATATTAATTCATCTTGTGTTTGTGTTGCTTTATTTGCTCCACAACCTGTGAAGAATAGCAGCACTGGAATTATGAATAAACTAAATTTCTTCATCATATTGTATTAATTAATTTTTTGAATTCTCTACTTACTTGATTGGATGATTTGATAATTTCACTGATCTTTTCTTTTGAGGGATCATCAATTTTATCATTTTCAAGATTATCCTCTAATGAATCGATAATGCTCGATACCTGACGGTTTAATAAGGTCAAGAAGCCATCTTTTGCCTTTTGAGATATATCATTCGTGGCTGATTCCAACTGAATTTTTTTGCTTAAAATACCCATTTCATCAAAGTACATCTCTGCTTTCGCTTGCTGATCTATCAGGTCGTTTAATAGCTTAGCCAGTGATTTTTCTCCAAGGGCAACGTTGCCTAACCTTTTTTGCACATAAATAGATAATAGCGAACCGGTGAGTGCTAAAGCCCCTACGACTATTTTGGTCAATGGTTCAAATGGTTTTCTAAAGGTAGTCAATAAAGTAGCCCCACTTATAGCAATAATAATCTGGCTTATGAGCTGAATATTATTGAATCCCTTTATTCTTTTCTGAAGCTTGGGTAATAACCTTTTTGACCTAAGTAAAATATATTTTAACCCTAGTAAACTCAGATTAGCCCTTACTAATAATTCGTCGTCTTCGCCTTCCCCTGCTATGATTCCAGCAGAAAAAATATGCTCATAATCCTGATATTCTCCCTTACCTTTTCCTTTATACTTTGCTTTTAATTTATTTAGTTCTTGAGCATCATGTAATGAGAGTAAGTCATACACTTCATTTACAGGTGGCTGTAGTAGACCCATCTTTGTATTTGTTGATGATTTTTTGCAAAAAGTTACTGAGTACGTGGTTGCGATTGATTATGTTTAGGGATATTCCTGAGAATGGATGCTTAGTCTGTTTGAGCATCATATATTAAGTATGCAACTACACCTCCTCCAACAACGGTAAGTATGACCCGATTTCTTCGTTTAACCTTGAGCATTTGATACTGCTCAAAACCCCGGTCTTTTAGCGACAAAGGATCTAATACCAATTCATGCTTTTCATTGGAAAACCCTTTCAGCAAATCAAATAGGTTAGAGTTTTCTTTCATAGTGCGATGCAATTGCTCGACCGCATTTACGGTATTAATTCTTTGAACTACTCCACTGGCATTAGAAACTTTAGAGGCAGATTCGCATCCAAGTACAATGATATTTACATCAAATAATTTTTCATAATCGGCTATTTCACCCAAAGTTAACCTAAAACGCTCTTTGTTATTTGCATCTCTGGTTACAAAGCTTTTACCTTCAATATGTCCTAAAAAGAAAAGGGTTTTCTTTTTTTTCTTTTTGATATTTGAGAACAACTTTTTGATATTATCAACGGTGATTAGGGTGTGATTTTCTGTTAAAAGCTTTTGCAATGTTCTGGTGGTAGCGTCATCATCTACCAGGGAAATAATTTCTATTTCTTTCTTTAAATACCGCTGGCCTTTAAGTGATACATACATCGCTTCAACATCATTGGCATGTCTGGTTCTTACCGAAACATTTTTTGCCAACTTGATGACTTCTTCAGTTTGATCTGTGATTTTAAGTTGCCCTTTGTAAAACTTCTTGTAGTTTTCGGTATAGTAAACCTGCTCACGCACATCTTTTTTCAAGGCATTTACAATCGCAGTAGTGTTTTTTTCGTCT
The DNA here is from genome assembly GCA_003483885.1 of Microscillaceae bacterium. Taxonomy (GTDB): domain Bacteria; phylum Bacteroidota; class Bacteroidia; order Cytophagales; family Microscillaceae; genus Microscilla. The sequence continues at coordinate 6,215 of DMXI01000248.1, forward strand.
ATCTTTTTTGCCTTGGCATACCTCATTATTTCCTTAGCAATTTCATCGTCATCAGAGGGAGGTACTTTCTTTCCTACCTGACCAAGCCATTTCACTACATTATCGTGATTTCCAGTGTTTTTTATCCCTCGCATAACCAGCTCTTGCGGCGAGTAGAGCCCTGTTCTGACAATTCTACCATAGTCATCAAGGATTTTTACATTTTTGCAATATTCAAGCAATAAAACATCACCAACTTTATTTTTTATGGCTTCGGGTGTCAGGTAAAACGTGATATTGTTATAACCTGTATTTTTTAGATAATTTGATGGGTAATTATTGACCCCATGTGCATCTACAATTGTTTTTACAAGCCGTTCCATTTTATAGCCCTTAAACTTATCAATATCTTCAATAAACTTGGTAGGGCTAACATCCGCATTCTCAAATTTGTGGGCATAATTTACCACATGGTTAGAATGAAAATAAACATATTTACTATCATCAATAGTAGCAATGTCAACATATATCTTGGTACTATTGAGATTGCTGGTCGTGCTAGATGATAATACTCTTTTAGCCGCAATATACTGTGTTTCGGCTCCAGCAATTTGGGGGTTAAAGCACACCAAGACTTGTGCCTGGCTTTTGAAGAGCATAAAGAAGCACAAGAAAGCTATGGAAAAAGATTGTTTCATTTTTGATAGTTAGTTTTAATGAAAAAAAATGAACAATTGAATTTAGCTTTTTTTAGAAGTGCTTTGGAATCTTTGCAAGGAGGGCTATTTCCAATAGGGGAGTATAGAAAAAGTGAAAAGATTAAATTAGGTCAGTACTCTGAAGGCTAAGTAAATGATAGACTTGTTGGAGGGCGTTTTATTTTAAGTCTTCTAGTATTCCATGAACTACTTTGAGTAATTTATTTGATGTTCCTTTGATATTTTGATTTATAATTACTGAAATTCCAAGATTTTCTTCAGGAAAGACAAACATATAATTTTGTATTCCGAAAGCACCTCCTTGATGACTATAATAAGTTCCTAAATCTTGATCAAATCCAATAGGCCAGTAGTATCCTATTTTATAGTTTCCATTTTGATAAAGTATTTGATGCGATTTTTTAGCAACTTCATCTTTTGAATTTAACTGAAATTTGATGTATTTCATTAAATCTGGTAATGTAGAGGTCATTCCGCCACCAGCACCCCAAAGTTGGCTAATCATTTTGGGGGCTAAAACATTATTTTCTAAATATCCATTGGCTAATTTATGCTTTGCATTTTCTTTTAAAACCGTCCCAGTGTGTGTCATTGCTAATTTTTGACAAATCTTTTTTTGGATTAATTCTTCATAAGATTTACCATAAATATTTTCTAAAATATGTGCGATTAATTCCGTGTCTACACTTGAATATCCCTCTTTAGTTCCTGGTATCGTATCTAAATTGACAAGGGCTAAATCTGAAAAAAACTTTTCTTTACTGTAATTGTTTTCAGCTCTGTGAATCTTAAAAGCTAAATCATTTGTTGGGTTTTCTACAATTTTATTAATTATATCAGGTAGAAAACGAGGTAGGCGACTTGTATGCGTTATAAGGTGCTTGATCTTTATAGGGTTACCATTATACTCAAAATTAGGGAATGGTTTTTTTAGGTATTTTTGGATATTATCTTCTAAATTCAACTTACCTTCCAGTTCGGCTTGGGCAACCAATGTACCAGCAAAAGTTTTGCTTACAGAGGCAATTTCGTATATAGTTTCATCGGTAGGTTTGTTTCCTTTTCCTTTGTCTAACTCTCCATAATGCTTGATATAAGTCTTACTTTTATGATAAACACCTATTGATATTGCATTTATTGTAGAATCCAAAAGTAACAAATCAGCGTTTTTGTCTAACGACTGTTCTACAATACTCTTTTTTGCATTCTCTTTTTTTTCTTGTTTAGTTTGGCAACTAACAATAATAAGAGCGAAAACTATGAGGGTTTTTATTTTCATTTCTTATAAAGATAAAGAAGCCATCTCGACTTTTAGGATGTTGTTTGCAGTTCATTATTAAAAGCCGAGACGACTTCAAAGACTAATACTTTTTGAATTTGTTACAATTTTGGACGAATGCACTACAACGTGTCATAAGTAACCGAATGCATTGTATTTGGTTACACATTCCGGAATAACAAATTTTTTTTACGCTCTTGTTCTCTTATTTGCTTTTGTATTTTAAACTTGAATATTCAGAATAATACCTTTCTAAGTTTACCTTAAATCCCAAATTCATCCTCATCCCAAATCCAAAGATTGATGCTAGGCAATCCACAATAAATCGCAATCTCAGGCTTGTCTAATTGTTTCTCTAGATTATCAGTTGTTAATACCGCCAGGTTTACTTCCTTCAGGTTAGGCAAAGTATTGAGCACTCGCACATCTGAAACTCGTGTATAGTACAAATCAAGGTATTCTAACTTTTTGAGAGGTTCTAAATGTGAAATATCGTCTACTTCACTTTCCAGAAAAGTTAAATATTTGAGGTTTCGAAACTTATGGAAGCCCTCCAAATTTAGTTTACTGTAAATGCTGGACAAGTCTAGTTTTTCAAGACTGGGCAGCTCTTCAAAGGTAGAAAAACCTTCGATGGATGAATTTTCTAAACTTAATACCTTAAGTTTCTCAAGCTTTGCCAATGTCACTTTAGGGCTTCCTTTCAGCTTCAAGGCTTCTAAGTTGGGAAACTGCGCTAATCCTTTGATTTCATAATCATAGCTTACCAAGTTCAAGCGTTGTAAGCTTTCCATTTTGGGCAACGCATTGACATCAATTGTTGGTTCTGAGATGGATTCCCCAATTTTTAAAGATTTTAAATTTTTGAGGTGTTCAAATCCTGTGAAATTACCCTCTGTTTCTAAAATTAAAAATTCTAATTTTTTTAAGTTTTCTAAGCTTAAAGTAAAAGCCTTCTCTTCGATGCTTAGGGATAGTTTTTTGAGGTTTTGAAGTGTAAGAATGTACTCCGCCGTTTGCACTGGAACTTCATAGGCGATTTTTAAAGATTCCAACGCACTAAATTCTTTGAGTAAATGGGCCGCGTGAATTTTTTGATGATCATAAACCTCCAAGACCTTCAGCTGATGTTTTAAGGGAAGTATCTTTTTAAAAGAGCTTAACCCTTTGTTATCCTCGTCATAATTCGTGGTTTGAAAACTTGTCAGGTTTTTAAAATACCCAAAATACTTATGTTTCTTGATGATAGATTTTGTAAAGCTGATAGTCTCTATTTGTTTAGCAATGGGCAACAAAGCATCTATATAAACAATTGACTCATAGAATGATAACTGTTTTATATGTTTAAATTCCTCAATAAAGTCAATCGTTTTTTCCTTATAATCATCCAGGTGTAGGCTATCAATATAATTTTTAATAGGGGTAATCCTTCTTAAGTCCAAAGGCTGTTTACCTTGTTTGACAATACAAGTGATTTTTTTGTCAGAAGTGTTTTCTAAGGTAGATGTATCCTCAATGGTAGTATCAGAATCAATCGTTATTTTATCAAGTTTAGGAAATTGCGCGAGCCCAGCAATGCTCCCGATTTGGCAGTTTTCGAACGTAATGCTTTGTAACGAATCGGAGAAAGGCAAAAAAGTAACATCTGCGAAACTTGTGTTATGAATTTCCAAACGGCGAGTAGCCTTTTTAGACGCGGATTGAGGTTGGTGGGTATAGGTAATCTTGTCAAAGATCAAAAGAGAGATATGATCTATATGATCAATTTCCTGAATGTTATCTATGTGGCAGTTCTTAAATTCAACTTGTTTAAACCCTACTATATTACTTTTTGGGAGACACCTTAAACACTTGGCATCAAGCTTCATATTCGAAAATATTAGGTGCCAGGGTAGGTTTCCCGTAGTATCACAATCACTATTTTTAAAGACTACATTGTTGAGGCGTAAATCAACGTATTTTCGCTTCAATAATGCAGAAAAATTGGGAATAGTTGAATTGTTGATTTCTAAATGTCTTAACTTTTCGAGGGATGGAAATAATATAGAAAAATCATCAACCACTACATTATCAAGCCGCAAGCTTTCAATATGTTCCCGACGGATTGAGTAAGTATTTTTTTGATTGGGATCGTAGGATCTTCCGTATCGTTTTTTTTCAAGTTTAATACCTAAAATTTCTTCTATTTGTTGGATTGCTTTCATTTTTTTGTGCGAAAAACATTTGTAAAGTGTATGTAAACAGCTAAGGAAATGAGCTATCAACAGACACCTTTTGAGGTTAGCGCTGAGCTTAAAATAACCAGCGTTTTGAGAATGAATCAAATATTGTTACAAAGGACCAGAAACACGATTCTGAAAAGACGGCTTGGCATCTTTCTGATTGGCTGAATAAGCCTGAGCATCTATCTTTCCATTCTTATCTTTAGGTTTCCTGCGAACAAGCACAATCGTTGTTACAATACCGATGATTAGTAAGGATAACATGAGATAGGTTCCTAAACGGTATTGGGCTACATCTTCTTGGCTGAGCGCCATACACCAGCTAGAGATAGTGATAAACAGAAGTGTGAGTGTGGTTTTCAATAGGTTTCGTATAATCATTTATTTGAAAGTTGGTAGTTGTAATATTGGTACGAGAATTTGAAAAGGAAAGGTAAAAAGAAGTAGGTATTAAAAAAGGAGATTTGGATAAATTACAACATCAGGTACCTAAACTAAAAACTATTCTTTCCCTGGCACCTCAAAACAAAACACTGTCCCTTCATTGAGCTTACTACTTACGGTAATGGTTCCACCACTCTTTTCTACAAACTCTTTGCATAGCATCAACCCCAGACCCACCCCTTTTTCGTTTTGGGTGCCTTTGCGGGTGTAATGTTCTTGCGCATTAAAGAGTTTAGGGAGTTCGGTTTCGGGAATGCCAATACCTGTATCGGCTACACATATTTGCACCCAAGGTTGAGCATTAGGGGAGTTTTGGGTTTGGGCCGTAATCGTAATGTGTCCTTGGTTAGGTGTATATTTAATGGCATTGATGAGCAAGTTACGAATAATGAAACTCAACATATTGTAGTCGGTATACAATAGCGTATTTTGAGGGATGTCCCAGGCAATGGCAATCTTTTTCTCTTCGGCACTCACCGCCAGCAAAGTAGTTGTTTCCTGAATGATTTTTTCCAGTACAATTTCTTGCGGGCGAAACTGGTTTTGATCCATTTGGCTCATAGCCCATTGCAAGAGGTTTTCCAACAACGAAGACAGGTTTTTGACCGACTGCTGGGTGCGTTTGGCCAGTTCTTCCATTTCTTCTTTGCTAAATTCATCGGCAAAGTTGATGAGGATGTTCAAAAAAGAAGTAAGTGTAGCAAAAGGACTACGTAAGTCGTGTGAAATGATCGAGAAAAACTTGTCTTTGATATGATTTAGTTCTTTTAAGTCTTTTTCTGATTTTTGGAGTTTCTGGATAGTATCTTCCAGTTCTTGGGTTTTTTGGCGCAAGTCAGCGGTACGTTCAGTTACGGTTACTTCCAGCTGTTGTTTTTGTTGTTCTATCAATTGTTTGCGTTCTACCTCTTTTTCAATTTCCTTTTGAGCCAAAGCTTTTTGGGCAGAGTTGAGGCGATTGGCCAATCCCAATGAAAATAAGGTTACCTGAAAAATAATCCCCAGTTGGGCTATATAGCGGGTAGTGTCGGTGGCAGGTGCATAGCCTGTTTCTTCAAAAATAAATAGGATTAAGCCTATAGAAAAAAAGATATTGGCAATTAAAAAATACCGGGCAGGTTTGAAGCCTTTCCGTAATGCTAAAAAGCCCATCAACACCATTACACTCAATACAATCACTCCCAGGGTACCTATCCAGTTGACAATGGGTAGACTAAAATCTCGTCCCGTTATCAGGGTAAGTAAGGTCAATAAAATAGGAACCAGATAAAGGTAGATGAGCCAGTTGAGCCACCGATTCCAACGGGGCAGTAACTCATGCAGGTGCAAGTAAGACTTGGTAAACAGCACCCAGGTAATGCGGGTGAGGGGGACGATGATGCCATAGCTATGGGCGTTCCAAATGGCCGATTGAGTCCAGATAAGCTCTAGGGTAAAGCCGTAATAAAACATAAAATATAAGCCTACCCCCACGATAGAAAAGACATAATACAAGAAACTAACGTCTTTGACCGAAAAGAAGATAAAGAGATTGTACAAGGCCATCACGATGATAATCCCCAGAAAAATACCCTGCGAAAAACGAATATTATTGGTTTGTTTTTGGACCTGAACAAGTTTTTGAGTGCTAAATTCCAACGACGACTTGAGGTAAAAAGCCATTGTTTCCTGCAGCTTAAAATACAGCACTTGGCTTTGCTGAGGGCCGAGTTCATACTCGATAAACTGGCGTTGGTTGGGCACCGAACGAGTAGCATAGGTTCTCATTCGCCCTGATTGACCTACTAACCGATCATTGGCATACAAGTCAATATAAGCCCAATTACCTACGTATAAATAGCGTTTTTGGAGTTGAGTACTGTTGTTTTTAAGCTTGACTCTTAACCAGTAAGTATGTTTGGTTTGGAGCGGAAGTACAGTTTGGGAAGGGGTAAACTTCTGGATGATTACTTGGGCCAATGATCGCTTTTGGGTACTATCTACGAAGACGTTTAAGTGCCTTTGAGAAGCAAGAAGTGTAGCGGTATCCAAAGAAAGCACATCCTGAGTCAAGGCAGTAGTGATCCTGCCAATGAGCAAGCCCACACAAATATTGATCGCTAAAAATACTTTTATAACAATACCCTGATTCATTGTTCCAAATATACAATACTCTGGGAGAGATCAAAATGACCGACTAGTCTTTGGTTGATTGTGAGTTTCTTCGGCTTATTTTAGTGGTCACTGGTCCCTACTCGTCGGGATTTCAGCCAAAGCCTTAATAAGTAGTGAATGATCAATTGTTTGGCTTAGCTTAAGGCAACATATCGTGGAACAATAGCATGATAGAAAGCAAATTATCTTTATCTTTGTATTTTACAGGTATTTGTTTGTACGCAAAACGGTTGAGGGTAGAAATGTCGCAAAAGCATAAAATATTGATTGTAGAGGACGATTTGGTGATCGCTAAAAATCTCCAAATGATGCTCAAAAAAATGGATTATCAGGTAGTAAAGGTATTAGATTCCGGCGAGGCGTTATTGGGAGCATTACAACAGGAAATACCAGATTTAATTTTGTTGGATATCAATTTAGCTGGAGCACTGGATGGCATAGACACTGCCCAGCAACTCAAAAAAACTTTTGATATTCCCTTCATCTTTTTGACAGCCCTTTCGGACCGCCCTACCTTAGAACGTGCTAAAATTACCGAACCCCAGGCTTATTTGATCAAACCCGTAGAGAGCGAGCCTTTGCGCAATGCGATTGAGATTGCGCTGTATAAATCGGCTAAAAATAGCGAAACCCCTGCAAAGCCCACCGAATCGCATCAAGAGAGCTTTTTTATCAACAATCACTTTTTTGTAAAAGCCAAGAACCGCCTCGAGAAGGTACATTTAGAAGATGTACTTTGGCTGGAGGCTAAAGATATTTATTGTGTGATCAAAACCACCAAAGGACAGTATGTGGTAAGTCATACTCTCAAAAAACTGGAAAAACAATTTCCTTCAGCGTCGTTTATGCGGGTGCATCGCTCTTATATGGTGGCGTTGGAGAGCATAGATGCCATAGAGGATAATAACCTGGTAATCAGTGAGCAGTACATTCCTATTGGCAAAACTTACAAATCTGATTTGCTGGAGCGATTGCGGATTATTTAGTGTTTTATTTGGTTTATTGTTTGTTTTTGAAATAATAAAAGGTTTTACACTTAAAACCTTTGTAAATGTTTTGCGTATTTAAAGGCAAAAGCCCAATGCAATAAAATAAGGGCATATGGAAAATACTCGAGTCTGGCAGACTCGAAGATCAACTACTAAAACGAAAATAAGTATGGACAAACAATTATGGGATCGTATTGTCGCATTCGATTTCGACAACCCACCTGCCGAATACAGCTTTACCATCCGGTTGGCTGACGAAAATCACTGGACCAAGGGTTTTACTAAACAAGCCATTTTGGAGTACAAAAAATTTATGTACTTAGCGGCTACCTCCAACGGAATGGTGTCTCCTTCCAAAATTGTAGACATTGTTTGGCATCAGCACCTGATATTTACCCAATCTTACGATCAGTTTTGTGAAATTTTGGGCAAAAACATCCAACATATTCCCTCTACCCACGACAAAAAAGATTTCAAAAAGTTTCAGGAAGCGGCTTCGCGTACCAAGCAATTATATACCAAAAACTTTGGCGAACAGCCTAAAACCATCTGGAAAAATGATAAAATGTTGGATAGCTTGAATTTACGCAAAGCCAAGTTGGGTATACCCACTATGGTTTTTATAGGGATTTTTGCTTTTCTTTTATTGATACTCCCACTTATAGATGTACTTGAACCGTGGTATGCAACGATTAGTGGACCTGAGTTTTTAAAAGGATTTATATTCGTGAGTGTAGCGGCTTTTATTTTGTTAGAGTGGTTTAATCAGGTAAAGTTGAAAAGTATTATCCAAAAAGCCGATAAGCATTCATTCTTGTACAAATTACAGCCTGCTGAACTCATTTACCTAAAAACGCAAAATCCTGCCAAGGTCATCAATGGGTATGTAGACCAGCTAGTGGCCAGCGGTACGATTCAAGTAGGTAGTGATTACCAAATGAAGGTGAAGGGAAGAAAGACAGATGGTACACAAGAACAAGAAACTGTAGTAGCCAATCTAAAAGATTTAGGAAGAATCCATTATCCGACTTTACTACAACAATTAGCTGTCAAACCTATTTTCCTGAATACAGCCAATACAATGAAAGCGTTAAAAAGCTATGTTAATAAAACCACTAAGTTTGGAACAGTTTTTTACCTCAACTTTATAGTATTGTGGGTGCTGATGATGATAGGGACTACCCGGATTTTTATTGGGCTAAACCGTGAAAAACCAGTGACTTTTATCGTGATTTTATCGGTTATATTGGTAGTGTCAAGCATTAGTTATCTTGTGAGACTTACTCGTTTGGCGATGACCAGTACCATTCCAAATTTGTATAGAAAAACCGTGAAAAAGAACAAAGATTTAAAAGAGCGGTGGGATTGGAATTATTTTTTATTGGGCGATGAAGCATTGAACACTTCTTTTGCGCCAGTAGCTGGCTATATTGATAAAAACAGCAATGGAGGTACTTCTTGTGGTACCAGCTGTGGTAGCTCTTGTGGCGGTGGTGGTTGTGGCGGAGGTTGTGGCGGCTGTGGCGGCTGA
>DMXI01000353.1 GCA_003483885.1 Microscillaceae bacterium
TCTACTTTTGCTACCAAGTTTGACATTTCTCTTCCTTACAGCATTCCCTCGAATGGGCAACCTCAATTGGTTGACATTAAAAACCACACGATGAAAACCATCTACGCCCACAGCGCAGTGCCTAAGCTAGACAAGGATGCTTTCTTGATGGCACAATTGGTAGATTGGGAAAAATACAACTTACTATCAGGTAAGGCCAACATTTACTTTGAGGGAACTTTTATTGGCGAAACTTACCTCAATGCCAACAATACTCAAGACACTTTGGCTATCTCTTTGGGCCGTGACAAGCGCGTGATTATAGACCGTAAGCAAATCAAGGATTTTAGTCGTAAGAAGTTTTTGGGAAGCAACATTAAGCAAACTTATGGGTACGAAATCGCTCTAAGAAACACCAAAAGCACCGCGGTAAACATTACCATCGAAGAGCAAATTCCGGTATCTAAAAACAATAAAATTTCGGTAGAATTATTAGAAGCCAAAGGGGCCAAGGTTGATCCGGTAACGGGTAAGATCACTTGGAAAATAACCTTGAAACCTAAGGAAACCAAGAAACTATACTTGAAATACAGCATCAAGTATCCTAAGAAAAAACAAATTGTATTTGGTCGCTAGGTCATTGATGGCAACGCTTCCAAAGGAAACAGAAAAAAATTAATAGGAGTAATGCACTATTAACTTTAGGTTTATCTTATATTTCATTAGAAAAGCTTGCCCTACTGGGGTAGGCTTTTTTTGTTTCTTCATATTTTTCACTTGGACAATACCTGCTTTTTACCAGTTTTTTGTTTTATTTATTAGATAAACAAATGACTACCAACTCTATACTTATGCGCCAGATTCCCTACTTCTTTTTTATCCTCCTGTTTTGCTCTGCTATTTGGAGCTGTGACAATGAAGCCAAAAAACAAAAAAAACGTCAAACCGATTCTCTGGCCCGCCGAGATTCTATCAATAAAGTGAATGAAACCAAAGGCAAAAAGACCATTTTGTTTTTAGGCAACAGCCTCACTTTTGGGTATGGTTTGGACGATCCTCAGGAAAACTCATTCCCCGCTTTGATCCAGAAAAGAATTGATTCTTTGTTGTTGCCTTATAAGGTAATCAATGCTGGACTGAGTGGCGAAACCACCACTGGAGGGCGCGAACGCATCAACTGGCTCTTGAAACAAAAGGTAGACATTATGGTACTTGAGTTGGGTGGAAACGACGGCTTACGTGGCCAAAGTACCAAAGTAATGGAAGAAAACTTACAAGAGATTATGGACATTGCCCGTAGACGGTACAAGAAGATTAAAATCTTATTAGCAGGAATGGAAGCACCTCCCAATATGGGACCTCAATACACTACTTCGTTTCGCAATGTGTATAAGACCTTGGCCGAGAAAAACGAAGCAGTCACACTGATTCCTTTTATTTTGGAAGGAGTAGGTGGTAAGCCAGAACTCAATCAAAACGATGGTATTCACCCCACCGGTGAAGGGCACCAGATTATGGCCAATACGGTGTGGAAGTATTTGGAGAAGTTCTTAGAGAAGTAAATTTTAAAGATATAGAAGACATAAAAAAAACCACTTCAAACATCGTTTTCGAAGTGGTTTTTTGGTTTCAAAATTTTGTCCTCTGTATATTTTGAATCTGTTTATCCAGAATTTTGTGCAAGTTCTGGACAAGCAATTAAGCTTGAGAGTGTATTTAAAAATTATAATCTGGACTAAAAAAGTGGCTTTTACGCAATGATTTTAGCAATTTTTGCAGCAATAGCTTTGGCTATTCCTTTAAAAATATGCTTCATCAGCACAAAAAATCCATCATTTTTACCCTCGAAGACAAAATTTAAACACACTCTAAGACTGTAAACAAAAATGTAATACAGTGCATTATTAAATCTGACACAAAATTACAAAACGATTCATCAATAAAATGTCAAATATTAACATGTACTATCAAGAAATACAATTTATTTAAAATTTTATTCTTTTTATCCACTTTGCTCTACCAACAAACTAGTTACCTATTACCCAGGCTTGTTTCACCAAATCGGGCTTATCTATATAAGGATTGCGATTGCCCTGATATTGAGCAATGGCCTCGTTTCGTTTTCGCTCGGCATCATCTACCGGATCTTGCAAATGCCATTGATACAATGTTTTTATGTTGGCAACTCTACTAATATCTCCTGCCTGGTGAGGATACATCGTAAAAAAGTAAAATACAGCTCGAGCTAGGTTTCCTTTATGGATCTCACGAGGTTCGAATTTATTACGGGCAAATTCGCTGTATTCATCAATCTCGTATTTAGCAGGAATTTCTTGTGTTGATGCTTGCTGCCGCATCCATTGAGTGGTAGTCTGATCATCTATTTCAGTAAAACCAAAGTTGCTTCGTATCCGGTTCCAATTGGCATAAGTAGGAAACAAGTGATGCAAGTCAGATTTCATAGGTTCTTGTTTGCGAAAAAAACTCTGAGGTACAGTATGTTCACAATTAATCGGCATAGGGTTGGCGCCTTTGCCGCCATACCGCCACTTTTTTTTGTACCCAGAATACACCCCTTCTACTTCTCCACTTTTATTATCAATAAAATTGTACATGTAGCGTCGGGCCTGTTTGTATCCCAAGGTGTTGTGTTGCCCATCAAAATATTGTTTTTTCAGTTTTTTTCGTAGTGCCAGCCCTGGTTGGCTTTCAGCGTTTGGCGTATTTGCTTCGGTAGTGCTTGTTTTGGTGGTACTTTTGGAGTCAGCGTTTATTTCGTCTATATAACTGGTATCGTTGGTTTGCTCTGAGCCTGCGCCACAGCTATAAAACAGACTGCTTAATATGATAACTATCAGGAGGTACTTGGAATGCTTCATTTTGTTCATTTAAATAGAAAGACGATCTCTGGAAACTAGATAAAAAAATCAGTGATCGAAAAAAATTCAACCACTGATTCATTTTATATTAACACAATTATACTTGACAGGAAATCAAAAGGATTAACTTTTCAAATCCTGTCTAATCTATTATCGTTTAAATGCAAAAATTGTTATGCAGTATTGACTATTTTTTACTTTTCCAGTTCAGTTCGAATCATTTGCACCCAGTCCCAAGCCGCATCTATAGCCTCGAAATACCGATTGGCTTCATCAGCAATTGCTTGCAAAACCGTTTCTTCTTTGCTGATTTTGGCAAGGGCAGTTTGTGTTTCCTGAATTACTTTCTGAGGATTCTTTTGTTTAAAATCAGCCACTACTTCTGCATCAGTCAATCCATCGAGATCGGCTTCAGGAAAATAGCCCGCAAAAAACTGAAACAAGACAGGGTGTTTTTCTTCTAATGACATAGGAATACAATTGTTTGATGGTTAAATGGTTCTGTGACGTTTCACAGAACCATTTAAAGATTCATTCAACTTATAGTACGGGATATGCAGTCAGGACCAGATAACGGTAACTTGAGCAACGTCTTTTGTCCAGTACCACCTTAAATTTTCGGGTAGCTTGTGGATAATTGGCCCCTCTTCGCAATACTTTGCCAATGTTGCGATGATGGGTGTAGTTCAATACTAAACGATAGTTGCTGCTGCCATTTACCCAGTTATTCACTCGATAACTGTTGCGATTGATCGCGTTTACGATGATTTGCCCAGCTTGGTTAAGCTCATAAAAGGTGCTGGCCGCACTAATGTTACTGGTTGCCAAGCGATTGCGTAAATAGCTATCCGATTTGGCCACGTGCCGCTCTATGGTGTGCCCACCACAGCTTTCATGCTGACGCAAAAACCCAGAACCTACTTCCAGGGTGGTGATTACATTGTTGGAACGATACGTTACAAAAGAAGTAACTGAAAAGGTAGCGGCTAGCAATGCTACAAGCACGACTACTCGCTTGAACGCTTTAAATTGTAAAAGCTTCATGTTGTAAAGTGGGTTAGTTTGGTTTAGAAAAAGAAAATAGAATATGAAATACTCGTGTAGAGTCTTGGTAGGTGTAAGAGTATGTTTAAACCTTATAATCTGGACTAAAAAAGCGATTGATCAACGCTAATTTACCTTTGGTGAGCTCTGCACAGCGGAGCTGTAGCCTCGGTTTATCATTTTTTTCGTCAATAGCTTTGGCTATTCACTCTAAAAAGTGCTGCATTATCACTAATCACTCATCTTTTTTATCCTCGAAGACAAAATTTAAACATACTCTAATGCTGATTTGAAAAATTTTGAAAGGCTACCCCACACTAGCAGGATAGCCTTATTTAATATTTATTGCACCGTAATTCGTTTGGTAATTATTTGGTTACCTTTTTGAATTTTTACCAGGTAAAGTCCTTTTTTCCAGCCTTTTACTGCGATGCTGTTCTTACCGCTTTTTAACGAGCCATTGTATACTACTTGACCGCTCAAGCTTACCACAGTCAACTCTCCCTGTTCTACATCTTGTCCGCCAAAAGCCACATTGACTATAGTAGTGGCAGGTACTGGGTATACTTTTAACTCGACTTGCTGAGGCACTTCAAGATTGGTGCGGGTAACCCGAGCACTTGGTGACTGTCCAAAGAAGCTAAAAGTATCGCTGCTGTATTGGTCCCACTCACTGGTAGTATAAGTACTATTAGGCCCAGTAACCGAAGACTTACGTACCAGGGTAGTATTTTGGGCAAAGTTGGCACTGCCTCCATTATAGGTACCCACAATATCTATCAAGGTGTTTCCTTTGAACAAAGCCACAGGATCGTTTCCATTGAAGGTCATAACCGAACTGGAAGTACTCAAATTGGCCACGCCTTGCATTGTAGCATTGGCTTGGTTATTTACTAATACATATACCTGTCCATTGGCCAATGTACCGCTCAAATTTAAGGTAGCCCAGCTACCCGATCCATTGGTTTGCTTTCTGAGAGAATACTGGCTCAAATCTACCGATGCCCCAGTAAGGTTGGCAATTTCAATTCCTTTATTGAAAGAAGATCCCTCTACATATTCGGAGATGAATAGGTCAGAAGCACTGCCTGACCCTCCACCAGAGCCCCCAGAACCAGTGGTAGATAAGTTAAAGTCATCAATGGCAATATCGGCTTGCCAGGTGCTACCCGTTACACGATTGAATCTCAATTTCACGGTTCCTCCCAGATAAGCACTCAAGTTTACCGAAGCTGTATTCCACTGATTGCCTTTATTTCCTGAATCACTCCAGATGGTAGTCCAGGTAGATCCATTGTTGGTACTGGCCTGCAGGGCAAAAGTTCCCATATCGCTTGCTCCATACATATGGTAGGCAAAGCTAAAAGTTGCTTGCGAAGCACTGCTCAAATTGAAACAAGGGGAAGTTAAAATGGCACCTTTGTTAGGATAGCCAGTGTTTCCTGAAGCTTCTACATATAAATAATATGATCCTTGTGCTGCCGAAGAAGGACCCGTATTACTGGAGGGAGTAGTGCCCGAGCGGAAAGTCCAGTTCAAATCATCGCCACTGTCTTGTGTCCATCCATTCAGGCTATTTTCCAAAGTTGCAGCATATGGAAAAGAAGAAACGCCCCCTGTACACCCATTAGAAGAGTTGCTTTGGGTAGTTACATTGATACTATTGCTATTGCCTGAGGTATTTCCGGCAGCATCATAAGCCCTTACATAAAAAGCATAGGTAGTACCAGCAGTCAAACTCGTGATATTGGTTGAGGTACCCGTTACTGTACCAATAGAGGCCCCATTGCGATATATTCGGTAGCCTGTCACCCCTACATTGTCCGAAGAAGCATTCCAGTTAAGGGTTACGCTGGTAGTAGTTACGTTAGACGCAGACAAGCTTGAGGGAGCACTAGGAGCTTGGGTATCAGCACCTCCCCCACTGCCAGTAGTAATGTTGATGGTGTAATCTTCTACTTCGCCATAAGAGAAATTTTCGCAAGCAGTAGGTACTCCATTGTATTTCATAGATACACGCATGCGGGTAGTCCCGGTGGTTGCCGAAGCGGGAATGTTAATGGTTCCTGAAATAGGAGAAGCTGAAGTAGCTGAGCGGGTATACACCGTTTCGCCAGCATCGTTAAAATCTCCGTCTTTGTTGAAATCTATAAATACCGCATACCCTTCGTTGTAGCTAGTGCCTGACCAGGCAGGAGTAATGGTAATAGTAGCACTTGCTCCTTGAGCTATACTAGTAGATGTGCTTGTAAAGTCAGCATATCCACCATTGGCCCCAGAACTACGATTGATACTACCAAATTGCACGCGACTAATCCACTCATCGGCTACACTATTTCCTTTAGAAGCACAATAGGTTACTGTACCTCCTCCGCCACCACCGCCAGAGGTGAAACCCCACGCACGGGCTACCAAATCAGGGTAATCTACATAAGGATTGCGGTCGCCCTGATATTGCTCAATGGCACTGTTGCGTGCTCTTTCGTTGGCATCTACTGGATCATCTAAATGCCACTGGTACAAGGTATTGATATCGCCTATTCTGGAAATATTGCCTGCCTGGGTAGGATACATTGTATAAAAATAAAAAACCGCGCGAGCCACATTTCCTTTGTGATCTTCGCGCGGTTCAAAAGTTTGATTGGCGTATTCGCTGTACTCGTCTATGTTGGAGCTTGGGATAGACGACAACGAGGAAGTGTTTCGCATCCATTTAGTGGTTTGACTATCATTGATTTCACCAAATGGGTAATTTGAACGAGTACTGTTCCAATTTTTGTAGGTAGGAAACAAATGATGAATATCTGACCTCATAGGCTCTGATTTGCCAAAGAAGCTTTGCGGCACCGTGTGCTCACAATTGATTGGGTCGGGGTTAGTACCCGTGCCGCCTGCAGTCCAAGATTTTACATAACCAGAATAAACACCCACAATGGTGTTATTCTTATTATCAATGTAGTTGTACATTCTACCGCGGGCTCCAGTGGCACCATTATAACCAAGGGTTATGTGTTTGCCATCGTAATAGTTGGCCTTGAGCCAGGTTTTTAAAGCGTCTCCGTTCAAGTTGGAAGGTGCTGGTATTTGTGCCCAGGTAAGCGTGCTTACCTGCAAACATAACAGCAAGAGGAGAAGTCTAGATGTAAAAATTTTCATTGAGTTTTGAGCTTATATTAAGTGTAATAATTCGTATGATTTTGCTAAATCTTGTCTCAAAACTACCGAGTCTCATAGCTGGCTACTTGTGCTATTTTAACATGTTTGGTTAAGTATTTATAGCGTTTATACCTATTACATAATATTAAATTAACATAAATCCTTAAAAGCAAATTTTATTGGGCTTGACCTCAAAAATATCCGCTCAAAAGCATTAAAATAAGCTACTATCAGAATATCAACCAAATTACCTAATATTTCAACATTAACTCAACATTAAGAATAAATACAATATAGATCACTCAAAAACAGTATAATATCCCTAATAAGCAATAAGCATTCAATGTATATGAATAAAAAAAGCTGTTAGAGGATTTTTTTGACATCAAACCCTGCTAACAGCTTAACATTGAGGTAACAAATTATGTATTTAACTTTATTATCTACTTATATTTTTGCCCTGTTTATTACAACCAAACTTCATTTATTTTGAGTTGAGTGCTGCCAGAATTTGTCGATAAGCGCTCCCACTAGGACGGCCCGCATTACGATGCCAAATGTTTCCGGCTTTGTCTATAATCACATAGCGTGGAATAGATTGCGCATTGTAGGCTTGGGTCACTTTGTGTTGCATACCGGGTGCTACCAAATGCAGTCCTTTGATTTGCTTTCGCTCTATAGCACGCTTCCACATTTTAGCGTTTTCGTCTACCGAAATATACAAGAATACCACAGGTTGGCCTTGCAGTTTTTCTTTGAGTTTTTTGGCATAGGGCACTTCTTTCATACAAGGCTTGCACCAACTTGCCCAAAAATCGAGGTAAATTACCTTCCCTTTCAAATCGCTCAAAGATACTTGTTTGCCCTCCAGATTTTTTAAAGTAAATGTTGGGGCAGCCTTTCCCTTGTCTAGCTGTTTAGCTAACTGGTACTGAACTTTCAACAGTTTTTCCATAAAGGGTATGCTATTCAAAGCCATAAAATCGTCATAGATTCCCTGTAGTTTAGCCAGTGGTAAATTCCCTCCACTTAGTCCTCCATATACCACCTTGGCCAATTGGGTATGCATTACTTGAGGTACATTTTTATTCTTTAGTAACTGCTTGATAAAATAATAGTAGCCACTGGTGGTTGATTTTTCAGGATATTTTTGACGGAATTTACGTCCTAAATAAGCATTCACTAAGGATTGATAATCTGCGGAGGTCATCCATTCGTCTTTCCAGGGAAACTTTGTAGGCAAAGTACTGTAATACCCCTTTGGTAGGGTCACTTTTTTACCAGTAAAATAGGCTTTGTTGCGGGGATACGCCATCAGGTTATTCCAGTGTTGCACTTGATGCATATGAGTTTGGTACTGCACAAATGCCTTATTAAGAGGCACTTGCTTTTGATAGGCTTCCAAAAACTGGGTTTGCGCCTGGTGCGTTGTTTTCAAATGGTTCGAAAATTCATCAGGAGTCATTTTTTTGGTGTAATCATACACTGCATATTGTTTACCATTGGCCATAAATTGCTGGTAGTAAGCCAATAAATATTGATTTTCAGCCTCATTTTTCCCGGTAAACTTTACTGTAGTCAATAACTTATTGGCATCAGCAGTTAACTGCAAAGGTTTATCAAGCTCTAATAGGATAGGAATACTTACTCTTCCATATTTGAAAAAAGCAGGTTGTGTTTGAGATACCTGTATATCCAGTGAAAACTTCCCTTGAGCATCTAGAGTGGCCTTGGCTACTTGCTGAGAATATTGAATATAATCGGTGAAATAGTATACACTGACTTTGGCATTTTTATGATTGAAGATTTGCCCGCTAACATTTAGCGTGTTTTGAGCCCATACGCCTAATATACAGCCTGCATTGATTAGAAAAGTGAGATAGGTCTTTCGGAGAGAGTTGGGGAATTTATTCATAGTTGTGCTTACTTTTGTTTACCATTTGTTTAATTTTAAACACAAATAGTTAAACAAAAACTCCATTTACAAGCTTATTTAGATAAGTACCCATATACTCCGATGAATTGCATTATAGCTCGTTTACTGGGGGTACATTTCTGTTGAATGGTGAAATACCGCAATCAAATGGGTAAATATTCCAATCTGAGTTGATAGGCAATCCAGATTTTGTCATTCATCGGATTATATGTCGTTTCGTCGGTTTCTGCTTTCTGTATACTGCTCATTTGGGTAGTTTTAAGCATTAATAAAGGTTGCCAAACCATATGACCTCTTTCTAAATGATTCGTTACGATAGTACAGAACAAACACCCCGGCCCAATTTTACCCTGCAGCATCTTCTGGTAATGGCCGGGTTTTATGTATTTTTTGCTGGTGCCTACACACTTACTATTTCACTTACCTGGAAGTTTAGCTGGCCACTAGCCTATCGTACTACCATCGATTATTTGCTTAAAGGTTTGTACACTTTACCAGTATGGTATGTGGTCATTTACCGAATGGACAAAGCCTCTATCCAGGCCAAGGTATTGGCACACATAGCACTGTGTCCAGTATACATTGTTGCTTGGTTTTATTCTTACTATTTCGTATTAGATACTTTAGGTTTAAAAGGCCTCAGTGGATCAGGCCGCTGGTGGGACGTATACATTCCTTTATTGGTTTATACCGCTCAGTTTGCCTTACTGCACAATTACTGGTATAATCAAAAGTTGCGATTTCAGAGAGAACAAACCTTTGATCTTAAAGAGATGTTTCTCAAAAGTGAAGTATCGGCACTCAAGGCTCAAATCAATCCTCATTTTTTATTCAATACCCTCAACTCTATCAGTGCTTCGGTTCCCCTTGAGCTAGAAAACACCCGTAATATGGTAGCCAAGCTAGCCGACATCTTTCGCTATGTATTGATGGCCTCCCAAAAAGAACTGGTACTGCTAAAAGAAGAGGTTGACTTTATCAAAAATTACCTGGATTTAGAAAAAGAACGGTTTGGAGAACGTCTGCATACTGATTATGCTATAGATGAAGCAGCGCTGGCAGTAGCTATTCCTCCTATGTTACTGCAACCTTTGGTTGAAAACTCAGTCAAGCACGGTATCTCTCCCAGTATAGAAGGGGGAAGTATTAGTCTCGAAATTGAAGTGGTGGATGCATCACTCCAAATACGCATCATTGACGATGGAGTGGCTACTCCAGATAGTTTCCCAAAAAATGCCTTTTCTCAGGGAATTGGCCTCAAAAATACCGCCTTACGCCTTGAGAAATTGTACCAAACCCAATTAACCGTAGATTTTAATTCGCCACAAGGACTGATCGTTCAGTTCAGTATTCCGCTGGCCAACCCTATTGCCTATGAAACAAGTAATCATTATTGATGACGAAGCACCTGCCCGCAAAATTATTGGGCAATACTTGGGTGAGTTTCCTCAATTGAGCATTGTCAAAGAATGCAAAAATGGATTAGAAGCAGTAGAAAGTATTCATCAAATAAAGCCTGATTTGGTTTTTCTGGATGTACAAATGCCCGGGATGAACGGATTTGAGGTGCTCAAAAAATTACAACATATCCCTTCAGTCATTTTTTCTACAGCGTTTGATCAATATGCATTGCAAGCTTTTGAGGTAAATGCGGTGGATTATTTATTGAAACCTTATACTCGAGATCGCTTTCGGGAAGCGGTAAAACGTGTCATACAAGAAGAAAGTCATGAGCATCGCCCTACCTCCTCTCCCACCACTCGGTTTGTGCAACAACTGCATCAAGAAAACAAATCGTACCCCAGCAGAATTTTGGTACAACACGCCCATAAGATTGTGGCCATTACTCCAGAAGATATTTTATGGGTGGAGGCTTTTGGTGATTATTCAAAAATTCATAGCCAAAAAGGCATTTTCTTGAGCAATATGGGAATCGGGAACCTCGGTGAAAAACTGGATCCTGCCTTGTTTATTCGGGTACACCGTTCGGCGATTGTGGGTATTCAGGCCATTCAAATGGTAGAAAAAGATGGCGCTGGAAGCTTTGTAGTTAGCTTGCAAAACCAGGAAAAAGTACGGGTAAGCCGCTCGTATGCCGATAATATTAAGAAGTTGATGGTTTAGTTTTTATTGTTCTATTGTTACATTGTTACGCTGCGCTTATTGTTCTATGGTTAAATGGTTACGCCTTCGGCTGATTGTTCTATTGTTTCGCGATGCAATATGATTGTTGATTATTGATGTTTAATTATTAATTTTGCAAATATGAGAATAAACTTTTAGTTTTTAGCTCTTGGCCTTTAGCTACGCTTTGCGCCCCTTGTTCCCTGATCCCTGTTCATCTCTCCGCTTCACGCTAACTTTTCATTTTTCACTTAGTAAGCGCCCTTGTTCCCTGATCCTTTATCCCTGTTCCTCTCTCCGCTTCGCGCCAACTTTTCACTTTTCATTTTTAGCTTTTCACTCTCAAAGAGCAGCTATTAACACGCCATTAACAAACGTTGCAAATTCATTAGGCAAAGCAACTTAGCACCTCCCTTATCTTTGGATCATACTTTTAACTAATGATTCTTTAAAATTATGATAAGACAAAAATTAGCCATGATTATGGCCCTCGTTGTACTGGCAGGATTAACCGTATTTGCCCAGCAAATTGCGTTGAGTAACACTGAAGCGACCATAAAAACGCCTACGGCTCCCAAGGTGCTGAAGGCCAATTTTAAATGGCAAAACACCAAATATAGTTTTGGAAAGATTAAACATAACAAACCTGCTACGGCTACTTTTAGCTTTGTAAACGAGGGTAATGAACCTTTGATTATTACCAGAGCGCAAGGCTCTTGTGGTTGTACAGTAGCCAAGTATCCCAAGGATCCTATTATGCCTGGGCAAAAAGGAGAAATAACGGCAGCATACAACGCAGCTGTCTTGGGGAGTTTTCACAAGACTGTGACTTTGACTGCTAACACTGCCAATGCCACCACTGTGTTGTCTATTACTGGTGAGGTAATCAAATAATTGTGTAATATAGGGAGATTTCAAAAAGGAAAGGTTCAACGTTTATACGCTGAACCTTTTTGATTTTCAAGCTTTTATGTACCGATTTATTTTTTTTGAGCAGCTTTTACTTCTTCTACCGTAAACATTTTGGCTTTGTTGCCCCAGCTATTGGTAATGTAGTTGAGTACATCGGCAGTTTGTTTGGCGTTAAGGCCAGTAGGCGACATGTTACCGTTGTAGGTTTTGCCATTTACGACCATTTTACCCGAGGCTCCATACAATACCTGACGAATGGCGCGCTTTCGGTCAGCCATCAAGTAGTCTGATTTGGCCAACGGTGGAAACACTCCCTCTATCCCTAAGCCATTTTGCATATGGCAAGTCTGGCAGTAGTTTCCATAAATCACCTTGCCACGCTGCATGCTTTTCTTCAAATCGGGTTGGCGTGTGTCATCGGTAAAAGAAAAAAGTACCGTAGCTACGGCAATTAAACAAATCAACCAAGTAAAATTTCGTGTCATAATCCTGTAGGTTTTGTTACACCTTATTATGTAAAACAGTGAGTATTTATTGTTTTGGTTCGTAATGTGTGATTACACCAAAAATACAACGTATGAATAGCTACTTTAGTTAAACTATTCGGTTGTAAAACATGATCTCACCCACCAATTACTCACTTTTCTTGGTAAAAAAACATTTTATACCCAAAAAGCCAAGCTACGCAGTCTACTACTTCTTCTTTACAAGTGATCCACTAATCTTGTCTTCTTCGGGGGTTTCAAATCCCAATAAAGTTGTCCTTGCAGTGTTACTCATCCGTTGTATCCAATTTCTATTCGTGAGGTAATTATCTGGTAGCTACCCAACTGCTCTGATCTTTTCCTTGGGTAGGTTTTCCCTGAGCATTTTTGTTGGGCATATTACTCACCAATTGTAAGCGGTCATCATTGCACTTGGCCACCTTTAGCACCCAGGTAATTTTGGTGCTTTGATCATTGGTATCCATCACTTTTCCTTCTTTAATTTTTTCAGACTTGGTTTTGGTAAATTCTATAGTAAGCACCTCTTCTTGGCGTGTATAAGACCCAAACGAGGTTTGGCGCAATTCATAAAAATCATTGCCTCCGGTATTTTTTGCTATAGCACTAATAGAGCTTACCGTACCATCGGGGTTGAACTTCATTGTAGACCATTCTTTAGAAAAAGCTTGGGCATTGCAGTCCTGACGATTGTTATTGAGGGTAAAAATTTTGTTCGCAATGGTGTTGACATCACCTTGGCTGTCTTGGATATTATCTACTGCCAAAAAACTAGAATCAGTTGTTGTTGCGTCTGCTGAGGTACTTTGGGTAGTATTTTCAGATTTTCCGCCACAGCCCGATACACATAACCACCCGCCTATACAAATCGCTAACAGCATAAAACGGTTCATAATACTTGGATTTGATTGTTTGGTTTGTTGGGCACCAAGATAGGAATTTTAGGGTGTTTTTCGTGAGTTTTTAAACGGCTTTCGCCATATTTGATTTAGAATATGTATACTCGAGTCATTACTTTGATCGCCTTGATAGGCTTCTGCCTCTCTTGTGCTTCGCCTTCCCCATTTTCGGACGACCCACGCGACCCGTTTACTGGACGCTATACTGTGGCCGAAACCTGTACTCCTTCTAATACAAATCAGGATTACACCATCAAGATTTTTAAATCGGGCAGTGAAACCGATTCCCTTATTTTTGTAGAAAATTTTTACAATAGTGGCGCTCGGGTAGAGGGAGTGGTAGCGGGTAATCGGGTGGCATTTCCAGAGCAAACCTTTTCGGCTTATACTTTCAGTGGAAATGGAACAATTTTTACCAGAAAAGAAACGACCGAACGTTTTATAGAACTCACGTATATAATAAAAATAACGCCTGGTACTTTTGCCGATACTTGCCGTGCCAAGGCAATTATACAACAATAAGCTTATGAAACACTTCATTGTACTGGCGCTCGTGTTGGTGACCTTTGCTTTACCAGGGCAAGCCCAACAACCTGATCCTCTGGTAAAGGATTCTATTGCTGCCAAAAACAAATTGAAAAAGTATGAAAGCGAGCTTTTCAAAAGCCTGGTAGATGCCGAATTGGTGAGCTTGTCGTTGGTAAGCCCAACCCTATACAATAATTGGGATACCCAACTCAAAATATTCAAGAAGAAATACGCTGCTCAAAATGCTTTGTTGCTTGTATCTAAGGCAGATAGTCGCCAAAAAATGGAGTTTACGGTAGAGTTTATGAAGCTACGCACGCTGGGCAAAGACTTGGTCATCGCCTATGCCGAAGCTCTCAAAACGGTGACAGTCAAATACCTGGATCTGGATTTTAAACACCATTTGCATTTGAAAGTGAAAAACTAAAAATGAAAAATGGCGCAAAGCGAAGAGTGGAACAGGGATAAAGGATCAGGGAACAAGGGTGGCGCGAAACGCAGCTAAAAACCAAAGGTGTATTCTCATATTTGCAAAACGTTGTCCTGAGCACAGCCGAAGGAGCTAACTATCAATCATCGCATCGCGAAACAATAGAACAATGTAACAATAAGCGCAGCGGAACAATTAACCATTCACCACTGATCACTCAATTAGAAAAATAATTTATCCATTCATAATTAATAATTCATTGATCATTCACCATTAGAAAAATAATTCATCCATTCATAATTAATAATTCATTGATCACACCATTAGACAAGTAATTCATTCTACAAATTTTCTTTTTCCTAGAGTTTTGGTCATTTTGGGTAAAAAATATTCACAATGAACGAAGCACACTACCGTAAGCTTGAGCGAATGTATTTGCGTTCCAACGTAAATACAATGATTTATGATACCACTCAGGCCGTAATTGGCCACCAAACCGCCGAAATAAGCATCGAGGTTACCGAAAAATACTTTCACGCCTTAAATGCCATGCATGGCTCAGTATATTTCAAGTTATTGGATGATGCTGCTTTTTTTGCAGTCAATTCTATTGTAGAAGATGTGTTTGTGCTCACCACTTCTTTCAATATTCACATGATTCGTCCTGCCAATCAAGGACGCATTAAATCTGTAGGGAAGGTAAAATATGCCTCTAAGAGCATTTTTATGGCAGAATCTACCCTGTATAACCAAGATGGCAAAGAAATAGGTTTTGGTACTGGCAACTTTGCCCGAAGCAAGGTAAAACTAGAGGAGGTTGACCTTTATCACTAAGCATCAAAGGATTTTAATTATAAAGCCATTAGTTAAGCATCGCTAATGGCTTTTTAAATATTAAAATATCGCTCCTTTTCTTTCTAAATATTCCCGCGCATTGATATCTAGAGTGGCCCCGGTAAAATCTGACTTTTCAGCCTTATTTACCCGCATATCGGTTTGTTGTAGGTTGGTTTCCTGCATATTGGTTTTGGCCAATAAAGTGCCTTTGAGCGTAGACATGGACAAATCTACCTTATAAAAATCGGCATATTCCAGAATTGCTTCGGTAAGGTCGGTATTATGAAAATGAGCTTGTATGGCATTTACTTCGGTAAGGTTGGCTTGAATGAGTTCTGCGTGATCCAGATAAGCTTCTTTGAGGTTGGCCGCCTTGAGCAAGGCCGCCTTGAAATGAGCATATCGCATATCGGCTTGGTACAAGTTACCATTACTCAAATTGGCTTCTTTGAGATCGGCATCGTGCCAACGTGACTGGGGTGCTTCTACCAGCTGTAGATCAGCATTGTGTAAAGTAGCCTTGTACAAATGAGCACTACTCAGGTTACAGCCATTTAGATTGGCTTCAGTAAAGTCTACCTCGGTTAACTGTGCACTCTGAAGGTTGGCATCGGTCATGGTTACCCCTCTAAAGTTGGCAAAATGGGCCTGTACATTACCCAGGTTGGCTTTACGCAGATTGGCTTTTTGCAAATTGGCCGAAGTAAGATGCGCGCTTTCCAGATTGGTTCCCAGCAAAATGGCTTCTTCTAAATTGGCGTGATTCAGCAAAGCGCCTCGCAAGTCACAATACGATAGATTGGCCTTGCTCAAATCCTGATACTGTAAGTTGAGTCTCAACGGCTTACTTAGCTTAATCATAAACGTAAACTTAGCCTTTAAGTCAGGGTCGGCAGGTACAAAGTTAAACTTGGGGTGGGCATACGACAACACTGATATATAGGCCACAAAGGTATTTTTCATCAGTATATTGGGGTCAATTTGTTGGTGAGATTTAGACAAATACACAAATTGTTTGGCCAACAACTCTGGCATAAACCCACACATACGTTCACTTAGCTCCATTCCTACCGTCTCAGGTTCTGCTTCTACCAGTTGAGTCAAAAAAGTGATTTCTTCCAAGGAGAGTTCTTGCGCGGCAAATAGATCACTTAAAATGACCAATGCCTGGTCGGCTTGGGTGAGACGGTACCCTCCTTCGGGGGTTTTAGATAAAAAGGAATGCTTTAATACTGTAAATTTCTCTTCTATGTGTTTCATAAAGGTTCTCAATGCCAAAGTATATGATGAGGTATGCGAATACCCAATCAATATAATAAGTTTACCCTAAAAAAAGGAAAACACCCTTGGTATAACCTAAAAAAAATGAGCAGTTTTAACGGTACCTCCATTAAAACTGCTCACAGGAAAACAATTTACAGTATTGTTTACGACTGAAACCATTCAAACGCCTGCTCCTTTGTTTCAAAAAAACCAGACTTTAACTCTACCTGAGAGTTTTCGTCTACTGCTTGTTGAATCGACAATTGAGAGACCATTTCAGGAGACATCAAAAAGCCCATTTTACTCACCCCATCGGCAGTCCAAGCCGGATATACATTTTTATCTACCCAAGCTTGTGTTTCCGGGGAAATAGGGAAAATAAACTTTGTGGTGTCAATGAGTACATTTTGAGGTTTGCACTCTTTAACCGACCTTATTTGTTGGCCTAATTCCCGTCTAAAATCTTCATCAGTCAATTCTATGGTTTCTTGAAACCAGCTAAACTCTAAAGTCTGTTTTTCTTGATGGAAGATCACTTCCATAAATTTACTCTTATAGTTCGACATAGTTAATTTAATTTAATATAGTATGGTAATACCCTCGTGTTATACAAAGAAGTCCTGACAACTTCTTTGATTAAATTTATGATATACTAAAATTTACGATATTTATTGTACAGAGTTAGCTTTTCCCTTCACTTTTGCAGGAATTCCGGCTACAGTAGTGTATGCAGGCACTTCTCTGAGCACTACGGCCCCTGCCGCAATGTTGGCTCCCTGTCCTATTTTGATATTCCCCAAAAGCGTAGCCCCCGCTCCTATCACTACATTGGCCCCTATTTTTGGGTGACGATCTCCTTGAGTTTTGCCAGTGCCCCCTAACGTAACATTATGAAAAATAAATACGTTCTCTCCTACCTCACAGGTTTCGCCAATGACTACTCCAATCCCGTGGTCAATCACCAATCCCTTGGCGATGACCGCTGCCGGGTGAATATCGATAGCAAACTTTTCAAAAATCCGGTTTTGTAACCATTTTGCTGTTAAGGTTTTACCTTGCTGGTAAAACTGATGCGCCATACGATAAGCCGCTAATGCTTGAAAGCCACGAAAAAAACACAATGCTTCTAAATAAGTATGACAAGCAAAATCCCGTGTATAATATTGCTCCAAATCAGCCGCAAAGTAGTTGGTTACTTCATTATTCTGCCCCATTTGCTGCGTAAGCAATTGTTCCAACGCTCTTTCGTCCATTATATCATCTGCGAGTTTGTGCGCCAAAATCAATATAACCGATCGCCCCAAACTACCCGCAGGATGGATATAACGCTGAATTAAGCGATGCATCACAGGTTCGTCTATTTGTGTTACTTCTTGCTTTATTTGTTCCCAAATACGCTCCTTATTCATAACCTTCCCGTTTTATTTATCCTCAAAGATTTTGACTGCTTTTTTGGCCACTCTGCGTATGGTATTGTACATATCCATGGTGAGTTGAATATTACTATTTTCAGAGGATACTTCATCTAGCATAATATCAAACGATAAAGTAATACAATCTTCACAAATGTAGGCGTGTTCGCCCTGAATGAGTAATCCTACGTCGAGACGGCTTTTGTTGCAAAAGCTACATTGGGGTTCTTGAGTCATAGTATTTTTTTGAAATGAGGTGAGTAATATTTAGGAGGGAAAATAAGGGAAATAAAGTAAAAATGCAGCCTTCGCATAGCAAGATCACAAAAACTGCATACATTGGTTTGTTGTTTAAGCCGCCAACCAATCAAGCGCTACTTGCCGAGCTTCAAAAATATGCAATTTAAGATCTGGCTGAGTATTGGCTTCTATTGTTTGTTGGATAGATAGCTGTGAAATAAACTCTTTTGATTTGAGAATACCTATTTTGCTGATACCTGCTTTGGTAAATGCACAGTGGATTTGGTCGTTTACCCAACTTTGAGTAGGTGGAGCAATAGGAAATACAAATTGGGTAGCATCTATCAATATATTGGCAGGTAGATACTGTTTTACCCATTGGGTTTGTTTCTTCAACTCTTGCCTAAACAGGCGGTCGCTCAATCTTAAGGTTTTTTCTAACCAAATAAGCTCAAGCGTTCTGCTGGTTTGATGGAATCTCACTTCCATAAACTCACTTTTGTCATTGTTCATGTCAACGGATGATGTATAATAAAGCCTTACTAGATATTATGGGGCAAAATTATTTCACAAAGCATTGAGTTTAAAATTAAAACAAGGCCCCTTCTCATTCTTGTAAGAAATTTCTTTATTAAACAAAAAACTCCGCCTTGTGAAAAGCAGAGTTTTATAAAATCAATTTGGTTATTCGATGTTTTATTAACCCTCAGCCTTGGTGGTAGGTTGCACCTTTAGCAAACCATCAATACCAAAGCTACCAAACATAGTACTCGTAATTTGGTCTTGTACTTCGTTGGCTTGTTTTACTAAGTCACCCATACCCATAGTATCTATCACCGTACGGAAGGGCTTCTCGCCTACAGGTTTGTTTACTACCTCAACCATTGCTTCTGCTACAAATTCTGGCTTTTGGTTGGGGTTATTGTTCAAGGCTTCAACAAAACCGCCAAACATTTGCTCTGGCATATTCATAAACTCACCATAGCTTTCGTTGCGACTTTGGTCGCTGGAAGGAATCAAGTTTTCGCCAAAAGCAGTGGCATACCCACCTGGCTCAATCAAACAAACCTCAATACCAAAAGTAGATAGCTCTATTCGGTAGTTTTCAGCCAACGCTTCCAATGCCCACTTGGTAGCATTGTATAACCCATAAAAAGGCAGCACCACCCGGCCTAACAAGCTAGATACAAACAAGATTGTACCTGACCCTTGCTGACGTAAGTGAGGCAAGGCTGCTCGGTTTACCCGCTGTACCCCAAATACGTTCACTTCAAATAACTTTCTAAAATCTTCGGGGGTATGGTGTTCTAGCATTCCTATAGAGCCTACTCCCGCATTGTTAATCACTACATCCAGGCCACCTAATAGTTCAATGGCTTTGGCTACGCCATCTTCTACACTTTTATCGTTGGTTACATCCATTTCTACCACTTGAGCACCTGCTTGAGTAAGCGCTGCCGCCGTTTCTTTATTACGACCTTCTACGCCACGCATAGTACCTACTACCGAATGTCCAGCTTTGAGTAAACCTTGTACGGTGAGTTGTCCGAAGCCTCCGCTAGCTCCAGTAATGATAATTTTCTTTGACATTGTTTTTTTGTTTTAGAATATGTTGAATAATGAGGAATGATTATAAGCATCATTCATTCAGAGATATCTTCTCTTGATGTGTTACAAAGGTGAGCAAAAAAACAGGTAAACAACTGACCTAAACTAAAGGTAAACTGACCTATTCTTAAGAATGGGTCAGTTGCAATGATTTTTTGTAAGCGGTGGGGGTCATTCCAGCTTGTTTTTTAAAAAAACGAGAAAAGTGAGTGGCTTCGCTAAAGCCCAGGCTGTAGCTTATTTCTTTAGAGGAGAGGGTCGTATTTCTTAAGAGCGATTTGGCAGTGGCCAAGGTGCGTTTATTGATCCAATGATGTACTGACTGGCCAGTTTTACTTTTGATCACTTGACTCAAATAATTGGGGTGTAGGTTCATCTCATGAGCAAGATCTTGCACCTGAAGCAAAGTAGACTCCTGAGGTTTTTCTAAGATACCAGTAAACTGCTTGGCCAATAGCTTTTTAAACGTTTTTACAATTTGCGAATTACGATCGCCTTCTTCCAGCGGATTGTACAATTGCCAGCATCGCTCTTTGATTTTGAGCAACAGCACTACAAATAGATTACCTAGAATACGGTTTTTATAGAGTGAATCAGTCTGAAAATGATGGGAAATCTGCTGATAAATGCTTTCGGTTTCCCTAAATTCCTCTTCACTGAGTTGTTTTGGGGGAACTGTTTCAGCCAATAAGAAAGGAAACTCCTCGAAGATATCGGGATGCACATTTTCTCGTAAAAAAGCCTCGGTAAGTGTAATAATGTAAGCATCTTGCAGGGTGTCTATCTCAAAGGCTTTGATATGTCCTGGATTGGTAAAATAAATGGTATGGTTACCCACCGAAAAACGGTGATTATCGGTCAGGTAGTGGCCACTGCCTTCTTTCATAAATACAAAAGAGAAATATTCGGCTCGGAAAATGGGAGATTTATAAGGGAACTGCTGGTGTATATCTGGTAAGTAATGAATCGTAAAATCAATGTCTTGTTCAATAGGTAAGCCCACATGGCTGTAAAAGTCAGCAATGGTTTGATGTACAATAATTTCGTTCATGTAATATACTCAGGTCTTATAGTCTATAGAAGGTTAAAAACTCGTGACTTAAAATACAAAAGTTTTGGTCGGTAACAAAACCTCAGCTCGTTACCAACCAAAACTAAATTACATATTATAAAATTCCCTTTTGCTTGAGGGCCTTCATTGTAAGCTCAATACGTAACGGTATAAACTTCTTATCAGGAGTACCAGGCTTGGGGTCTAAATTGGTCGCAAAAAAGTACAGATCATCGCCCTTTTCTACATATCCTACAAACCAACCATTCAGCTTTCCCTCAGGGTTAGATAAGCCCGTTTTAGCCCTTAACACGTATTGGTCAGTTTGTTCTTTGATCATCATGCGTTTGGCAATTTTATCGGTTCGCTCAGTAATGGGTAATTTTTTCTCGTGAAAACGCATCAAAAATTCAATTTGCTGAAATGGCGTAATAAGAGACTCGCCCACTACCCAAAACCTATCATAACTGGTAGAGTCAAATACCATTTTGCCATATTTGAGCTTATCTACCCAAGCGTGCATTTGTTCCTCTCCTGCCTTACGAGATAGCTCTTGGTAACAAGGCAAGCAAGATAAGTGAAAGGCTTGACGAAAAATCATATCCTTTTCCCATATCTTGAGGTAGCGTTTGTTGCCGTCCCATTTGATCAAAGTACTATCGTTTTTGACAGTTCCTACTTCTAAGGCAATCAGCGAATTGGGAATTTTGAAGGTGGAAGCTGGTAATTGCCCCCGCTTTGCCCATTCAAAATCATTGGAGTAATAGCGTTTTTGCTGGTAATCATAAATCAAAATGGCTCCTTTGGCGGGTGCTGTTTTCATGAGTTTTATCAAAGAGGAATCCAAGATTTCTTGGGAGGCATCGGTGATTTTTTGCTTGTCTTGCTTCTTCCGGCCTTCTTTTTTGGGGTGTTGATCGTGGTCGTTTTGGTCTTTGGGCTGAGTGCAGGCAAATCCTGCTACGAGTAGCACAAAAAAGTAGATTTTTTTCATAGAAAATGGTTATTTGTAGAACCTGTCTCAACTTTTAATAATGAAGCGCAACCAAGCCCTTTACAGGGTAAGTTTTCACCAACATTCAAAAAGATGAGACAAGTTCATAGATTAAACAACCATGATAAAGTTTTAAGCCAAAGGTAACCTCTGACCAAGGCTAAATCACCCTTAGATGACTTTGGGTTTATTTTTAGAATTTATACGCCCAAAAATCTTTTTTGCTGGTATAGTTGGCAGAGGTAAGTGATTGCCCAAACCCACTTCCAATGTACACTTTATTCCCTACCGAGAAGGCAGTTGCCCAACTTCTTGCTCCTCCTTCAAAATCGGCTACTTTTGTCCATTGATCAGTAGTAGGGTCATATTGCCAAATATCTTGTTTATAACCGGTTTCGCCTGCATTACCGCCCAAGCCTATGTAACCTTTGTTATTGCTTGTAAAACCAATTGCTCCACTGCGTTTGCCCCCACCAAAATCAGCTTTTTTAGTCCACTGGTCAGTAGCTGGATCATATTGCCAAAACCCTTGCATACCATTATTACCAGTACCTACATAAGCCTTGCTATCAATCACAAAACTTACGGCACCTTTTACATAACGGCCACCAAAGTTGGCAATTCTTGTCCATTGATCGGTTGTTGGATCATAAGACCAAAAATCTTCTTGTGCCCCCAGATTACTACTTCCGTCATTGGCATCACCAGTGCCGATATATCCTTTGCCAGCAATGCTAAATCCAACTGCACTGGTTCTTGCAGTTCCTGGAAAATCAGCCTTTTTAGTCCATTGGTCAATAGATGGATCATACTCCCAAAGATCAGTATACCAAATAGGCGCACTGGGCGAACTACGTTGAAATTTACCGGTACCTACATACCCTTTATTATTGATAACAAAACTAGTAGCAAAACTTCTGGCACCTCCTGGAAAGTCGGCAATTTGTTTCCAGGCATTGGTTTCAGTATCATACTCCCAGAAATCATTGGTTGCATTGCCTAAACCCATATAAAGCTTGGTTCCAATGGTAAACCCAGTAGCTCCAAAGCGCGTTTTGCCTCCTATATGGGCCAATTGATTCGCTGGATATTCCACAGTAAAATCTTCGCTACTTTCGGCTTTCAGGTCTTTGTCTTCTACTTCTAATACAATCTTTCCTGTTCGGGTAGCATACTCAGGGATATTTACCTTAATTTCGGTATTAGTAATGGCATGGGGTGCTGTTTCCACTCCATTAAAAATGATTTTAGAAACATTTTCAATTTGATTGGTAGTAATCACGATTTCTTCCCCCACTTTACCTTTCAAAGGAGCGATAGAGATAATCGCATAACCATCTGAACCACCACTATTGGGCTGAGGATCATCTTTTTTTTGATTACAAGCACTAAGTGCAAAAATTAAAACCTGAATGTAAATGAATAATTTGTTGATCATTTTACTCTATAAGCTAGTGTTAGTTAAATAATGCTTTCTGCCTGAAATCCTCCTGACCTTTGATAATGCATTACAACCAAAGTCAAGTTTTCAACTGCACCCTAAAAGTGGAGATGACTTCTCATTAAACAAAGAAGTGCACCACATATTTTAATTTTATATGATGAGTAGCCTTCATTTATTGATGAAATGCACTTTTGCGGAAGTGAGTGAAAACACATGGTGTACCTATGCTTTTCGCACGACTTCCCTAAAAAGTTGATGAAATGGATGCGTCAGATATTATCGTAACTGCAAACCCAGCTTTCCTACTTTTTGCAGCCATTTTTGGCGAGTGGTCGCTTTAGAATCCTTTACTGGGCCCAGATAAGTTACCCGCACTGGTTTTACCCCGCAAAACTCGAGTGTTCCTTTTTTTAGTTGGTTCACCGATGGGTTTTTCATAAACCAGCGATTGTACCACTGGGGGGTATCTGCTGTACAAATGATATGGGCCGTTTTTCCTTTTAGTAACCTTTTTGGGAATGGTTTTCCCTCTTGATATTTGAAGGTAATGCCTGGCAAAAATATTCGGTCAATGAAACCCTTCATTACCGCTGGGTAGCCATACCACCAAATAGGATGAACCCATACCATGTGGTCACACCATTGAATTTGGGCAATGGCTTTTTCCAAGTCAGGCTCTAGTACAGTCTTTTCCCGATAGCCAAACTCCAGGTTAGGATTAAAATCCAACGCTTGAATATGGATGGTTTGTACCTCAGCATTTGATTCAATCGCCCCTTTGGTATAAGCTTCCGAAAGTGCCCAATTAAAGCTTTTTTGATCGGGGTGTCCATTGATAATCAATATTTTTTTGCTCATAAGTCTCTTATTATCAGTGATCAATAGTGATTTTACATTTTAGGTCATTTGACCAATTTATTGCAAATATAGGTCAACCGACCTATATTCAAAAATTAATCGCTTTTTAATTATATAAAATGGGTAAAAGAGAAGAGAAAATCGCTAGCATTATTCAGCATACTACACGCTTATTGGTACATGAGGGCGTGGGAGGGCTATCGATGCGTAGAGTAGCCGACTTAGCCGAAATACGTCTAAGTAATCTACAATACTACTTTAAAGACCGTGAAGCGTTATTGAAGGCTACCGTGGCCCATTACTTCGAGCAATGCAAAACCGATGTATTACAAAGTTTGCCTTCATCAGATACCAAAGAAATTAAATTGGAAAGCCTATTAAGAGAAACTCTACAGAAAGGATTGGTATTGGGGGATACCAACGAACAATGTGCAATGTTTAGAGAAATTTGGGCCTTGTCTACTCGAAATACAAGCATAGCAGCATTGGTAAAGGAGTATTATCAGCACTATTGCCAATGGTTGGTGCAATTGATGGCTTCTTATACTCCTCAACCTCAACTGATCGTAAGCTTATTGATGCCTTATGTAGAAGGTTACTCGGTGATGGGGCAAGCCCTCCCTTTGACTAAAGAAGAGGTGATTGACTTGTTGGTAAAAACGGTGTTGGTAGTGATTGATCAATAAATTTACTTCCTATACTGCTCAATTACTTTAGCATCTACCCAATAAATGTCTTGTTTGCTGGTATAAAACAGGTACTTACCATCGGCCGTTACAAAAGGACACAACTCGTGAGAAGCGGTGTTGATGGCCTCTATATTTTTAGATTTTGTCCAAGAACCATCTTTTTGTTTAAAACTCACGTACAAATCGCCCCGTCCTTTGCCTCCTGGCCGCTGGGCGCAAAAAATCAGGTAAGATTCATCGGGCGCTACAAAAACATCAGCTTCGTAGTAAGGTGTGTTTACTGCATCGCCTAATCTTTTCGGCTTCATAAATTGACCATTTCGTTGTTTTGCTGCATATATGTCAAAACTCCCCTTGGCCGAGCCTTTTTTATTGGATGAAAAATACATGGTACCCGATTGGGTAAAAGATATGTAGTACTCGTTTTTATCAGAATTGATATTGGGTCCTGCATTGATTGGAGCTGACCACCCCTTGCCCGTACGTTGTACATACCAAATGTCATAGTTTCGTTTTGTTTTTTTGCCTTTTTTGGGTTGCTCAGAAATGAAATACAGGCGTTTTTCGTCAGGCGACAAAAAAGGATCGTTGCAGCCATATTGAGGATGGCTCACAATGGTACGTGGCTTGGTCCATTGCCCATATTGCTGATGCATGTAACGAATTTCGGCTTTGCCCCCTGGCTCGGTTGCATAAAAAAACTCTTTTCCGTTTTTGGAAAACACCGATCCAAAATCAGATTCACCTGGCAAAGAAATCAATCCTTGGGCAAAAACCTTGGGTTGAAGCCCAGGGGGAGTTTGTCCTAAATATTTTTGGGCGAACGTATTATAAATGGGTGATAATAAGAGGATCGTGAGTAAGATTAGTCTTTGCATATAGTTTTTCGTTTTTCTCAAAGTTAGTGTGGCACGGTGTGAAAGTATTGTACAAATACGAACCAGGATTTACTTCAAAAATCCCTTTCATAAACTCAATCTTACATTTCATAAACTCAAACCGTAGATTGGTGAATTTCTCTCTACCTTTTTGCGGTCACTCCCGTATGCTAAATTAAACAAGTTCAAGAACAAACAATTACGAAAACCTTTCATTAAAACTCAACAAGAGATCAAAAACTTACAAAAAATTATAGACTTTTAATAGCACTAAATTATCAAAGAACATTCATCGGTTGAAACCTCTCAGACAAACCTATCTTGAGGGGTTTTTGCTTTTAAAACAAATCCTTTTTCATTACCAACGCATCGCCACTCTCTCTCACGGTTTCAAACCCTAAAATCTCATACAAATACTTCGCTTTGTTTTGCTTATGTACACTGAGCGAAAGTGCCTGGATTCCCATATTTTGGTACACCTGAGAAATTTCTGAAATCAATTGCGTCCCGATTCCTTGATTACGATAACCCACTTTTACGGCCATGCCAATTTCAGGAGTTTGTTCATCTACAAAACCATAGCCTGAGGCTTCTTTGGCAAAGGTTCTTCCCCAAATGGCCCCTATCAATTTATCTTCAGAAGAAACCGCCACGCAAGCTATATCATTGGGTGATGATCCCCAATTTTGAATATACCGGGCAATCTGTGGCTGCTCAATAATGCTTTTATCAAAAGGTTCGCCCCCCTCGGGTACAAACAAAGATTCGTACAACATTTCTTGCAAAAACGGTATTTCTTTGGAAGCTATTTTTCGGGTCGTGTTCATGTTGCATTGCTTTTTGTTCTAAGAACTCAGGTTGTTTTTTGCTCACCTGCTAAAACTCAAGACGAGTTCTAAAATAGAGAACTTTCCATTGTCAGCAAACCTAATCTTCTTTTATTTAGTTTGTAATTATCGGCAAATACGCTTTTTTACCAAACAGGTAGCCATTAAATTTGCCCGACGAATTTCAAATATTCATTTATGACAGCGCAAACAGAGAATTCAAACAATACAACTTCTGAAAACCAGCAAAAACCCGCTAAAAAACGTATCACGCGCAAGCGATTCAGCAAACTCCTCCGAATTTTTCGTTTTATTCTACCCTACAAGTATATGTACTTGATAGGGACTATTTTTCTGGTGGGTTCTACCGGTACTGCTTTGCTCACGCCTTTGTTGCTTGGGCAATTTTTGGACGTTTCTACTGGGAAAACCAGCGAGTTTTTTAGCTCTATCGATACGGTGGCTCTCATTTTTGTGGTGGTGTTGGTACTTCAGGCTATATTTTCGTTTTTCCGGGTGCTCTTATTTGTACGGGTAAGCGAAAACGCCATGAAAGATGTTCGCATTGCAGCTTACACCAAAATTATCAGCCTTTCGGTTACATTTTTTGAGAAAAAACGCGTAGGTGAGCTTACCAGTCGCCTTACTTCTGATGTTACCCAATTGCAAGAGGTAATGTCGTTTACCATTGCCGAGTTTTTTCGCCAAATCGGGACCCTCGTCATTGGGGTAGGCTTCTTATTTTACTTCTCTACTCGCTTGGCGGTTTTAATGATTCTTACCTTTCCAATTTTGGTTTTTGCTGCCATATTTTTTGGCCGCTTTATTCGCAAACTCTCCAAAAAAGCCCAAGACGAGCTGGCCACGGCCAATACTGTGGTAGAAGAAACTTTCCAATCTATACGTGCAGTAAAAGCGTTTACCAATGAATTGTTTGAAGTAAAACGCTATGACAAAGCTTTGCAAGAAGTAGTAAAAAATGCGTTACGAGCCGGGAGCTATCGGGCCGCTTTCAATGCTTTTGTTATTTTGGCTTTATTTGGAGGAATCATCTTAGTAGTATGGTATGGCGCTCATTTGGTAAAACAAGAACTGATGAGTGTGGGAGACTTGACTTCTTTTGCCTTCTATACCGTTTTTATTGGTAGCGCGCTGGGAGGGCTTACCAACCTATATGGACAAATTCAGAAGGCAGTAGGTTCTTCCGAACGAATTCTGGAAATTTTGGAAGAAGAAACTGAAATTGATCTGGAACAATCCAATGCTGAGGATGTACAGATTAAGGGTGACATTGAATATTCCAATGTTCATTTCTCTTACCCCACCCGCAACGATGTACAGGTGCTTCAAGACATTAATTTTAAAGTAAAAGCTGGACAAAAAGTGGCGCTGGTAGGCTATAGTGGTGGTGGTAAATCTACCATCATACAGCTGTTGTTCCGATATTATGACGTAGACCAAGGCTCATTAACCATAGACGGAAAACCGATTGACTCTTACAATATCTCTGCCTTGCGTAAGCACATTGGTATTGTACCACAAGAGGTAATCTTATTTGGAGGAACCATCAAAGAAAACATCTTGTACGGCAGCCCAGAAGCCACCGATGAACAAGTTCGCAAAGCCGCCGAACAAGCCAATGCCTGGTCTTTTATTGAAGGATTCCCCGATAAGCTGGATACCATTGTGGGCGAACGAGGGGTAAAACTATCGGGTGGACAACGCCAGCGAATTGCCATCGCTCGGGCCATTCTCAAAAACCCTGAAATTCTCATCTTGGATGAAGCCACCAGTTCTTTAGATGCCGACTCAGAAAAACTGGTACAAGAAGCCTTGAACGATTTGATGCGCGACAGAACTACCATTATCATCGCTCATCGCCTATCTACCATTCGTTCAGTCGATACCATTTATGTGCTCAGTGAAGGACGTATTGTAGAGGCTGGTTCACACGAAGAATTGCTTACTTACGAAAACGGGGTGTATAATAACCTGGTAAAACTGCAGTTTGAGGCATCCAATAGCCTTTAAAATTTAGCGTAATAGATACTGCAAACGGCGCAAAGAACTCTGATTTCTGAGTTCCCAAATCGTTCGTTTGATGTTGTTCTTTTGCTTTTGAGTAAGGCGCAAGCTTAAGGGAGCTCTTTCAGTAATAATGATCTTGTAAGGGTTTTTATTACGAATTCCCTGTTTGCGCTTTTCTTCTTTTTCCTTGATTTCTTTCAGGCTTTTAGAAATGGGCACATACTGAAACTCAATACGGTTAATAGGGCCTTTGAACCAGCTTCGGGCAAACTCTACCAAATTATCGTTGTGGATGTCCTGAGAGTATTCCCAATTGTACAAAACACTCCCTAGAGGAGTAGCCAAACGCTGAAAAAACGATTGTTCCAGGCTGGTTTCTATAGGCTTGTCTTTTTGGGTATCGCGGATAGATACAAAGATGACCCCGGAAGTATTTTTGGCAATCCAGTCTTTAAACACATATAAAAAGCGTACGGCATTGTCTATCCCAAAATTATCTGACAATCCCGCGTCAATAATTTCCATGGCCGGCTCACTTGGTAACTTTACATTGGGCGTGATATAAGGAAAGGAGGCACTCATCCGCAAGGCAGTCAAGAAACGTAAGTCGCTAGACCCTTGCTTCTCAAAAAAACGTAAAAATTCTATCCCTTTGGCTTTTTGATTCAAAAAACGGCGTTCATAAATGCTGGGTACGGTCATGTAAGACACATTCAACGGAGAAATAAACAATTTTCGCCCATCGTTCATGATCGTGGGAGCCAAGATCATCATTGGAATTTGGGCCAATAGTTCAGGCTCTTTATAATCGCACAGGGGTTTATCTAAAATAAAATTGGTATTCTTATTTAACTGCTCCTCAAAGGCATAGCCCCGATCTTTGTGGTATTCGTGGCTACCATATTTGAATTTTCCTTTTACAAAAAACAAATCATTGACCACCAGGCTAAACATTAGTGCATTGAGATTATCCTTAGAAATATTGTCTAAATATTTAGGATCGTATACATCTATTTCTCCCCCACTCAACTTATCTCGCAAATAAAGTTCTCTAAAATATCCGGCCCCAATCAAACCACCCGAAGCCCCCGACATTAGCATAGTATGCTCCATCAATCGCCCATTCAAGGTACTATCTACAATTTGTAAAGTACGCATTGTCCACACCGAGGCTCTCAATCCTCCCCCACTGGCACAAATAAATACCATCTTGGGCTTTCTAGAAAACTTTTTCCGCCAGTTTTCCAAGGCAATTTTTGTAACGTCTACATCCTCTGAATAATTTTGATCATTGCTTTTTTGTTTGATGGAGCGCAAATTATAAGGTGCTTTGGTAGTGTTGTAGTTCAAGCCATACGCCTCGTAGTCGGTGAGCAAGTACCCCTCTTCCATCAAAAAATTAAGCAATAATAACAAGCAGAAGGTAATGGTAACTGTCCATCCCCGCAACCAATACGACAACGCACCAATGACCATAATGGCTATTGTAAATAACAAGACTAAACTAGCCCCAGCCGGAATCTGAAAGAACTGATTGTCGCGAAAGGCACCTACCACAAATACTAGGGTAAGTATGATAAATTGCACGATTACCCCATTACGAAAGTTTTGGTTAAATATGCGTTCCTGACGGCGATAAGAGATATTGTCTTTTTCGTGGTCTATTTTGGTAGGAAAAAAAAAGTTATTCAGGTAAAAGTCTACCCGCACGTTGCTACGCTTGGTTTCCCGAAAACGCTCTATCACATTTACCCTTACCACTCGGGTACGATTCAGGCTTTTGTTCAATTGCTTGGCAAATAGCTTGAAAAAATCCTGGTTGGTGCTCACTGCATAGACAAAAATAAAGGTGG
The DNA here is from genome assembly GCA_003483885.1 of Microscillaceae bacterium. Taxonomy (GTDB): domain Bacteria; phylum Bacteroidota; class Bacteroidia; order Cytophagales; family Microscillaceae; genus Microscilla. Next base: position 30,373 of record DMXI01000353.1, read on the forward strand.
CCGATCCTACAAAACCTGCCACAAGACCACTAAAGCGCACCCATAGTTCTTGTCCCGAGATATTTTGGGCCAATTGATATTGGATCAAGTATATCAGGTAAATTCCCGTAAACAAAAAAGGAATAATGCTATTGTTGATTAAAAACTTAGTAAAAGGGCGAGGTAGTCCTCCTAAAAAACTAAACTTTTGACTATCTAATATGTAAGAGGTAATTTGATAGGAAAGGGTAAAAATCCCGAGGGTAATGCCTACAATAAAGAAGCTCCAAAAATTTACTTGATCTAAATACTCTGGCTCAAGAAACAAGGATGGCAAACCGACCGCTGACCCGAAGTTTTCGGTGACAATAAAAATCAGCAATAACCAAAAAATGAGTAATAGTTGGTTTTTTTTAATGCTTAGAATGAAGAGTTGGATAGGAAGAGAATAGACAAAGCCATTAAACAACTTAAGCAACATCTTCATGTACGGTAGAGGGGGGTTTATGAACAGTGATCGCACTAACTTATACTTGCTAATTTGCAAAATATCCTGATTTAATCAAACTTAAAAGTCGAGATGGCTTCTCATAATAAAGATTGACCATATCAGGATACTTCATTTTTTATAGCCAAGCCAAAGTTACAATAGATTTATTACAAGCCCTCATAATATTTAAAGATAGCAATCAAATCTTTCTCTTTTTTGTAATATAGCTTGTTTTCTTTTACATAAGATTTTACCTGCGCTTGCTTATCCCCAAACTGCTTGAGTATGCTTTTTTTACGACGTTTAATTTTGAAAGTCTTCCCATTTTGGGTCATAAAGTAGGCATCTTTTCGGATCACCCGCTGGTTTGCAGACCCGATGCCCAATGCTTTCACTTCGTTCCCTTTTTGTACATAGCTTGCAATCTTCACCAAAAGACTCACCTTGTCGCCTTTGTATAACACTCTGAAAAAGCCCAACATAGGGGTTTTGGTTTTAAAGTTTTTGCATCTTTCAAAATACACCTTCTCTTGACTTTCTCCATCTGTATACTCAAACTTAGTCACATGTTGGTCATACAATACTTTTACCGATGCTTTATTAGAAATGGTGTTGTGCACCTTAATTTCTAATTGTTGGTTTCCCATATCAAACCTCAATTTCAGTTCGTCCAACTCTTGTATCTTACCTTGGTACTCCACCCATACTTTGCCTTTATTCCAGCCAGGTGTTAAGTAGTTGGTCCCATGCCGCTGGGTCACTTTTTTGTTAAAGGGTACCAGTTCATTCAGTACTCCTTGGGTCATATCTCCGGGGCGCTGAGCGTACGTTTGTAAACATACGATGCTCAACAAGAATAGAATCATTTTTTTCATTGTGGTAATACATTATGTACAAGTAATAAATTTAAAGCAAACCAATGGTGTTTAGCTATTCGTGAGTAAGTCTTCTTTTGCAGTAAATATTTGGTTTTACAAATAGCAAATAAAAAAATCACTCACTTATGCATAAGTGAGTGATTTTTAAACTCATACACCTATAAGCTGTATAAGCTATTTTTATTTTTTACTATCTAAATACTGCCAATACATCAAACAAAGTTCCTCCAGTTGGAGTATTGGTGTTTGATTGCGCCTCAGCATTTGGATACAAGAAACGTCCTGGTAATTGAGTACCTGTCGATGGAGTCAAGCCAATGGCATTGTTGGTACGACGCACATCAGCGAATACTTCAAGTGTACCAGTCAACGATACATAACGCTCTCTTAGAATCTCAGTACCCAAGTCAGCATTGGTCGCAAAGTCAGCATCTACATAAGCAGTGTAAGTACCAGCAGGGTACTTCGCTGCTAAAGTTGCACGTAGATTATTCAAAGCAGTCAAGGCACTCGCCTTGTTACCTTGCTGGATATAAGCCTCTGCCAAAATCAATTGAGTTTCCTCATAAGTACCTAATGGGAAAGGAGCACTTGCACCAAATAAGCTTCCACTGGTATTGATACCGTCAGCATCACCGTCGGTATTGGTAGTGAAGATATCTGCGTAACGTGCTGACTCATTGGTCTTTGCGTTATTCTTTGCTCCACCCACTTTAAGCATCTCTCCGAGGAAAGACTTCTTATCACTGGTGTTTACTCCGTAGTCACCTGCACGCTGAACCTCAAGGAAGTCAAACCACATGTTTACATCTAAACCTCGCTCACCTTCGGTATGAGGCGCAAAAAAGTTATTACCAGTAGCCGAAATACCTTGTCCTGCTTCGGTAATAGCATTTGTGTAATCTTTGGTATGCAGATAAAAACGAGCTTTTAAGGTATGAGCCAACTCTATCCAGTTCGCTGTAGAGGTAATAGCAGTACCTGCTGCAGTTGACAAAACAGATCCTGAAATACCACCCGATTGACCTAAATCAGCAATTGCCTCAGTTAACATTGCCTGTACTCCTGGATATACTACCGTCATTTGATCATCAAAAATTGGCTCTTTGATGGTCTCAAATTGGTCGATTTGTGAAAATGGAATATCGCCATACAAAGAAGTCAACGTTCCTAAAATCCAGGCCTTGGCTAATTTAGCTACCCCAGCTTGTGGGCGATTTGATGCAGCAGTTGCCTTCTCAATCACAAAATTAAGCTGGTGAATTGCTACTTGGTACTCATTACTCCAGGAAAAGTTTTGGGAGTTCATGATGTACCCATCATATCCCCCGTGCTGGCGAGCCAATCCGCGGAAATGCTGGGTAAACATATTAGCATAACGAGCAGCACTACCTTCCTGAGACTGTATCAATGCTAGCATTGCTTGAGTAAGCAAAATATTATCAGGTGCATCAGGTCCCCCGTTAGGGTTAATCTTCGCATCATCGGTGTTGATCCAACTATTACAACTTGCCATTGTAACAATCATCAACAATGAAAGAAATGTATATTTGAATATCTTCATGATTCTAATTCAGTTTTTTTAATTGATCGTACACTTGTTTTAGAACGTTCCTACAACACCAAGAATGAACGAACGAGTAGATGGGTTATTGAAGTAATCTAAACCAAGTGCATTGGTAGAACCAGTAAGGTTAGTATCAGGGTCAATACCGTTATAATCAGTCCACAAGAACAAGTTACGTCCAGTAAACGTGAAACGAATATTTTGCATTCCAGTAAAGTTTTGGAAGCCCTTAGAATCCAAGGTATAAGAAAGGGTCAATTCTCTGAAACGAACCCAGCTGGCATCCTCGATAAATTGCTCACTTGGCCCAGTAAATCCACTACCAGGACCGCTACGATACCAAAGCTCGTCTAGCAATACAGTTCCTCCACCAAAGTCGGCTTTTCTACCACGGAATGTTACACTACCATCAGGGTTACGATTAGCTGATGGATAAAGTCCAGCGGCGATCAACTGATCAACGGTACGTCCTTGAGAGTGCGTTTTCAAAGAAGCTGCTTCAGCTGGAGTCAAAGTAATGGTATGACCTTGGTCTCCGTGCGTTCCGAAGAAATACAATGCACCACGTGTACCATTCCAAATCTCTCCACCAGAACTGATGTCAATCAAGAAGTTCAATGAGAAACCTTTGTAGGTCAAAGTAGCACCAGTTCCGATACGGTAGTTAGGGTTAGGATCTCCCAAGAACTGAGGAGTAGTTGCTTGCTGAGGGAATCCGTTGGCGTCCAAAATCAAAGTACCATCGTCGTTCTTCTGCCAGCCAGTTCCCCAAATAGAACCCAACTGGTATCCTTGGATGGCTGCTGAAGAAGTTCCAGTAAATCCACCTAAGAAAATTTGCTCAGTACCTTCTAGTCTTTTCACCAAGTTGATGTTTCTAGCGTAGTTTGCATTTAAGCTTACCGAGAAATCACCTGAACGGAATACTTCTCCGCTAATTTCAAACTCATAACCTTGGTTTTCAATCTCAGCAGCATTTGCTTGTCTGTTCAAGAAACCAGTAGAAGGTGCCACGTTGATGGCCTGAATCAAATCAGTGGTATTGTTGGTATAGTAAGTAAAGCTTGCGCTCACTCGGTTTTTCAAGAAACGAGCGTCAATACCTACTTCAATCTCAGTTTTCACCTCTGGTCTCAAGACAGAAGCTGCAGTAGCTGTTTGGCTAGCTGCTCCACCATAACCAGCACCATTGAAAGTACTACCCCAACCCCAGTCACCAATATTTACATTAGAGAAGAATGGAGCCTGGTCAGCATAAGCAGGAGCTGCTCTACCTACTTGTCCCCAAGCCGCACGTAACTTACCAAAGGTAAAGATGTCGTTTTTAGGTAATAACTTACTGAATTGGAAAGCCACATCCACACTTGGATAGAAGAAACCTTCTTCCATACTAGACCACTCTTCGTAACGTCCACTTGTATTCAAGAATACCATATCATACAATGCAAAGTTTGCCTGATAGAAGTATCCTACGTTTCGAATAGTATTGAAAGTAGAGGTTGGAAGGCGAGTATTACTGTTAGCCAAAGTAGGCTGTGACAATGGGTTTACAAGGCTTGATACCAAAGCAGAGTTGATTGAGCTTTTACGTTCGTTGGCTCCAATACCTGCTAAGATAGTACCCGAAATGTTGTCATTTACTTTGAAACTACCACGGATAATCAAGTCAGAGTTTAATTGAGTAGAGGTCAAGCTATTGAATTCATACTGACCACCAAGGTTTGTAGAGGCAATTGAAGGGAAGAAATCTTCACGAGTATCTACAAAGTGATCTACTCCTAAACGATAGGTTATGTTTAACCAAGGGAAGATATCAGCACCAACTTCTCCAGATCCGATGAAACGATCTACTACGTTTTCGTTCAAAATGTTGTTTATAATCCAAAGTGGGTTGTCGTATCTTGAGTTTTCGTTAGCTCCCAAATAGTTACGATATGCTCGCTGACGTCCAGTGAATGCGGTACCGTTTGCGTCGGTATAAGTACCAGTATATCCAGTGATGTCAAAATCAGCAGGAGTTCTCCATCCACCCAAAAGAATACCAGAGATGTTAGATCCACGCTGTACTCGGTTAGAAACTGCGTGCGAATAAGCAGTTCGGGCACTTACGGTAAATATTTTACCCAAGAAACGTCTTAGGTTCAAACGAGCGGTAGTTCTGTTATAAGTACTGTTTCCACGACCAACTCCAGCGCCACTTCCGCCGATGATACCATTTTGAGCCAAGTTAGACAAGCTAATGTACATGCTTCCTTTATCGTTGGCAGAGCTTAAGCTTATGTTGTTGTTAAAAGTTACCCCAGTACGGAATAAGGCATCGTATACGTCAAAAGTTTCTCGGCTGGTCTTACCACCATATGGCTGAGTATCAGTACCGTTTGCCAATGCATAATATCTTTGACCGTTGTTAGCATCAAAGAAACCAGCATAACCTGCTGCATTAGGATCAGTGATAAACTGATTGGGACCACCTGGACGATCAGCAATTCTATCTCCCCAGCTTCGGAAATCAGTGGTACTAAATCTTCCCAACGTACCTTGAGCATAGGCCGTCTGCAATGGTGCTTTACGGTTGAGCACATCAATAGAAACAGTTGAACCTATAGTTACGGTAAATCCTTTTTTGTTGGCCACCCCATCTTTAGTGGTAATCAAAATAACCCCGTTCAAGGCACGTGCTCCATACAATGCCGCAGCAGCAGCACCTTTCAACACTTCCATAGAAGCAATATCGTTCGGGTTCAAGTCATTTACCCGGCTTTGCTGTACTACCCCAGCTGTAGTAGATGAACCAAGCTGACTTGTAGTGTTAAACATAGGGATACCGTCAATTACGAATAATGGCTGAACTGAACCACCAATGGAGTTGGCTCCACGAATGGTAATTCTTGAACCAGACCCTGGGTCACTACCACTATTTGATACAATAGATACACCAGCAGCTTTACCAGCTAACTGGTTTAGTAGTTGAGGCTCTCCAGAACGTACCAAAGCTTTAGGAGCCACCTGCGTTACGGCGCTACCTGTTTGGTCTTTGTTCTGCTCTAAACCAAGCGCGGTTACTACTACCTCGTTCAGAGATCCCTCTTCAGCCATTACAACTGCTCCAACATCGGTTTGTCCTGGAGAAAGTTTTACTTCTCTTTTCTGGAAACCTACAAAAGAGAAAATAAGGGTACTACCATTTCTTACGTTGTTTAGGCTAAATTTACCACTGCCGTCTGTTGCAACGCCATTGGAAGTACCCTTCTCGATTACGTTTACTCCAGGAAGTGGGCTACCGCTTTTGTCGGTAACCGTACCAGAAACGGTAACTTGAGAGAAAGCGTAAGCACTTAGCCCCACTAGAAAGATTAAAGTGAGTAAAAGTTTACTTTTCATAAATTGTTACTTAATTGATTTTACCATAAAATGTATTGACAAAGTTCTCAAACCTCCCATCGTTGAGACATTGTCTCAAACAAACTAAAGGCTTTTGAAGCTTTACCAACAAGTAGTATTGCTTAGCGAGTTATCAGGATTCAAATATTTTATTTTTATTAAAACTTATAATGATATTCTAAGATAGAACTCTTCGAATTTTACAATTCAAAAGACATGGCAATGCCAGTGCTACTTTGTATGATTCTTTTTTTGAAAAATATCAAAGAGTGTATGAGATGCGACACGGAAAAATTACCAAAGACTACATCTTCTGGTCAATTCTTCGCCACTAATGTTAATTATATGTTATATGGGAAAATTTGAAGCCGAAACTTCAAACATTAAGGAGAGAAAGTAGTTTTATACCATATAAGCTCGTTTAGTTAGACCATATTGTTTGCTATCCAAAAAAATCCAACTCACCAATAACACCAACCTACTACAAATCAGTAAGTTACATGTTAACACTTAATAGGCAATAAATACAACTTTTAATAGATAAGTTATTGATATTAAGTAATTTAAGTGTATTATCTTTTAATATACGGGGTCAATAGATTCTTTGGGTTACATCGGCTAAAGTATTTTTTAGGAAACATAAAAACAAATATTTTAGAAGAATATTCTAAACGGCTCCTTTTTCATTTTCAAGAATTTTATGGGTTTTATCTAATTTTATTTGGGCAATCTCCTCAAATAATCATTAACATTTACTTAACACCTAGTTGATTGGTAATCAACTTATTACAAATGTAATATTTTAGGCCTTTTTAAAACCAAAAACCTTACATCATTCTTACACCAATCTTCGAAAAGTTAAATTTCAAATAATCTCAAAAAATATAACAAAATACTTTTTCTCTAATTATTGGCATTGCTGCATTTTTGGTTTGTATTCATTTATATTTGCACAGATTATTTGGCAAGTACGCTCGATATTACCTAAGTTACTTGAGCATCATCAAACGTAGAATGAACCAGGAAAACCCTGTCCCGAAAAAAATCATCAACAATCAAATTCCTCCATTTTATTATTATATCCGGGAGGTGTGGGCCTATCGTAGTTTGCTTTGGACATTGACTTACCGTGACCTTAAGATTCGTTATGCGCAAACTTACCTGGGTTTTGTATGGCTCATCTTACAACCCATTACCGCATTACTTATTTTCAGCTTGGTATTTGGTGTGGCGATTAAGGTAGATACTGGTGGGATTCCCTATCCTATTTTTGCATTTGCAGGGCTTTTTGCCTGGAATTATTTTTCAGGGTTAGTTACTCAGGGGGGCGAAGCCATCCTCAATGCTCAAGGACTCATTACCAAGGTATACTTTCCCAGGATTATTTTACCCTTATCCAAAGCTATTGTTGTATCAATAGATTTCTTTATCAACCTATTGTTGATGGTGATCTTACTTTTGTGGTATCAATACATTCCCCCTAAAAACTTATGGTATTTCCCCCTTTGGTTTTTGGCTTTGGTCGCTATTTCTTTGGGAGTTTCTATCGGTTTAAGCGCGCTTTCGGTGCAGTTCAGAGATTTTCAGCCTATTGCAAAGTTTGGGTTAAGGATAGGATTTTATCTTACACCCATCGCTTATCCTGCCCAATTGATTCCAGAAGTCTATCGTCCATTTTACTACTGCAACCCTATGGCAGGAATTGTAGAAGGATTTCGTTGGACTATTATTGGAGGGCAAATCTCGCCTTATGCATACCTTTCTATAGGCGTATCTATTGTACTACTCTTGGTTAGTTGGTGGTATTTTCGAAAAGCAGAACATACCTTGGCTGATATTGTCTAACCTGATAACTTATCACCTCTTTGTTTACGCTTAGTACCAATCGATGATAAAAGATAGTATGAGAAAAACCAACCCTATCAAGAAACCGATAAGTAGGAGTTGTAAAAAAGGGATGGCTAATGGAGCGTTGAACAGTAGCCTAAAGCCAAAGTAGATACCAAAAATCAAGGGAAAACTGAGCCAACCATGTTTAAAGAAGACTTTCCAGGTAGCCACATCAAAGCCTTGCTCTGTTCCTAAAATAAGATACCAAAATAAAGTACCCGAAAAGGCTGCAGCTAATAATAAGAGCTGATAAAAAGAAAGTAGTATCTCAGGTCGCAACAAAAAGTATAACCCCACTATACCACCAAAAAAGATTAAAAAGAAAATCCCTACAGTAAATAAATTTAAATCGATCAACCAACCAGGCAATTCTCTTGCTTTTCGGGTCCTTCGTTGCTTACCCAATCGTTTTGGTAGCTGTGTTTTTTTTCTAAAGCTTAGCTTCTTGGCTGTCTTTGTCTTATTTTTTGCCCTAAGATGTGGTGTATAAGAAAAAAAATGAGGGTCAATTTTTTCCACAGGATTAGATTCAATTTTTCTAGCAGCATAAGTAATGGATCTACGTGGGGCTTTTTTAATAACTATTTCCTCTTTGGAGCCTCGTTGCCATACTTGGGCGGCCCCTTCTTCTACTGCTGTGCCTTTGGTTTGGATACTGTCAGACTGCGCTTGTCCAGGAGTAATATACGCCAACAAGCTTACCAACAACAATGCACAAATACGATCCATACTTTTTGATTTAAATTGACAACTACCTTTTAACGGCGAATTTAATTATTTCTTGCATTTCAAAAAGGAGCATTACGGGTTTTGTGCCACAATTGTTTTTGCCATAGGGTAGTGCGTGATATCGCATTCCATAAACAGGTCTCCGCTAATTTGAAAACCAAACTTTTCGTAGAGAGGCACAGCATCGGTTTGTGCATGTAAGTATAGTAATAAGTCTTGCCCTTTTGATTGCTCTATAATATCTTCTAAAACTGCCTGAACCAGCACCGAAGCTACTCCTTGTCGGCGAAAGGAAGCCAATACGGCAAATCGTTCGAGTTTGGCTCCATTGGCGGTATAGCGCCAGCGAGCAGTTCCACAGGGTATTTCTTCTTTTAAAACCAAAAAATGGCGTGCCTCTTGATCATATACATCAAATTCATCTTCGTATGACACCTTTTGTTCTACCATGAATACTTCTTCACGAATAGAAAATGCTTGTTTTAGTTGTGCTGATGACTGAATACGTACTATCTTCATTTTAGTATAACTCTATAGCAGAAAATAATTTATTCTTTTTACTTCATTTTTATTATTTTGTAATAATAGGAGTTTTGTATAGGGGAAGGCCTCTATATTCTACTTCTTAATGTAGAACAATCCTGAAGCAAAGATTAAAAAAGAACAATATAAACCCTTAAAAAAATTTACTTTGAAAATCTCAACAACAAAAATATATCAATGGATGACGTGTTCATTTTTGATGATGTTCGTCATTTTGCCTACTATGGCCCAATTTCGGGTACAAGATCGTTACGAGATACCGCTTACCAAGAAGCTTGTCCACGAAGAGTTTGAGGTAGTCTCACTCAAACAAAAAGGTTTGTTTTTTTTGGCTAAAAGAGAGAGATGGCGAAGCCCAGAAGTAAACTGGGAAATGACTCGCCTGGATACCACCTTTAAGGAAATGTGGAAAGCTCAATATCAGGTACCGCTTCTTTTTGAGCCAATAGATATGTATTACGATGAAAAGCAATACATGTATTTTTTGCTCACACGCTACGAAAAAAAAATATTTAAGATTTTAAAGGTAAACATCCAAGATGGACAAATTGAACAGTTTGAAGGCAAACTCCCGCTAAAAGCTACCCTTACTAAACTGAGGGCTACCCAAGATTATATATTTCTTACAGGATCGTTTCAATCTAACATTACCGCACTACGATACAATACCTTGGATGGTTCTACAAAGGTGGTGCCTTCGGTTTATAGTAAAACCTTTAATCAAATAGGGGTATATACCAAAAAAGATATTAATGCGGGCTTTTTTTTAATGGCCAATAGCAGGCTTTGCCACTACAAGGCAAGTGCCTACTCTAATATTGTAGGAATGCAGGCAAGTCGCAAACTGGAGTTTCCTAAACGATACAACTTCCACTCGGCCACGCTATATCCGCTCAATGCAACCGAATATCTCCTATTAGGAACTTATAGTAAAAGATGTCAGCCTTACCCACAAGGCATTGCTTCTATTTTGATTAAGAACGGATATCAAGGCAAAACCCGACTGAATAAATTCATTGATTATCGTAATTACTTTAACTACCATTCGCCTAAAAAAGTAAAACGTATTCGGGAAAGAATTCTAAAAAAAGCAGCCAAAGGGAAAGATTACATCTTAGGCTCTAAAATGGCATTAAGTAACGTGATAGAAATGAAAAATAGCAAGGATATCTTGGTATTGGCAGAACGTTACTGGTATCGTAATAAGGCTATTCCGCCTACTGCATTGGGCCGAGGAAGTATGCCTATTACCCAAGAAAAAGGCAATTATCAGTTCAATTCAGCCTCTATCAGTGCTTTTAACCGAAGAGGTATCAAACAATGGGACAATACCATTAGATTGAAGTATGGGGTAACAACAGAAGAAATGAAAACCCAGGTAAAAGTAGGGTTTCAAGGAGACTCGCTTGTGTTAGCTTATATGCGCCAACGCCGTGAAGGGGTGACACCTACGCTTTGTACCAAGTTTATCTACAAACACAAAACCCTCAAAGCAGAAACCGAAGAAGAAGTAACCAATATAGATGAAAACGATAAAATCTATGCTTCTAACGATCAACACTTTATGCATTGGTATGGTGATGTATTTATACTGTGGGGCGAACAAACTGTAGTAAATCGTTATGCAACCGATTCGCAAACCCGAAGAGAGGTTGCATTTGTCAATAAGCTCCGTTTTGATAAGCACAAGGTAACCGAGAAAGAAAAAAAGAAATTGGCCAGAAAAAAAAAGGAAAGCGCAGATAATAAGGAAAGAGAAGAAAAGAAAAAGTAAATTTGCATCGACTCTGAGGCAATTTTGAAAATAATTGCAAAAAAACAGAAAAAAAATGTGGCAAGGTTTGCAGATTAAAAAAACAACCGTACCTTTGTAGCCACAAAAACAAAGAGACATACTCAATCATTAGCGAAAGTAGCTCAGCTGGTAGAGCATCACCTTGCCAAGGTGGAGGTCGCGAGTTCGAATCTCGTCTTTCGCTCCAAAGTTTTACCCCGCAACCCCGGGGTAAAATTTTTTCTGCC
>DMXI01000564.1 GCA_003483885.1 Microscillaceae bacterium
ATCGGGATTTACAATTAAATTGTTTCGCGATGCGATGACTAATTATTGATGTTTGATTATTAATTTTGCAAATATGATAATCAATTATGAGTTATGAATTGATCAATTATATTCGCTTCGCGCCAACTTTTCATTTTTCACTTTTCGTTTTTCACTTAATAAGCTATGGACTAAAGAAACTACGAACTACCCACTCCTGGCTATGAGCTAAAAACTATGGACTATTGACCGTCGACTGTGGACTAAATACTATAAGCAAACACCTACTTCAAATGATGAATGAGCCCTTGCTCGAGGGGAGTCCAAATACCAGTACGAATATTCATTAATTTGAGTCCGCGATTGGTCCAGTTGTTACAGGTAAAAAAGAGGTGGTAAGAACGATGAGCCTCAAAGAAAAAATCATAGGTACCATAACCCTGAGCTACATAATGAAATGTTTGGTCTTGCTTGATGATAAATGAGCTCAAGATAAACTTTACGAGTGCTTGGTATTGTTCAAGAGAAACACTCAATCTATAAACATTGTCGGCTTGAGTATTGATACTCCGGTAAAAAGATACATGCATCAAGCTTTTGGTAGGCCATAACACTGCTTTTAAGGTAGTACTCAGTGCGGGGAAACCTTCTTTGGTGGAATTCAGAAAAAATGCTTGGTCACCCCAGCCAAAACTTATCCATTGGTGCTGATAATAGCCTTCAAAACGTGACTGAGCCAAATGTGATCGCCAATCTTTAGTAGTATGGCGTATGGGTAATACAAAATCGGTATGCATGCCATTACTCACTACATAAATATTTACTGAGTCTTGACTTGTAGTTTGAGTACTTAGTTTACCTGTGGTAATCCAAGTACCCAACAATGCTGCCAATAGATATAAAGCAATTGCAAGTAGCAACACTAAGGTTGCGCTCCATATCATTCGGATTGCTTTTTTAATAAATATGGCCATCAGCTTCATCGTTTCAAGAATCACTCCATTGCTGCCAGTTCTTCTTTCGTTTTCTTTGGCAATTTGGCTACTACCAAATCATACGAATGCTTAATCCATTCCTGCATTTCCTGGTCAGGCATATCGCTGTTGTTTACAATGGTATTCCAATGTTTTTTGTTCATATGATAGCCAGGTTTTACAGCGTCATACTGCTCTCTCAGTTCTACTGCGGTGCCAGGGTCACACTTTACATTAATGCTCTCAAAACTCTCTATACCTGTGAGCGCAAACATCTTCCCCATTACTTTAAATACAAGCGTATCTTCATCAAAAGGTAGTTCTTCGGTTACACCCTTCATTTTAATACAATATTCTCTGAATTCTTCAATGTTCATAACTTACGTGATTTGGAATGATTATTTTGCTAATTTACAATTTCATTTGCTTTTTTTATAAGCAAAACTAGATTTTGTGTGGACGCCATTTCGCAATTACTCTACAAAACATTGGGCAAAATTTAAACTTTAAGATATTTTTGATAAATATTCAGCGTGACTATGGATAAGCCCACAAACAACAAGACAAGCTACGTCTAAACTTTTATACATACAGCATTCAATAAACACAGATTACCGATGTACAAAAAACTACTGATAGCAATCATTATCTGCTGGCCTTTAGGCATATGGGCGCAGGTGCAAATAGGAACTCCTACCATCAAGCAAAAAACTGCTGGGCTAAAAAAATACCCAGGTTATTTTAATTTTTATTGGGATGAAGAAAATGGTAAAATCTGGTTAGAAATTGATAAACTCGATCAAGAGGTTTTATATGTAAATTCATTGGCAGCAGGAGTGGGGTCAAACGATATTGGCCTGGATCGTGGGCAACTAGGAGATACCAGAATTGTAACGTTCCAAAAAGTAGGCAATAAAGTTTTGATGATTCAACCAAACTATGATTATAGAGCTAATTCAAACAATGATGCTGAAAAACAAGCCGTAGCCTTGGCATTTGCTCAATCGGCAATTTGGGGGTTTCGGGTAAGTGCCGAAGAAGGTAGTGGCAAAAACAAACGGGTGTTGGTAGATGCTACCGCTTTTTACATGCGCGACGCTCACGGAGTTAGTGGCACTTTACGCAATAGACAACAAGGAAGCTATCGTTTAGACAAGTCTCGTTCTGCTTTTTATCTACCCCGCACCAAAAACTTCCCCAAAAACACCGAAGTAGAAGTAACCCTTACCTTTACTGGAAATGCCAAAGGGGGATATATTCGCAGTGTGACTCCTTCTCCTGAAGCAGTAACGATTCGTCAACATCACTCGTTGGTAGAGCTTCCTGATAACAATTATAAGCCTCGCCGGTTTGATCCCCGCTCAGGCTATTGGCGTCGTACTTATGTAGATTATGCCAGTGGGCTTAATGAACGTATCGTGAAAAGTGTAATTCCTCGCCACCGTTTGAAGAAAAAAAATCCCCGCGCGAGCATAAGTGAGGCAGTAGAACCCATTGTATACTATATTGACCCTGGAGTGCCCGAGCCTATTAAATCGGCTATGTTAGAAGGTGGAAGTTGGTGGAACCAAGCTTTTGAATCGGCTGGATATAAAAATGGTTTTCAAATAAAAGTACTGCCACAAGGGGCTGATCCTATGGATTTGCGTTACAATGTGGTCAATTGGGTGCATCGTTCTACCCGTGGTTGGTCTTATGGGGCATCGGTGACAGACCCTCGTACTGGAGAAATTATCAAAGGGCACGTTACCCTTGGGTCTTTGCGTTTACGCCAAGATTATCTAATTGCAGAAGGTTTGTTGGCCCCTTACAAAAATGGTAAGCAAGTACCCAAAGATATGCAAGAAATTGCCCTGGCTCGTTTACGTCAATTGGTAGCACACGAAATTGGTCATACTTTGGGTTTATCGCATAACTTTGCTTCAAGTGTCAACAATCGCGCTTCAGTAATGGACTACCCTCATCCTTTGATTAAAATAAAAAGCAACGGCTCTATTGACTGGTCAGATGCTTATGCTACTGGTATTGGCGAATGGGACAAAGTAGCGATTCAATATGGCTACTCTGACTTCCCTCCTGGTACCAATGAAGAAACAGCCCTGAATAAAATTATTGAAGATGCGATTAAAAAAGGGATGTATTATATCTCTGATGCGGATGCTCGCCCTCGAGGTGGTGCTCATCCTTTGGCTCATTTGTGGGATAATGGCGCTAGCGCTGCCGATGAACTCAATCGCGTGATGAAACTCCGCGCCAAAGCATTAGAAAATTTCTCAGCCAACAATATTCGCGTGGGGGAACCTATGTCCAACCTTGAGGATGTACTTGTGCCTATTTATTTGTTACACCGTTATCAGATCGAGGCGGCTTCCAAAGTAGTAGGAGGGTTATATTATACGTATGCATTACGTGGTGATAACCAGCAAGTGACCAAAATTGTACCTGCCAAAGCGCAACAAAAAGCCTTGCAAGCCTTACTTGGTACCATCCAACCTGAAGCTTTGGTATTATCAGAAAAACTCCTCAAAATACTCCCTCCAAAAGCTTATGGTTATAACCGAGGTCGCGAAAACTTTAAGCCTCGCACTGGGGTTGCATTTGACCCTATGGCTGCTGCCGAAACTGCTACCAATATGACTGTCTCTCTGCTTTTGCATCACGAAAGAGCCGCTCGATTGATACAATATCACGCTCGCAATGGTCAAAACCCTGGTTTTGAACAAGTAGTAAAGAAATTGATGGATGCTACCTGGAAGACAAGCTTTAAAAACGGACAATTGGCCGAAATACAGCGAGTTGTAAACAATATAGTGCTATACCAACTCATGAAACTTGCCAGCCATAAGGGAGCCGCTTCGCAAGTGCGAGCAATTGCTAGTTATGAGCTTCAGGAATTGAAAGAATGGTTAGAAAATAAAAGAAAATCTACTAAGGATGAAGCAGCCAAAGCCCATTATTTCTTTGCCATTTCGGAGATCAACAAGTTCCAAAAAGGGGATAACAAAATGAAGTTTACTACACCTGCTTCGGCTCCTGCCGGATCACCCATTGGAAGTGGATTCAATCTTCATCATGCCTGTGGGTGTGACAAATTTTAGTAAACTATTCACTTTTTACCTGCAATCATTACCCAAAAAGCATAGATATTCGTATCTATGCTTTTTGTATACTAGCCCTAGCCTGTTCATTATGAAATCCATCCTATATGTTACCGACTTATACTACAAAGCCAAAGGTCGCAACTACTACGAAGAAGATTTATACATTACCTCTTGCTTCAAAGACCATTTCAATGTGTTGATTTGTCATCCACACCAAGTATTAGAGTTTTTGGATGTGGCCGATATGATCATCATCAGAAACTCAGGTTCTATTATCTACTATAAAGAATATTACGAGAAATTTGTGGAAGAAGCCCGTTATCGTAATGTGACGGTTTTCAACTCATTGGATGGCAAAGGCGATATGCAGGGCAAACAATATTTGCTGGAACTCACTCAATTAGGATTTCCAGTGATTCCTACCATCGAGCACACCGACGATTTAGACATTAGTATTTTAGGAGAAGCCACAAGGTATATTGTCAAGCCTAAATTTGGCGCAGATTCTATAGGGATGAAAGTACTCGCCAAAGATGCGCTGCACAACCAAGACTTGCAAGGGATGCTAGTGCAACCTTTTATCAGTTTTAACTATGAACTGTCTTTTTACTTTCTAAATAATCAGTTTGAATATGCCTTATATGCTCCCAACAAAAGTAAAAGGTGGGAACTAGAAGAGTTTATTCCCAATGAGACCGATTTAGATTTTGCCCGTAAGTTTGTTCAATGGAACAATATGGAGTGTGGCATCCAGCGGGTAGATGCTTGCCGTTTGCCCAATGGTAATTTGTTGTTGGTAGAACTGGAAGACCTCAATCCATTTTTATCGCTGGACAAACTCAGTGAATCTAATAAAGTACAATTTGTTGAGAATTTTATTACAGCTATTGCCCAGCACGACCAAATACTGACTACCGAAGAAAATGAATCAATAGATCAATGACATTTGTCATCAAACGTTTTGGTGTTTTTACTCATATTTGCCTGCGTAAATCGAGTTAAATATTACATTTATTTGGACTGATTATAAATAATCTCTATTTTTGCACTGATTAACAAAAGGCAATCAAAGAATGATCAATGTACCGACTCATTTTATAGAAGTATACAAAACTCTCAACGGCGCTGTTTATCAATCAGATAAGGATCGTTGTTTTTGGGTAGAATTCAACGGTGATCTTACTTCCTATAAGGTGCCCTGCTTGTATAAATTCAAGAAAGCGGTAGATGCAATAGACCTTGATTTGATGGCCTCAAACCCCGATGCAACTTACGATTACGAAATTATTGCGCCCTGCAGTTGTGATCGTTGTTATGTGCTTACACTTACCGAAATAGCTGAACTGAAAGATTTACTAAACGGTACTAAAGTAATGCTTGAGTTGAACAGTATTCTAAATGAAAGACTGTATTCCGCTTTTGTGTAAATCTTTTTGTCATTACCTCCCAAGTTTTCTTGATAATACCAACAGGGGATAAAAGTACGAATGTTTACTCGAGAGAGTTGTTTGCTACGTACCACAATCAATGACCCTTGCTTTTTGGGATACTATTCCGAAATATGCACGCCAAAAGTGTGACTTTTTACATGCGATTCCGTTCTATATAAGTATCACAGACTATCTCAAACAATCTATCAAGCTATATTATATTCCCATATGATTGAATATCAATACTTTACACTTGAAAACGGCCTGCAAGTATATTTACACGAAGACAAAACAACACCTATAGCCGCGGTAAATATTTTATACAATGTAGGATCCAAAGACGAAGATCAAACCAAAACAGGTTTTGCCCATTTGTTTGAGCACCTTATGTTTGGAGGTTCTCAAAACATACCTTCCTACGATGAACCTCTACAAAGAGTAGGCGGTGAAAACAATGCCTACACTACCCCCGACATTACCAATTATTATATCACTTTGCCGGTGGCTAATATTGAAACTGCCTTTTGGCTTGAGTCAGACCGAATGATGAGCTTGTCTTTTGACCCGGAAGTATTAGAAACTCAGCGTAAGGTAGTGATAGAAGAATTTAAACAAAGATATTTGAACCAACCTTATGGGGATGTTTGGCTAAAGTTGCGTCCTATAGCATACCAAGTGCACCCTTATCGCTGGGCTACTATTGGCAAAGATATTTCACATATTGAACGAGCCACTATGGAGGATGTCAAAGACTTTTTTCATAAGTTTTACATTCCCAACAATGCCATACTTGCTGTGGCAGGTAACATCGATATACAGCGATTAAGGTATTTAGCCGAAAAATGGTTTGGGGATATTCCAGCAGGTGAAAACTATGTAAGAGATTTACCTAAGGAACCTAAACAAAGCGAAGCACGCTATTTAGACACTGAAGGGGATGTACCCAATAATGCCATCTACAAGGTGTTTCATATGCCAGCACGTACCAACTCAGATTACTTTACGGCTGATTTGTTGAGCGATATACTTGGTAGAGGTAAATCTTCACGATTGTATAATCAGTTGGTAAAAGAGCAAAAAATATTCAACTCGGTAAATGCATACATTACTGGCTCAGTAGAACCTGGTATGTTAGTCGTTCATGGGAATTTAAATGATGGGGTTGCGCTAGAGCAAGGCGATGCTGCTATTCAAAAGATCATTGAGGAGGTGAAAAATGAACAAATCAATGAAAAAGAGTTGAGTAAGGTGAAAAATCAGGCCGAATCTACCTTGGTATTTTCGGAAGTAGAGCTACTCACTCGGGTAATGAACCTGGCTTATGCTGCTATGTTAGGAGATGCACAATTGGTCAATACCGAATCACAAAAGATTCAAGCCGTAAAGCCCAATCAAATACAACAACTCGCGAACGAAATATTGGTGCCCGAAAACAGTAGTACACTTTATTATCGTCATGCCTAGACCTGACGAGTGCTCGCCAAAAATTTGATTTATGAAATTAAAATTTTGATATTGAGCGCATTCATTCATTAAATAAAAAAACTGTGAAAATACGAGTAGGTCAAGGATACGACGTGCACCAACTGGAAGAAGGCGCTGACTTTTGGCTGGGAGGAATCAAAATCCCTCATACCCACGGAGCGGTGGGCCATTCTGATGCTGATGTGTTGATTCATACCATTTGTGATGCGCTTTTGGGTGCGGCTAATATGCGGGATATTGGGTATCATTTTTCAGACAAAGACCCAAAATATAAAGGAATTGATAGTAAAATTTTGCTCAAGGAGGTGGTAAAATTACTTACGGATGCCCAGTACGAAATAGGCAATATAGATGCGGTAGTTTGTTTACAGGAACCCAAAATAGGGAAATTTATTCCTGAAATACAGCAGTGCCTTGCCGATGTAATGGCCATTCCAGTAGAAGATATTTCAATAAAAGCCACTACTACCGAACGTTTAGGCTTTGTAGGACGTAAAGAGGGTGTAGCCGCGATGGCTACCACATTAATTTTTAAAAAATAACTAAAAACTTTTGTCCATTTAGTTACCTCTTTGCAAGTACATAGATATAGATACAGACTTTTTTATAAAAAAGTGGAATAAACAGTATTGTTTTTTTAGTTATTTTTGCTTTGATATATTTAAAATCTCGAGAAATTATGAAAAAAAATTATTTTTCTCTATTACTAACGACCCTTGTTGGTGTGTTCTTATTTACCGCCTGTGGTGGTGGTGGCGGTGATGCCGGGCCAAGTTCTGCTGACCTGCTAACTGCTAAGACCTGGACCATCTCTAGTGTAATAGACGAAACCAATAGTGGGACAGATGTGACATCAAGCTTTGCCAGTAAAACGGCCAAATTTAATACTGATAACACTTACACGCATAATTTGGGCAGCACTACCGAAACTGGTACTTATTCTTTTGGAGGCAATACCTTAAGCTTGACTCCTTCAAGTGGTACTCCTTATGCGGCTACTTTCACTAATGTTACAGTAACTGACAGTCAACTAACTTTTAAAGTGACCATTACTAACGCCAAAACTGGTGATGTAACTTATGCCGTAACAATGACAGGAAGTTAATTTCCACGATTATTAAGATATAAAAAAACGTCTTTTGTAAACCACAAGAGACGTTTTTTTATGTTTTAAATATAATGATTCGTTTAGTAAAACATCCTTTGTTGGTGTCATTTTGCTTAAACACACAACAAAGGAATGGGTTAATTATCTTCTATCGATTTTATTTCTTCTTCTAGCTTAGTAATTATTTTATTGATTGAATCTACCTTCGTAGGAGGACTCAAATCTCTTATATCCACTGACTTGAGTGAACATTGGTATTTTGATGCCTCAATTTCCCGGGTGATTCTAAAGGTTACTGATTGATTGGCCTCTTTATTTAAATCTCCATACTTGTATTCGTGATCATCAACCTCTACCCCCGCATCATTGTATAGTTTTAATGAAATAATGATGCTTTTAAATTTCACATCTTCACGCGTATTTCTCAGCTCTACTTCTACTGTAATGCCCTCGGCCAATTCATCTTCTGGTTCTATCAGCGTTCCATCTACCAACAATGCCTTTCTCAAAGAGTCTAATCGTTGTCTTTTTACTTGTCTCAACGTATCGTTTAAACGTTTTTTACGAGCAATCAAGCTATCTAAACGAGCTTGACGGGCTTCCCGTTTTTTGTCCTCTTCGCTTTTTTCGTTGGTTTTATTATTATTCTCACTATTGGTGACAATATTATTATCCTCCTTATTTTTCGTAGTGTCTTTGGGAGTGTTTTTAGAAATTACTCCTCCTTTTTTCCCATCTCCTGATAGCTCATTATAAATCAAGAATCCAGTCAATACTACCAAAATAGTAATCAAGATATACAATGGCGTTCGAGACATCCCTTTTCTAGGTCTTTTGCTACCATCTTCTTTCCTTGTATTACCTTTACCAGCATTTTCAGGGTTTGTGTTTCTTGGAGTGCTTTCGTTGGCTTGGTTTTTTGGCGTATTTGTTTTTGGCTCGGTTGGTGTAGCCACTGGTTGTTCGGTAGTCGCCTTTACTTGGGTGGGGCGCAATGTGGCTTTACCACCAATGGCCTCATTTACAGTTTTAGCAGGAGCTTGCTCTTGTTTCAGGAGGGCTTCTTTAAACTCAGCACAACTTTGAAAACGATCGGCTGGATTCTTAGCTGTTGCTTTGTCAATCAGCCATTGCATACGATCCGAAAGCTGGTCATTAAAGGTTTTCAGCGTGGGCAAAGGTTCATTAATAATCTTATTGAAAACCTCAAATTCAGTGGTTTGGTCGCCATCATACGGAGGTTTGCTGGTAAGCATTTCAAACAAAGTCACCCCTAGTGAATAAATATCGGTGCGATGATCTACAGTTTGGCCTTGCACTTGTTCGGGACTCATATACAACACCGTACCTAGCTGAGCACCTGGCTGAGTCAAAGTGTTTTTCCCTTCTTTGAGGATTTTCGCAATACCAAAATCCAAAATTTTAGCATCCGCTTCTTGGGTAATAATGACATTGGAAGGTTTGATATCCCGGTGAATCACTCCTTTTTTGTGGGCGTACTCCATTCCATCCAGTATACGACTAAAGTAATATTGGACTTGCTCTTCAGGAATAGGACGTTTTTGTATAAAGTTGTCCAATGCTTCTCCTTTGGCAAATTCCATAATCAGGAATAAGCCTTTTTCATTTTCCAAATAGTCGTATAACGTAATGATGTTGATGTGTTGTAGATTAGATAAAGTAGTAGCTTCCTGGCGGAAACGTTGCTTTACCTGTTCATTGTTTACCAAGGCGGGGTTTAGCGCCTTGATGGCCACCGTTCTCCCCAATTGGGTATGAGTGGCCTGGTATACGGTTCCTACTCCTCCTTCACCTATGAGTGAATCAATACGATAATTTAGAATTTTTTCCCCTATCATTATTAGTTAAGTTTTAAAGTCCAAACAGCGCCAGTATTCCAAAAATATACCTCACCCTGGCATTGCAGGCAATGACCGAAGTGAGGCATTATCATCCTCCAATTAATATCTTGGGGCATTCAAAGGGATTACTAGCTCTTTACCTTCGTAAATAGGCTTTTCTTCTTCTATCAAATTACCCTCTTCGTCGTATTTTCGCTTTACTTGGGCCAATGAAATACCATTGGCATATAAAATAATATTTGGATTGATTCGGTACTTCCGAGATACGTGATAAATATTTTCGTTTTCTTTGAGCTTGTATATGTCTCGTACCAAAACCTTAAGCCCAGTTCGGGGACGGATTTTGTCAGTACGTTTCATATCGTTCATTTTCTCGAGGGTTTCTAGTGGTACATAGTATCTTTTAGAGAGCCACTCGAGGGTTTCACCGTATCCGGCTTTGTGAATATATATTTTTGTGCTGTCGAGGTTTTTCCCCATGTTCATTCTTCGCACACTATCGGTAATCCGTTGTTGTTCGTTGGCAACTTTGATAGAATCCTGCATATTGCGAATAGACGTAGTATCTTTAATGTCAAATGCCACCGTAGTATTCACGTAGTTTCGGGTGTTGTCTTTGGCGTAATTGTATATTAAAATAACTCCCAACAAACCTATCAAAATAAACAAAGGAAGATTCAGCACTTTGATTTCACGAGGTTGAACGGTTTCTTCTTCCGATTCTAAATCTTCAGGGTAAATGGTGTTGTCCAAAGAATCGTTGGCAGGCAATGTCGTATTTTGTGGGGGAGTGGGTGTAGCTGTGGTCGCTTCCAGATGCCCTTTGAGTGCTTTGCTAAAAGCCTCAATATTTGCATAACGATCATTGTTATTTTTAGATAAGGCCTTTTGTAACACTTTAGTCAATCCCTGGCTGATACCATCCATTTGGAGATCTTCCTTGATGATATTATGCTGGATGTCTATTAGTTTTTGACCTCGATAAGGGTGTTGTCCCTTGAGCATATAATAAAGCATTACTGCCAATGAATATACATCGCTTCTACGATCTGCTTCGTGCCCTTGGGCTTGTTCTGGGCTTAAATAAGCGGCTAATGCGGCGTTTTGTAGCTTGAGGTTTTCTACCAAAAAGACATTGCTCAAGGCAGAGGTCAACAGTTTGACTTGTTGATCTTCGGAAATAAAAATATGATTGGGATTGATGGCCCCATTGATCAATTGGTGTTGATGTGCGTATTGGTAGGCCTCCAGAATTTTCATAAACAACTCCACTGCTTCTGGCTCAGGCATTGGGCCATCTTGTTGTACCTTTTGAGCAAGCGAGAAGTCTTCCAGGTATTCGTAAATCAAATAGAGGTCGTTGCCTTGCTCCAGACAGTCGTATAGCGTAGCAATGTAAGGGTGTTGTACTGCGGCTAACTTCTTTACCTCTTCCATAAAAGCTTCCTTGGCAGCAGGATTGTAATCCAGCAAAGGACTGAGGGTTTTGATCAATACTTTTTTGGGATACTGGGTATGCGTTCCCAAATAAGATCTAAAAACCTGATTCTCTTGTACTAATTCTTCTATGCGGTAATTCAAAATATTCTCGCCCATCACAATTTTGTTTATAAAGAAGTCGAGGCAACTTCAAAGCAAAAATACAACATATTTTAGTTAACCTTAAGATTTAATTTTGTAATTTTCAATAACTACGTTATTCCAATTTACGCTTTTGTTCCTCAATAGCCTCCTCTGCTTTCTTTTTGAGGTCCTTTACTTTATTTATAACCTTTTGAGGACTTTCTTTGGGAATGATTAAGCTGGTGATATTTTTCTTTTTGATTTCGTCGACTGATTTTAATCCGTTTACTTCCAAAATCCAGTCTAGCTTTGACCCTTGCTCTTCGGCTAGCTTTTTCAAATCTTTGGTTTTTTCGGTCACTTTCACTATCGTGTGATCAATTTTGTTACGAATGCTGTCCATTTTGAGCAGGGCATCATTGAGCGATTTTTGGGTAGAACTGATAAAATCTTTTGCCTCTCTTATCTTTTTGCGAAAAGCATTGTACTTATCTCCCAGGTCATTTACTGACTTCTTGCCGCTGTCGAATACCCTTCTGGTCTGTTGTAAAAAATTAGTATTGATATACCCTTCTTTTACAGCATATTTATAAAACCATCTCCCTCCGTAAAACAACAATACTACAAAAGCCAAACGAGCCAGAACTTGCATAATGGGTGAGTCAAGGTCAAAACTAAAGTCGAAGCCTCGTCCTCTTCTTGTTCTTTCTCTGTGGGTTTTTTCTTTCTGGCTTCTTTCTCGTGAGTTTTTATCTTTTCGGGGGCTTTCTCTATTTTCGGGGGGCTTGCGTCTGGGAGGGGTGCTTTTGGGAGTAGTTCGGGGCTGTGGTTTAGGCTTGGGGGCAAATTCTTGTTGATAATCAGCCCTATAATCTTCTGAAAAACTCAGAGGGTCATTGTCTAAACCAGCCGAATCCGAAAAGTTATCGGTGGTATTGGTGGGGTTGATCAGTGTGCCACCCAATGTGCTTTTTTGTTCACCAAAACCAGCTTTCCTTTTTCTGGGTACGTTGTAAAACTCAATCAATTGCACTGTCGTGTTATCGTACCCTCCCAAATTGTTGGCCATTTGCACCAACTTAATGGCTTTGTGTTCTACATCTATAGGAGAATTTAGGGTGCTTTCTATGCTTTTATCGTGCACCAACCCATTGAGCCCATCAGTACAAAGCAAAAATATATCGTTTCTATCTGGAATAATTGGACTGGAAGATACATCAATTTCTACCATCGGTTGGGTACCCAAAGCTCGCAATAATTCGTTGCGTCGCGGGTGGGTTTCGGCCTCATCATCAGAGATAACTCCTTGATCTACTAAAGCTTGCACAAACGAGTGGTCTTTGGTGACTCGAGTAACCTTTTCGTTACTTAGATGATACAAACGACTATCGCCTACATGTCCATAAAACACCTGATCGTTGCGTACCAATACCAATACACAAGTGGTGCCCATTCCTTGCATGCCAGGGGCATTTTGAGCTGCCTGAAAAATTTGTTGGTTGGCATACTGAATAGACTGTCGGATGGCTTCCTGAGGACTTGGATAATATTGGTGTTGAAAAAAAACTTTGATGCTGTTTACGGCCATTCGTGCCGCGGTGGCTCCTCCGGCAGCTCCTCCCATACCATCACACACTACAAATACATAACCATTCGAGGTCTCGTAATACCCCATGGCATCTTCGTTTTGTTTGCGTACATGACCAATATCAGTGTGGCTACCAAAATGAAAATTCTTCATATTGTTTTTAACTTTTCTATGCCCCAGTACTTATTTTCTCTTCTAACTTGTCTCGAATTTTGAACGTGAGCGATTGGTAGTTCATTATCAAAAGTTGAGATGAGTTTTTCATTAAATATGAAATTTAAGGTTGGCAGCCCCTAGTTTTATCATATCGCCTGATTTTAGAATTGTTTTGGATACGCGCGATCCGTTGACAAAAGTGCCATTGGTGCTTCCCAAATCAGTTAGGTAAAAGCTACCATTCTCGATGGTAATGGTGGCATGTTGCCCAGATACTGTTTGCACTGGAATCATTACATCGTTTTCCTGGGCGCGACCAATAAAGATTTTTGGTTTGTTCAGGGCAAATGTATGGCTAAAACTTCCTGCTGAAACCATTAAGGTAGGAGCGCCTCCACCTCCCGAGATAATGGTGCGTTTCATATCAAACTTTGGATCAGGAGTAGGTTGGTTTTGTGCTTGTAGTTGTTGGGATCTTATCTGCTCTTGTAGACGAATATTTTGTTCTTCCAGTGCTTTGAGTCGTTGATCGGTAGCCTCGTTTTGCTTAGAGGTTTCTTCTTGTTGTCTGCGCGCCATCGCCTCTTGTTGACGACGCTGTGCTGCCTCGGCCGCCAAACGGGCCTGTTCTTCCGCTTCAGCTTCTTCTTCTTCCGCAATGCGTTCTTCTTCCGCTTGTTTCATACGGCGGTTATACAGGGTCCAAAGTACAATACCCAGCAATGCTCCTGCGGCAATGATCAAGTAAATACTGTATTTTTTGAAAAAACTTTCGCCTGATTCGGGGCGATAAGGAGTAAAATAACGCTGGGTTTGGTTTTGCCCCTTGTAGTCAATCATGTAAGAGTGTTGGTTTCCGTCGGCAGGAGCATCAGTATCAAAAGAAAGAAACAAAGTAGTCCCTTGGGGAACCACAACTTCTTCTTTGATAGCAAAAAAGTCGCTCAAAGCGTTTTGAATTTCTCCGGCGGTTTTTACGATCCGACTTGGAGAACCACTAGAAGCTTTATCAACCCTTACCTCGCTACTAATACGACTTAGGCCATCGGGCACCTTGTCATCATTACTCATTTGATAGGTAATAGAATAGATGGGGATTTCCATCTGACGAGCACGGGCAATACAGTCCGAAGAAGTAAAGGCGCTCCCCTTGTTTTGACCAGAAGATACTACCACCAGGATTTTCTGGCCTTCCATATCATCGTTGTGGATGTCTTGTAGTATTTTATAAATAGAGGCATACAGTTTTGCCGTGTATTCACCAGTAGAGTCTACGGGGGGAGCAGCTTCTATTTTAGACCTGATTTCTTGGCTGAGATAGTTAAACTTATTGTTGAAGCCAGGGGTAACCAAGGTTACTTCGTCGGTATCGGTAAAGAACCCCACATTTACTTTGTCAGTAGAAGAAAACACGCCAAAGCTATTGGCCAGTGCCCTTTTTATGCTATTGATGGGGACCCCATTCATAATAGCCGAACCATCTACCAAAATAAAGATAAGCCGATCTTTTTTAGTATCTGCATTGCTACTATCCGGAGCATCAGGGGTCTCCAAACTAATAGACAACGTAGTATTAGGGTCTTTTTCGTCGTATACTTTAAAATCTTGCTCCGACGCTTTGCCTCCATCGGGCAAAAGAATTTTTACTTTGAGCGTAGGAAATTTGGTAGTATCGGTTTCTATGATGTTGAAGTTTTGAGCAAAAGAGGGGATACTCCACCCAATGATGAGCCCAAGCAGCAAATAGATTGGTTTTAATGCTTTTTTCATCCTTTTATTGTTCAGCTAAAGTTATTTCAGTTATGGCTTAGGCAATGCTTCTAAATTTAAAAATAGTTTCCCCAATGCGAATGATGTCTCCATCTTTGAGGGTGCCTTCTTCTACAAATACATCGTTGATAAAGGTACCATTAGTAGAAAATTCATCTCTAAATTTAAAATGTCCCATACGATGTAATATGGTTAAGTGCTTACCAGATACAGCCTGATCGCTACTCACGGTTACGTCACATCCCTGATCGGCCCCAATGATATTGCGCCCCTCATAGAGTTTAAAATCTACCCCGTTTTCATCAATGGTAAAAGATACCAGCCAACCTACCATCTTTCGGCCTTGTTGCTGAGGCATCGAGGGAAAGTTGGGCGAGGGGTCGAAACCTCCCATACCACCTCCCGAAAAAATTTGGGTACGGCTTAAGTCTCCACCACCACCTCCTCCAACACCGAAGATTTCGGTTTGAGGAGAATTGAATCCACCACCACCGCCACCAAAGCCGCCACCTTGTCCCGGAACATCATTGTCTAAGTCAAGCTTGGTTTTGGCGAGTCCGCCAAATCCTCCCATAGGTGGGTCATCATCCAAACCTTGATTGGCCATGTTGGGAAGCGAAGGGGGCAAATCCTGTAAGTTTCCACCGCCTTTACCATCTTCACAATAAGGGCATTGATCTAAATTTGACGGATAAAAATAGCCGTTTTCACAGCCGCAAGGTTGGAATTCACTCATAGTTGTTTATTGTTATAGTGTTTGATTGTATGAGGGTATTTATTAGGTCTACATTGGGAGTTTACAAGTGCTTGGTCCCCAGAACTTCACGCCCTTGAAATAAGATTCAAATTAACCTAAAAAATCAGATTTTAAAAGATTTTAGCGGCTTTTGACGCATTTAGATTTAAACATCCCTTGAGAATGTATCTAAAAATCATCTTCTCCTCCCAATTCACGAGCATCGTTTTTCACTTTCTCGGCCAGCGATTGTTTGTAGTTTTGCAAGTTTTGCTGTACAGTATCGTCAAAAGCACCTACCATTTGAGCCGCTAAAATACCGGCATTTTTGGCGGCATTGAGGGCCACGGTGGCCACTGGCACGCCATTGGGCATTTGCAAAATTGAGAGAATTGAGTCCCATCCATCGATAGAGTTCCTGGATTTTACGGGTACACCAATTACGGGTAAAGTAGTGAGTGAAGCTACCATTCCGGGCAAGTGAGCTGCTCCGCCAGCTCCTGCAATAATGGCTTTTAGACCGCGTTTTTGAGCCGCTTGGGCATAGTTGACCATTCGCTGAGGAGTACGGTGAGCCGATACAATGGTGATTTCATAAGATACGCCTAGTTCTTTGAGAATATCGGCAGCGTCTTGCATTACGGGCAGGTCTGACTTACTGCCCATAATGATGCCTACTTGTGGAGTGGTATGGTTGCTCATTTTTGTTTAAGTGTAGTTTTAGTTTGGGGGCAAATATAGTCGAAATACCGTAATCTTAGGTGGTTGCGGGGGCTTAAGTGAAACGTCACCCAAAACTATCGCCTTTGAGGCAGATTTTATTGGGTGACGCTCTGTTCAAATGTCAATAAAAATGGATTAAAAATCCGACACAGATTCTTTTCTGGCCTTGATCCATTGCAGCCAATACAGATCATTGATGAGGTAGCGTAACTCCAAAATGGTTAATTCTAAATGATTCGCAATCTTTTCGGTATTGCCGGGGTTAAGCTTACTACCACCTTCTCGAAAATGCTCTAGTGGTGTGTGAGCCGAGAATGAAAAACGTTCAAGGCGCGTTCTTAGGTTTTCTTCTAATAAAGCAAGGGAAGGCTTATTTTGGGTAGAAGCCTGCAAATTGATATCTTGCATCTTGTAAATAATTTATGTTTACATAAGCCCTTGAGGTGCGACGCCAATCAACAACCTCTTGGGCTATCTTTTCACTTAAAAAGACATGTAAATATAATAAAATAAATTGTTTATTTGAGGTATAAACGATAAATCATTTTTTGTTTTCATAGATGTACTGAATCTCAAACTCTCCATATTCATCCATAATTCGCATCATTCGTTTTTGAGATACTTTACTCCTACCTGTGGTATAATCGTGCTTGGCATCCCTTAACTTTTGTTTTTGTTCAGTTGTAAGTTGAGGATAAGTATTCTCTAAAAACCACTCAAAGGCTTGTTCTATGGTTTGGAATTGGGGCATATTCTTGAGGTTTGTTTAGTGATTTGGGAGGGCAAATATAGCTAATTTTGGGTTTGCAAAGCCACTACAAACTTTACCCTTGTGGGGCAATTGTTGGCGATGTCGTTGCCCTTAAACACCGCCAATGGGGAAAGAGACTTAACTCAATTTATAAAACTTAAGTAATTAGTGGATAAAATTGCTACATTTTAAGTAGCTTTGCTACAAATAATGTAGCATCTAATTCTCATGAAACAACCTATTCCAGGAAAACCGGTTCGGGGTTCACAAACCGGACAACCCATCATGGCGCTGTTTGATCTTTTAGGTCGTAATTGGGCAATGGGTATTATTTGGCATTTAGATAAAGGTGCCAGTACATTTAGACAAATACAGGAATACTGTGAAAACATATCTCCTACTACTCTCAATAAACGCCTTAAAGAGCTCAATAACGCTTTTTTGATTGAACGAACTATGGAGGGTTATGCACTGACTTCACAAGGGAAAGAGTTGTTCGCTTTGCTTGAACCGCTTGGTTTATGGGCTAAAGATTGGGCAAAAAACTATTCAGAAAAATAAAAACATATTCATCCTATGAGATATATACAAAAACCTACTCCTGCTGAATACCCAGCTTATTCTCATATCTATATGGATTTGATGGAGGATAACGGTCAAGTACTTGACTATTTACAAAACAGTGTTAGCGAAATTAAACAATTGGTATATAGTTTACCTGAAGAGAAACTCTATCATCGCTATGCAGCAGGTAAATGGACAATCAAAGAGATATTGCTTCACATCATTGATGACGAGCGTATTTTTGCTTATCGTGCATTACGGTATGCTCGTCAGGATAAAACGCTGCTTCCTGGATTTGAACAAGAAGATTATACTATAGCCTCCAAAGCTAATGAACGCAGTTTGGAAAGTATTTTTGAAGAATATGAAGCGGTGCGTAGTGCTACTATTACCTTATTTAAATATTTACCAGAAGAGGCTTTTCTTTATACCGGATCGGCAGTAGGCAATGTTAACCGCAGAACTGTTCGAGCCTTGGCTTATCACATAGCAGGTCACGAGCGCAGGCATATCAATATTATGAAGGAAAAGTATTTATAAGTGACATTTAGTAAGATCATTCAACATCATTAAGCATTCATTCCATAACTAAAGGACACTTTTACTTAAAACCGTACTAATATAATCCTTCGGCCAAATTCAAGTATTTATCTTCTAGGGCCTCTTGAGTGGCAGGCCGCATTTGGCCTATTATTTCGAGTGCTTCTGCCTGATCCAGGTTGGCGTGGCGGAGTAGGGCATAGGCAAACATGCCAGTGCGGTGCAATCCAGCGGAGCAATGGACCAAAACCGATTTGTTGTCTAGAATCGCCGCATAAACGGTATGTACCAGGCTTTTAAACAGCAAACGCTCTTGATCAGAAATTTTATTGGCGTTGGCTACTTTTAGCCAATGCCATTGCAAACCACAGGCTTCTACCTCGGCACCAATATTTTGGGGGCGATCTTTTACCGATAATATGGTTACGAGCTGATCACAGCCTACATTTGTTAAGTCCTTGATTTCCTTAACTTTAGGTCGCTGCGAAAGTGCAAGCCTTCCAGCGCCTAATATTTGAACAAAATTATAATTTAATGCCATTACTATTTTTTTACTCGCTAACACAACTATTTGAGCATATTTTTGTATATACCCATACCACAATACTAACCTACGACAATGTTAAATATCTTACCCTACAAAAAAGCTCTATGGTTTGCCTTGGCTTTTTGCCTTTTTTCTATGAGTTTACGAGCACAAAATGAGGCTACTACCCGACAAGTGCCCCCTTCTATTTTAAAAGCCAACAAGATTGCCAGAAAGTATTACCGCCAACGCAAGATTGACTCTTTCTTTTATTGGGCCAATCAAATGTTAATATTGGCTAAGAGACATCATACCCCTGACTACGAAGCAGAAGCTACTAAGTTTATCGGAGTTGCTCATTTACACAGAAGTCAAAACTCTAAAGCCTTGCAAGCCTTTGAAAAAAACATTCCTTACTATTACAAGGTACAGGATCATAAAGGATTGGCAATGATGTTTAACAACATAGGACTCATCTATCAAAATACCGGTCGCTATGTCAGGTCTATTCAGGCATACAAAAAAGCCCTGGTGTTTAACAAAAAGATTAAACGCATTTATGGTGTGGCAAATATCCAGAGCAACTTAGGGAGTTTGTATGAAGCCATAGGCCAATACAAAGTAGGTTTGGAGTATCATTTGCAAGCATTGCGCACTCGCCAAAAACTAGGGGATCGTTGGGGGATAGGTACTAGCTACAACAACTTAGGGGCGCTAGAGCAACAAATGAAGAATTATGAGCAGGCGCTACAATATTTCCAAAAAGCAATTGCAATAGCCAAAGAAGTGCAAAACCCGATAGGACAGGTAATAGCTCTTGGTAATGTAGGTACGGTAAATTCGGCACTTGAAAGGTACGATGCCGCTGAAAACTATTATAAACAGGCTTTGGAGATGAGTCGGCAACGAAAAATGCACAGCAGCTGGGCTGGTAACTTAACCAACCTGGGGGAGGTAGCCTTCCGACGCAAACAATACCCCGAAGCTTTGGAGTATTATGAACAGGCGTTGGCCAAACGTCGGGAGATTCAAGATCAAAAAGGGATCTCCTTGGTGTTGCTTAACATGGCAGATGTGTATTGGCATACCCAACACATTGAAAAAGCGTACAACTATGCTCATCGAAGCTATGAATTGGCCCGTAAGCTCAAACTCAGAAAACAAGCCTTGGGAGCATTAGAGACTTTGACTAGGGTACATTATCAACGAGAAAATTACAAAAAAGCTTTTGATACCCAAAAAGAATATATTTTGTATAAAGACTCGCTGTTGAACAGTACGAAGGTGAAAGAAATAGAGACCCTGAAGACGATCTACGAAACCGAACGGAAGCAAGATAGTATTGCCTTTCTCACGCTTAATCTTGCGAAACAAAAGGATTCTATTCGCCTCAAGCAAACTACACTAGAGTTGCTGCAAAAGGATAAAGATTTGCAAGCGGTATTTTTTGAACAAGAGCAACAAAAAAAGGAGGTACGCCTACAAAAAATCGCTTTTGAAAAGGCGCAACAAGCCAAAAGTTTTGAGACCCAGGAAAAAAGCCGTCAGCAGGAGATTAAGTTCCTGGCCAAAAAGGATGAACTCAATACCAGTTTATTGCAAAACGCGGCATTGCAAAAACGGAATTTATTAATCTCTGGGGGAGTTGTCATTTTACTGTTATTAGTGGCTGCTGGGTGGTTGTTTATTACCCAGCGACAGCGTACCCGTCTGGCCAAAGAAAAGCTCAAAAGACAAAATGTGATATCACAATTTGAATACCTCAAGCATCAGGTAAATCCGCATTTTTTGCTCAATAGCCTCAATGCTTTGGCTAGCCTGATCCAACAAGACAGCAAAAAGGCGCACACATTTGCCCTTAAGTTTTCTCAACTGTATTTGTTTGTGCTGGAGCTCAAAGACAACTTAATGGTAAGTCTGGAAGAAGAACTTAAGTTTTGTGAAGCTTATTTGGCGCTACAGCAAATCCGTTTTGGGGATAGCCTCAAAATAGATTACGAGATCAATACCGATAAGTCGCAGGTGTCGTTGCCTCCTTTGGCGCTACAAATTGCTTTGGAAAATGCCGTGAAACACAACCAAATGTCAGAACAAGCTCCGTTGCATATTCGAATTTTTTCGGAAGCTAAAAAACTAGTAGTACAGAACAACCTGCAAAAAAAAGCGGCAAATATCGTAAGCTCTACCCACATTGGTGTACAAAATATCAAGGAGCGCTATAAGCTCATCGGCAAAGAACAACCTGAATTTATAGAAAGTACCACTGATTTTACTGTTAAATTACCCTTAAGTGTATGAATGTCATTGTAATAGAAGACGAACCCCTGGCTGCCCAGAGCTTATGCAAATTACTGAATGAAATTAATCCTCAAATTCAGGTACAAGCCATTTTACCCACAGTGGCCAAAGCAGTAGATTGGCTACGAAACCATACGCCTCAACTCATTTTTATGGATATTAACCTGGGAGATCAGGTTGCGTTTGAGATATTTGAACAAATAAAGCTACAAGTGCCTATCATTTTTACTACCGCCTTTGACCGATACGCGGTACAGGCGTTTAAGGTAAATAGTGTGGATTACTTGATCAAACCGATTCAAAAGGAAGAGCTAAGGCAAAGCCTTGATAAATATACTAAGCTTCACGCCCAGAGTTCGGCTATATCGTATACACAGTTGCTACAGAGTTTACAAAATCCACCCTCTACTCAAGCCAATTATCAACAGCGTTTTATGGTAAGTATTGGAGATCGTATTAAGTCGGTGACAACTGATAACATAGCTTATTTTCAGGCTGATCAACGGTATGTAGTGTTGGTTTCGCAGCAGAAGGAGCAATTTATTGTAGACTATACCATGGATACCCTGGAAGGTTTGCTAGACCCACAAGATTTCTTTCGGATCAATCGTCAATTTATTGTACATTTTAAGGCCATTCAACAAATGCAAAAACATACCCGAGGGCGGGTGAAGTTAGGGCTTTTACCAGCTCCTAAGAAGGCTCCCATTGTAAGTATAGAGCGGGCGCAGACTTTTAAAGATTGGCTTAATCGTTAAAGCGTTCAAAGTGCAGGTTCGTACTATTTTTTATCAGGTTGGCACGCTCAAATGGTCCCTTCTGTGAGACCTATTGGTGGTGAGGCGTATACATAATCAAATTAATTTAAAGCTTAATTTATTATTGCTTAACTACCAATCAAAATGAAACAAAACCTCTTGATTATTGCCCTATTGGGTATCTTATTTACTTCCTGCAAAAATTCGGTATTAGATGAACTAGAACAGCAGCAACAACTCAATCAAAAACAAGCTAACATTCAAAACATTGGTCTCAATCAGTTGATCAAGACCGATAAAGTATTTTATGCTAATTGGAACGGAGCCAATACGCCTTTTTATAGCCGCCATTATTACCCTACCAACACGCTCAATTTGCCCGTAGTGGTTATTTCACACGCTGACGGAACAGACCAGGATTATAAAGACTATGATGCATTGGGATTTGCCCTGGCCGCTCAAAATATGTATGTGATCAGCATCAATCGAGGGTTTACCAATGACATGAACGAATATGATGACTTTGATGAACTATTAACCACTCATTTAAAGAAATTATACCTCGACAAGAATGGGCAAACATTGCCCGTGGTTCAAGGCGGAGGTTTTCAAATTATTAAACCTTTGTCAACCAATGTGATGTTGTTTGGGCATAGTGCAGGAGGAAGAGCCACTATGTACAAGGGCAAATCGGTGATAGAAAGCCTCAACCTTAACCTGAAAGCCATTGTGGGATTGGCCCCTACAATGAATGGGCAGGCACCTTTGCTTTCAAATACCCCATTTTTTATTATTCAGGGTAATAGCGACCGGGACGGTGGTTATTGCAATCATTACGAAAAAGCAGTCAATATATTCAATGCAAGACCTAAAGTACCCCTTTTTGAAGGATATGCAGGTAATGGAGAACGGGCTTATGTTATGGTAAGTGGGGGACATTACATAGAAGGAGATAGTCGGGTAGTAAACCTCACCAAAGCGATTGCCCTGGCTTATTTAAAAAACAATAAAACGTTGTTCAACGAGCATATTCGTCTCCAAACCAATAAGTTGAATAATACCTGGGTACAATACTGGGATAATGGCAATCAGGAAACAGTGTATACTGCACTACCCTTTGGGCAAACATCTACGCTGACGCCTAATGGGGTCAATTTATCGCAAAATATGGCATATCGTCATTTGGGTAACGATGCTGAACGCACCAGTACTTTGCATCATTCTTATACCTTGAAGGTGACCAAAAATCTTTTTCAACTAGGTACCCAAACAGCGAGCTTTAAGCTTGTTTTTCCTGGGACAGTTCAGTATAAACAACACCTTAGATTTAGAGCTGGACAACTATTTGACTTTACGCAAGGAGAAACATATAGTGCAGCAGGGATTGACATTCGGATAAGATTGATTTATAAAGGTTTTGGTAGAAATAGATTTAGTAGCTGGGCTTACATGAGCGATGTTTGTGGCAAAGTAAGCAACCCTTACACGTCGCTTTGTCCTCGAAATATCATGACGAGTTATGTAATGCCTCTCTCTGCCTTTGACTACAACGGGCAACAAATCTCTGGAGTAGAGTTTGACCTGGGAGGAGACTTTAATAAAACCCTCATGATAGACGACATTGCCTTTACCAATCCAGTATTTAATGCGGAGACGCTATAAAGTATGAAGTTTAGTAGTACCTTGTACGTAGAAAAGAGCGCTGGTTTTTCAGCGCTTTTTTTGTTGAAAAACTTCAATGATTTGGGGGCTTAGCGAACTATTCGACCTACGCATGTTTTTCTAATATATGCTAGACTATACAACCTATTGGTATTTGTTGCCATTGGGAATTTTAATTGCCACGCTGTATAACTCCACTGGTATTTCGGGCGCTAATTTTTGGATCCCAGTATTTATCCTTTTAATGAAAGTGTCGTTGTTGGTGGGTTTTTGGTTATCGTTGGTAGCCATGCTGTTTGGCTCTATTGGCGGGCTTATTGGACATAGCAGGCAGGGCACCATTGTGTATCATTTGGTCAAGAAATACCTGTTGGTCACTATCCCTTTTGCCATTATAGGAGCCTGTAGTATCGAGTACATCAATGCCAATTGGCTGTTGTTGATTTTTGGCATATTTGCCTCTCTCTACGGTTTGGTGTTGTTGCTCAAGACCACTTTGCTTACTACTTCTGCGAACATCACAGCGTCTAATGATGGTAAAATTCAATATCCACAAGGAGCGTTGGGAGGTTTTTTGGTAGGGTTGGTATCGGTGGGTTTGGGACCTTTGATTCTCTCGGGCAACATCCACCATCGCAGGGTGCAACACCATGCGCAGGCCATCGGTACTACGGTGATCATTGTTTTTGTATCTAGCTTTAGTGCGGTGCTTTGTCGCCTTACACCTTCTTTTACCAGTGCTTTACAAGCCAACACAGATACCATCCTGAGTATGTTTATCTACGTAATTCCTGGGGTATTGATTGGTGGGCAAATTGGCCCCATCATTGCCAAAAGATTGAATCTAAAAGCGATGCGTATTTATGTTTCAGTATTACTTTTATTGGTGGGTAGTTTGATGTTTGTGCGGTTTTTTGGGGCATAAAGAATTTTAAAACAACTTTTCAAATGATGGTTTTCTTGGCAATTTGGCTGGTGATTATGACTGCCCTGTTAGTCTCTGGGTATTTAAAAGGTAAAAAAGCGCTCAAAATATTCCCTCCCTTATCAGAAGTCAGTATTCTTTACCAGGAAAAACGTGCTTCTGGTTATTCTACTAAATCCAGGAAAAGCAAGATTGGTGGCGCTCAAAACTCTTTGGAAGTTATTGTTACAAAAAATGAACTTTGGATCAGGCCTCGGTTTATTTTATTTGCGTTTGTCGCTAATGACCTCACTCATCGCTTTCATTGGGCACAAGTCAAAAGTATAAGCCTCAAGAACAATAAGCAGGTAATTGTCACTTACCAAGATGGTAACCACACCTTGGTTGATATTCATCTCCAGCTAAAAAACGCGCATAGATTCCTGGAGGCAACTGAAAAGAGTCAAAAGTTGGCTGGTTGATTTAGGGACTTGCCTTAGCAAAATACCCCTTGGTTCTCCTTAGTTTAAAACTAAGGAAAAGCGATGAGTTGGCAAGTTTGTAACTTGCCTGACTTTGTCAAACCAATCATCTATATTTACTGCACAATGCCAGTTGCAAACTGGCTCATTCATTTATTTTTCTTAGTTATCGCTTTGCTTAAACTAAGAAAAACCGTGTCTATAAATTTGACTGGATCGCAAGCGAGGATCTAACACCGCATTAAAAATGCTCTTAAAAGGGGTACGCATCGCAGATGCGCACCAGCTAAGAGTAAGCCCCTCCTAACCTCCCCATCCAGGGAGGAATGTTACTCGCGGTAGCTTCTCCGCGACGATTTCTCCCCGATTGGGGAGACTAAGAGGGGCTTTTGAT